>NZ_JAWRXA010000135.1:0-322 GCF_046535275.1 Chryseobacterium sp. SIMBA_029
CCTCAAAGGATTTAATGGCTCCGATATATCCAGTAGGAGCATCTTTTCCAAGCAGATAATACTTGTAACCTGTATGCAGGGCTACACTTTGTGCCTGGTGCTCAATAAGTCCGGAAGCCTGAAAAGAACCATCCTGAATAAACAGGTTGTCTTCCTTTACTTCAAATCCCGAGATGAGGTGGTTTTCAGAATATTCTAATAACTCATTTACCATTACAAAAGGAGCACGTTGTGGAATAAGGTTTTCCACAAAATCTTTATCGGATGGTGGCAGTCTGTTTTCCATTAGCAAACCGTTAATAGAGCACAAGAATAGGCAAAT
>NZ_JAWRXA010000136.1:0-322 GCF_046535275.1 Chryseobacterium sp. SIMBA_029
GGTAGAGTTCCCGAATGCAAGCATATCTCTGGCTAGTTTTTTATCAAAAAAAGCTTGTGGATAATAGGTGTTCTGTGCCTTTGAATATATAAAGGTAATTGTCAGTATAAATAAGGTCAATAGTTTTTTCATAGTATATTTTTGAGATCAAATATAAGTATTTTACTATTTTTGAAATAAAAATAGCTATGAAATACATTTTTCTATTATTTTTCTCTGTTTCCATCAGTATGTTGGCACAGAAACCTTGTGGATATAAGGATGGATTGCAGGAAGGGTCCTGCAAGGAGTTTTATGAGAATGGGCAGGTAAAAAATGTTGT
>NZ_JAWRXA010000137.1:0-321 GCF_046535275.1 Chryseobacterium sp. SIMBA_029
CGTGGCATCACCGCCACATTCCTCTCCGCTGCCGGGGCAGACGGGTCAGCGGTCCAATCTGTGAAGTGACTTCATCTGATGGTCCGCTGTGGGCGAATGAAGGGCCATTCGACATTTGCCAAAGACCGCCCGTTCAGGGTCGGGAGTGTGAGTTCACCGATGCAGGAAAATGCGGTCAGCCTGCTTGACGCGGTCACCGTCGGCAATCTGCCACATTGCTGATGTAGAACCCCGCCCATCCCAATGACGGCATTGGCCGAAAAGGGGGCGGCCGGAGATCCAGCAGGCGCCGCTTGTGGTCAGGACTACGACACTGGCCCT
>NZ_JAWRXA010000138.1:0-321 GCF_046535275.1 Chryseobacterium sp. SIMBA_029
CTGCGAAATGAAGAAAGTAAAACGTGGCTATTATCAGGTCAACTACTATAGAATATATCCGGACAATGAAAAGTTTACAGAACATGAAGTGGTAAAGAAGTTCCACAAAATGCTGGAAAACACTTTACATAAACATCCGGATAACTATCTTTGGTCACACAGAAAGTGGAAGTATCAGGATTCTATTAAAACCTATGATTCTGAAAAAAAATAGATTTACATGCAGAAAAAACTGGCTGTTGCCATCTTAAACTGGAACGGAAGAAACTGGCTTGAGAAATTTCTTCCAAGTGTAGTTCAATTTTCCCAAAATGCAGATAT
>NZ_JAWRXA010000139.1:0-320 GCF_046535275.1 Chryseobacterium sp. SIMBA_029
AAACTGCAAAACACCATTTTCATATTGGAAGCCATCGAGGTATTCAGTGATTTTTTTCAGCTCTATTTGGCTTTTGGAAGAAAAATAGGAGTACTCCGCCTTCAGTTTGGTTCCGTCTGCTCTGTACGTATATTGTGTATTAACATTTTTTTCAGTATCTCCCAAAAAACGATCCCGTATAATATAAGTATCATCATAAATAACAGCAGATGGCAAATCAAGATGGTTGTACTTTATTTTTATTATTCCTTTATCTTTTTGACTGGTCATATTCCCATTATCATCATAATCTATAAGCGTACCGGATGAAGATGGATAGC
>NZ_JAWRXA010000140.1:0-319 GCF_046535275.1 Chryseobacterium sp. SIMBA_029
GGGGTCTTCCCGTTCAGTGGAATGTGCCGAAGCCTGTGCCACGTCAATCAAGGACCCACGAGGCTGAAATAAGGCCCGCTGAAGCCCGCGAAGGTGATCGTATAGACGAAATTCGCGAGGGTGGGGCCCGCGGTAAGCTGCTTGGTCCAGTTCCCGTTGGGGCAGCTGGCATTGGCGAGTAACTGCTGGGACGTCGGCGCCACCACGCCGAGCGGCGGCACGACGATTTGCCCGTTCTTGGACGCGATCAGCTTTCCCGCCGAAGCAGCATCCGTGACCTGCGTCTTCACGTCAACGACCTGACCGCCATGGTTTCTGC
>NZ_JAWRXA010000141.1:0-318 GCF_046535275.1 Chryseobacterium sp. SIMBA_029
TTTTCAATTTTTCCCTCAGAAACATTGATCATTTTGTCTTTGGGGTTAATGGTCATGGCGATATCCATAAATTCTTTGTCAAGGAAAGGAACTCTGCCTTCTATTCCCCAGCTCATTAAGGCCTTGTTGGCTCTTAAACAATCATAAAGGTGAAGCTTTCCTAGCTTTCTTACTGTTTCATCATGGAATTCCTTAGCATTGGGCGCTTTGTGGAAGTATAGATACCCTCCTAACAGTTCGTCTGAACCTTCTCCGGAAAGTACCATTTTGATTCCCATGGACTTGATTACTCTTGCCAAAAGATACATGGGAGTGGAG
>NZ_JAWRXA010000142.1:0-317 GCF_046535275.1 Chryseobacterium sp. SIMBA_029
GTGGATGCCAAGGAGCGTGATTATTTCAGCGTCGAGGACGAGCAAGGCTATCGCTTCTGGATCTATCGCGAAGGTCACTACGGACCGGATATGCCGCAATGGTTCATGCATGGAGTTTTCGCATGACACCGGCCTTTTTCGAAATCGGCGCCAGAACGAACTTTTCCTTCCTGGAAGGGGCTTCCAGGCCCGAGGAGATCGTCACTCAGGCGGCCATTCTCGGCCTTTCCGGTATTGGGATCGCTGACCGGAATTCGGTCGCGGGCGTTGTGCGCGCCTATGCCCAGACGAAGGTTTTTCGCGGCAAATATGAGCGG
>NZ_JAWRXA010000143.1:0-317 GCF_046535275.1 Chryseobacterium sp. SIMBA_029
GTCATTCATGCAAGTGGATCCTGCCGCCATCTGCACCAGAAAGGTTTGTTAATGCAGACGCCACCGGCCAATGTGGCGAGTCAGGCCGCCAACAGTTGTCTGTGCCACGGAGACGCAAATGCACGACCAGTTCACTGATACAACACCATCCGCCTACGACTATCCGTTGCTGGTCAAGCAGTTGCTACACACATCGCTCGTTCAGGCGCGTGACCAGCAAATCGTCTACCGCGGGCAGATGCGCATGTCCTATTCGACGCTGCATGAACGTATTGGACGGCTCGCCAATGGCCTGAGCAAGTTCGGTGCGCAGCATG
>NZ_JAWRXA010000144.1:0-316 GCF_046535275.1 Chryseobacterium sp. SIMBA_029
GGATTGATGCTAACAGTGGTAAGTATTGTTACAGTAATGCTTTTGGGATACATTTTAGGAAAAGTATTTAAACTTGAAAGACCTCTTTCTTATCTTATTTCTGCCGGTACCGCAATTTGTGGAGGAAGTGCCATTGCTGCTGTTTCTCCTATTATTAAACCCAGCACAAAACAAATTTCCCTGGCATTAGCCATTGTTTTTACGTTAAACTCCATTGCTTTATTCGTTTATCCGGCTATTGGACACTTGCTGAATCTTTCACAGGAACAGTTTGGGCTTTGGTGTGCGGTTGGGATTCATGATACAAGTTCTGTAG
>NZ_JAWRXA010000145.1:0-316 GCF_046535275.1 Chryseobacterium sp. SIMBA_029
CCCCGCACTGGCACAAACCAGGCGGGGCTTTTTTTCTATACCTCTATCCACGGAGAACGGAACATGACTAACGTTCTACCGGGTATTTACTGCGCGTCTGGGCATTGCGCGTTGCGCTTTACTCGATGGCGTCAAAGTCAGCCACGCGGCGGCGAGTACGGGGCAAAGGCTGCAATTCCAACACCTCAATACGCGCGGCCAGTTCCTTCACATACTCGCTCAGGATTGACAGCTTGAGCGCCGGGGAGCGCTCTTTCTCACGTTGCACCACGTCCAGCGCCAGCGCCTGGCGTGCGATTTCCTCAAAGGCAGTATG
>NZ_JAWRXA010000036.1:0-549 GCF_046535275.1 Chryseobacterium sp. SIMBA_029
CTTCCTGCTGACGGAGCAAAAATTGCCCATTTCTGTTCTATGTGCGGGCCAAAGTTCTGCTCCATGAAGATTACGCAGGAAATTAGAGAGTCTGCAGAACAAGGAATGCTGGATAAATCACAAGAGTTTATCGAAAAAGGAAAGGAAATTTATATATGATCCTTGTTATCACTCCTGAAACAATAATTCCCAATGAACCTGAGATTATTAATCAAATGTTTAATGAGGGCCTGGATCTGCTTCATATCAGAAAGCCCTGGATCAATAGAGAAGAGATGACGGGTTTTATAAACAGCATTGATGACTCTTTTTCCGCTCAATTGATTTTGCATACTCATTATGAGGTTGGAAAAGATTACAATATTTCCAGATTTCATTTTAGAGAAGAAGATCGAAGGCAAGGCAAGTACAAGACATGGATGACTGAAAATATTATTTCAACCTCTGTGCATGACATTACAGCCTATAATATGTTGGAAAAAGAATGGGAATACGCCTTTATAAGCCCATTATTTCCGAGTATTTCCAAAAAAGGATATGGTGCTGATT
>NZ_JAWRXA010000146.1:0-316 GCF_046535275.1 Chryseobacterium sp. SIMBA_029
CAATAGTTCAAATCAATTGTTAATTCTAAAGAGAATTGGTTCAAAAAAAATATCAATACCTCCTCCACCACCACCATCCAAGACAGGGTATTCAAAATATCAAAAAGATAGTATTGATAAAGCTACCCAACAATACTATTTGGATTATCTTCAACCCAAAACGTCTGCATACAAGCTCACTCAAGAAGAAGCTAGTACTTTGAATTTGCTAATTAATTCTATTCCAATAGAAGATAAAAAAGATGTTTATCCTAAATATCCTACGGTAGACGGTTTTAGTTATGATTTTCAAATTATTTATTCTGATGGAAAAGTT
>NZ_JAWRXA010000147.1:0-315 GCF_046535275.1 Chryseobacterium sp. SIMBA_029
TGATTCGTGAAGGAATCTTGCCAATGAAAGGAAATGTCCAAATACCAATTCTGCTACAGATTTTGAGGATGCAGTAGGTGTATTTATTATTTTTATACCCTTGCTTTTTGCATATTCAACATCAATATTATCCATTCCGATGCCTCCTCGCCCTATAATTTTAAGGTTTGGGCATGCATCAATCAGGTCTTGTCTCACTTTCGTTGCACTTCTTACAAGAAGAACATCCACATTATTATCGTTGATAAAATTAATAACGTGATCTTGAGCCACTCTATTGTCCAGAATTTCAATTCCGGCTTCTTTTAAAGCGCG
>NZ_JAWRXA010000037.1:0-545 GCF_046535275.1 Chryseobacterium sp. SIMBA_029
TCCATATTGGAACCAATCTGCTGATAATGTTTCAACAAGAAATTTTGAGGACTGTATGTATACCTGTTTTTTATGGTCACCTGTGCAGAAGAAGTATCTTTAGAATGATACGTGTAAGACTCTTTTGTCTCCCCCGAAAAGTCAAGTATCGCTTCTGTACGGGTAAAACCTCCCAAATGATTTTTACCATACGTTCCAACAACCCTTCCCGATGTATCATACCAAATAAATGCAGACGACCAGCTGTCATTTTCAATATTCTTGGTATAACTTGCTGTTGGAAGTGTTTTAGTACTTCTGACTGAGCTTAATCCGTTGGAAACAATCGTCGTTGCAACAGGTGCTAAAGTTGTCTGATTTTGTATTTGTGAAGGCTGAGAAGGAGAACCTACAGGATATTCATCATAATAATTGACATTTAATATCGTACTGATTTCAGTTGGGAACGCATTCTTTGTATAATAAACGTCAATTCCGTTTTGTGCAAAGGGTGATGCGCTCGGACTTTCATTATTTAAGGCATTGGCAGACACATTATTTAATGC
>NZ_JAWRXA010000148.1:0-313 GCF_046535275.1 Chryseobacterium sp. SIMBA_029
TGCGAACCGTCGCCGAGAAGCCGCTTGAAGGCCTCGACATCGTGCGGCGTGGTGATGATCAGGATGTCGTTGATCCCGGCCAGCATCAGCGTCGTCAGCGGATAGTAGATCATCGGCTTGTCGTAGACAGGCATCAGCTGCTTCGACACCGCCTGGGTGATCGGATGAAGCCTGGTGCCGGTGCCGCCCGCTAGAATGATCCCCTTCATCTCAGTCTCCTCAAATCGCATTTTTCAAAATGGCTTTGACCGCAATTTCCGTCGAGCTTTTCCAGCCGGGCAAGCGGATGCCGTAGGTGGCAGCGAGTTTGTCT
>NZ_JAWRXA010000149.1:0-312 GCF_046535275.1 Chryseobacterium sp. SIMBA_029
TTTCACGGACAAGGCCGGAGCGTCAGGGGAAGGACCCGGAAAGGACGTCACTATCTCCGTTCCACCCGAGGGATCGGCCTGGCTGGTACCCGACAAATTGGTCAACGTGCAGGGCACCACAGACCCCCAGCCGAGGCTTGCAGTTCCGTTGATTGCGATCCAACACGATGGCGCGGGATCCTTCATCGACGTCGAACAGCCGGCATCGAGCACCGGCACCCGCTCTACATCAAGCCCCAGCACCCCCTCGCAGGCGCCAAGCTTCCAGCGGGTAGACGTCACAGTCACCACGCAGTCCTCCGGCTGGGCTGC
>NZ_JAWRXA010000150.1:0-312 GCF_046535275.1 Chryseobacterium sp. SIMBA_029
ATGGCATTGATCGAGGCGCACCGGGTCAGCGTTGAACCGGCTGCGGCGACCCACGCTATGGGACTGTCGCTGAACTAGGTGAGGTCGCGCGTGACTGCGGATATGAAGTCGGCGCGCTGCTGAACGATCATATCCCGGACGATCCGGGGCACGGCCTCATCGGTCGTGCGATAGACCTTGGCGAGCCGCAGTGCGGTTCGCAAGTTGATGCGGCTGTTGAGCGGCACCATGACCACGGCGCTGAATGATGGCCCGGCCGGAGTAAAGATCATCGAGTGGCCGCCGAGCAGCTTGTCGGAGAAGGGCAGCCAG
>NZ_JAWRXA010000151.1:0-311 GCF_046535275.1 Chryseobacterium sp. SIMBA_029
GCAAGTGATATCGTTTCTAATATCAGCAATATTGGAACAGCAATTCCGACCTTAAGGTGTTATGTACTTGATGATAACCAGCAATTATTACCCGTTGGTGTTTCTGGGGAACTGTATGTAGGCGGTGATGGAGTATCCAGAGGATATTTAAACAGAGATGAATTAACATCAGCACGTTTTATTCCCAATCCATTTAAATCCGGTGATCGTTTATACCGTTCAGGCGATGAAGTAAGGCTTCTGAGCAATGGAGAGTTGGAGTATTTAGGCAGAAAAGATTTCCAGGTGAAGATTCGGGGATACAGAATAGA
>NZ_JAWRXA010000152.1:0-311 GCF_046535275.1 Chryseobacterium sp. SIMBA_029
GTATACTTTGTCGAATAAGTCTTGATTAAGCTCAGCTAAGTTTAATGAATAGAAGTCTTTTACTTTTACTTCTACCTCATTGTGGTGTAGGTGCTCTACTTCTTCTTTGCTGAATCCTAATTCCTTAGCTAATTCTTCATCACCTGCAAGAGTTTCCTTAGTAACTTTTACAGACCCGTCCATTTTCAAAGCCTTTACTAGTTTGAAAGCCTCCTTGTTGTCAGCGGTAACAGTAACGTTCTTTGGGTGGTGGTGGTGCTCTCCTTCAGCATCTTCTTCAACTACTTGAGAAACTTCTAAAGCAATGTAAG
>NZ_JAWRXA010000153.1:0-311 GCF_046535275.1 Chryseobacterium sp. SIMBA_029
CCCGTCGGAAACGGGTAGTTCGTCTTCTCGTGGGCCTCATAGAGGCAAAGTCATCGCAACAAGTTTCAGTTCGTCAACGAATTCGCGAGCGATCTTCGACAGCGTTCGGCCCTCGGCCACAACCACCGTCGGACGGAGTCGCATTGCAGGTGCGAACGGCCTGATAACGAGGTCTGGAAAGATTCCGGTGGCAACGTGGAACGGGTCGATCAGCCCGATGCCGTTGCCCTGCGAAACGAGGCAGCAAGCCGAATAGGAATGGTTGGCGGTAATGCCAACGTTGCAGTTCACCTGGGCATGCCGGAACGCTT
>NZ_JAWRXA010000154.1:0-311 GCF_046535275.1 Chryseobacterium sp. SIMBA_029
GCCGAACTCGAAGACCGCGCCGCACTGGAAGTGTTCTCGGCCGACCCCACCCACATGGAGGTGGCCATGTTCATCCTCGAGTTCCGGAGAAACACCGACATCGCCATCCTCGACGTCGAGATCTAACAACGCGGGGCCCCCGAACTAGCGGTTCGGGAGCCCCCGCTCGAGGCGATGGCAGACGAGATGGGTTTTAGATCCAAATACGTTCCGAGGCGGCTTTCGCCTCCCTGGTTGGGGTCGACCCAATTCCCGCTTCATCTGGAAATGCCGTCCGTCCCAGGCTCAACCGCGGCGGCGACAGGACCCTG
>NZ_JAWRXA010000155.1:0-311 GCF_046535275.1 Chryseobacterium sp. SIMBA_029
TGATCGATCTTGAGTTTATCGAGCGGCAAGTCAGCGAGATAGCTCATAGAGGAGTAACCGGTTCCAAAATCGTCCAGCGCAATAGAAACACCGATCGCGCGGACCGCAGCCATCTTCGCCTTCGATCGGCCACCATTGTCGAGGATGGCAGATTCGGTCAGCTCGACACAGAGCCGTGACGCCGGCAAGCCACTCCTTGACAAAGCAAGGCGAATTTCACCCTCCACATCGGCGCGCTCAAACTGAATTGGCGAGACATTGACCGAAACAGCACCCGCTGGCCAATGCATGGCCTCCGCACAGGCATTCAT
>NZ_JAWRXA010000156.1:0-311 GCF_046535275.1 Chryseobacterium sp. SIMBA_029
CAATGAAGATTTGAGAGCAGAGCTGAACATCCCTCCAAAGTCAAAAGTATTTGGATATTATGGCGGACACATTAGCTTGAATCTTGTTTTTGCCCAAAAGACGATTGAAAAAATAGCATCCAGGTATAAGGATGTCTATTTTATCTTCATGGGCGTGGATCCTTTTATCAAAAAGAAATGGTGGAAGTCTGCTCCATCCAATATTATATTTTTACCTCCAAGTTCGGATATTATTATGAAACAGAAATTTATCAATACTTGTGACGCTTTGCTTCATGCCCGTGAAAGAGGAGAAACATTCGGGATCACCG
>NZ_JAWRXA010000157.1:0-310 GCF_046535275.1 Chryseobacterium sp. SIMBA_029
TAGGTCATCATCTTGTTCCATTTGACCAATCATTTGTTCTATCTCAATCTGTATCTTTTCAGCATTTTCAGAGTCGAATTTATTGATATAGTCATACCATTCATTAATTTTTACCCCTACACTGGCTGACGGAATGAGATCCATTACACCCCTCCACATAATCCATTTTTATGTAAATATTAGCACACAGAAAGGCTTATAAACTTTCTTGCGGTAAGTTTTCGGCAGCCGCAAAAAACGAACCTGTTTTAAAGCCTCTGTCTTCTCCTCTAAGTGATTCTAACTCCACCACGACACTAAATACAGATTT
>NZ_JAWRXA010000158.1:0-309 GCF_046535275.1 Chryseobacterium sp. SIMBA_029
AAACAAAATCACTAAAATCAATACTCAGAATTTGATTCAGGGAGCTTATCTGGTGGTAGTTAAGACAGATACGAATAAAACAGCAAATGCAAAACTGATTAAGAAATAAATAATGAAAATAAATAATATAAAAATTGGTCTACTTTCCCTTTTTCTGATTCTTGGAACACAGGAAGCATATGCACAATCGAACGTGGAAGATGTGGTAACTACTCCGATAGCCTCGCCTTCGATGGCTTCGATGTCCCAGTATTCCGATGTTCCAATATCGTTGGCCACAGGTCTTCCTGATATTGGAATCTCACTCTT
>NZ_JAWRXA010000159.1:0-309 GCF_046535275.1 Chryseobacterium sp. SIMBA_029
CACCGCATGCTGCAGATGCTGCCTGACATCCTGCCTCAGGAGCGCCAGCTTGCCGCCGAGCGCTATGCCGGGCGCGCGGCGCGCTTCTGGCCGGACGCGGAGCGGCGCCGGCTTGTCGATTCGGTTCTGAAACTATTGGGTGAAGACAGCCTGCAGCCGGTCTTTGCAGCCCATGCGCAACCTGAAGTCTCGATCATGGGCACGCTGGACCTCGACGGAAAGCACTATGCCGTATCGGGCCGGGTCGACCGTCTCGCGGTACTGACAGACCGGGTCGTTATCCTCGATTACAAGACCAATCGTGTTCCG
>NZ_JAWRXA010000160.1:0-308 GCF_046535275.1 Chryseobacterium sp. SIMBA_029
TCAAGCCTTTCGTAATTGCTGTCTTGATTTTTAGAAGAATTTTTTAAAGAAAAAGCTTCACGATAAAGAGCAATATTTTGTACCTCTGTACCTAGAACTTTTTTAAGCTCGGTACTGAGAAAATAATCTCTTTCCGTTAATTGTCTTTTTCTTTTTTTGAGAAGGAATTTAGAAAAGTATTTCTGTAACTCCATTCATTGAATTTAGATTTTCTTAAATAGAACGCAAGCGTTATGCCCGCCAAATCCAAAAGTATTGCTCATGGCTACTTTTACATCTTTCTTCACAGCAGTGTTAAACGTAAAGTT
>NZ_JAWRXA010000161.1:0-308 GCF_046535275.1 Chryseobacterium sp. SIMBA_029
GTATACTCTACGGCTTACATCTCTAGGCTCTCCTTTAACTTTTACCTTGCCGTCTATTTCATAGGCCTCATACTTCTCTTTATTTAACCAAGGGACATTTACTTTCTGACCAGTAAATGACTTTCTGCTTTCATCCAATTTCTTTGCATTAGTCAAAAGTTCTTTCTTAAGGTTTTGGCTGTCAACCACATTGTATGGTACGTTATCGGCCAAAGCAAGATCATACTTAGAGTTATAAGGAAGCAAATCTGCAATCTTAACGTCTTTAATTTTCTTCCCTGCCTGTCCTGCCTTGTTTATGACCTTCC
>NZ_JAWRXA010000162.1:0-306 GCF_046535275.1 Chryseobacterium sp. SIMBA_029
GTGCGAAAACGACACCGTCTGTTGAAACACTGGGTTCAAGTTCAACGGCTTCCACGATAGACGCTCGACAGATTTTTTCCACGTAGAGGCTTATATCGTATGGGCGAGACGGCAGAAATTTCAACAAAACCCGAACGGCGCTCGTCGCTTTTGCCCAACATCGAGCGTTGCGGAAGCGGAGGTGGGGTACCGACACCGCCGTGCCGGAAGAAACAAGCCCCCAACTCGAGAACAGAGAAATCCCGGCATCGCGTTTGACGCATAGCGTCATACACCATTCAGGAAAAGCCGCTAGTGGTGCGTGCT
>NZ_JAWRXA010000163.1:0-305 GCF_046535275.1 Chryseobacterium sp. SIMBA_029
TTATCATCAAGTACATAACACCTTAAGGTCGGAATTGCTGTTCCAATATTGCTGATATTAGAAACGATATCACTTGCTGTAATATCCTTATAAGTTACATGGACCGTAGTTTCTGTAATGCCATACATGTTGATTAACTTGGTCGATGGGTATTTTAAATTATATGATGATAATTTACCCGGACTCAATGCCTCACCTCCAAAAATAACATAACGTAAATCCAATTGGGATTCAGAGGACTTCTGATCTTCTTCAATTACATTATAAAATACCGATGGTGTCTGGTTTAAAACTGTTACTCTTTC
>NZ_JAWRXA010000164.1:0-304 GCF_046535275.1 Chryseobacterium sp. SIMBA_029
GGAACGTGGTAAAGCCGTGTTCGGTGAGCCAATCCTGGATGACCGGACCGGTCTCGTCCGGGTAAAGGCCCGCCGCCGCGCGGGTGGAGGCAATCACGACGCCGGCCTTCCGCGGCCCGTGGTGCGGCTCGCAGGCGTTCATGAGCGGGGCTCGGGTGACGCGGGCTGCTCGGCGTCCAGCGACCAATCGCCGCTCTTTCCGCCACTCTTGGCGAGGACCAGAATGTCGGTCAAAACGGCATGCTTGTCCACGGCTTTGATCATGTCGTAGATGCTGAGCGCGGCAACGGACACTGCCGTCAGC
>NZ_JAWRXA010000165.1:0-304 GCF_046535275.1 Chryseobacterium sp. SIMBA_029
CATGGCAGGCTTGCAGCCCGCCGCGTCAGCGCGGACGAATTCCTTCAGCCCATGACATCCCGAACCACACGGCAGAGTCCGGCGCCTTGCTCCAAGCGATCAAGGCTTCGAGAGCTGCGGCGACCGCATCTCGAGAAAGACCAGTCGCAACAATGTCGTCGATCGCTTCCTTGACGATACTCGCGATGTTGCGAACCACGTCCTCGAAATCCGGATCGCCCGCGCATCCGCCGAAAAAGACCAACGTGTTGCGGCGGGGAAGGAGTTCCGCTTGGTGGAGCAACTGCACGAGGCGGCGCCCGAC
>NZ_JAWRXA010000004.1:0-460392 GCF_046535275.1 Chryseobacterium sp. SIMBA_029
TAAGCCTGCCAGCGCCGATGGTACTGCGAAAGCGGGAGAGTAGGACGCCGCCAGTTTTTATTAAAAGTCTCATACATGTACTTGTATGAGACTTTTTTTTGCATATACCCCAACTCCAACATCTCAATACTTCAAGCATTATCATTACTCCAATCATTATATTAATACACCAATACCTCAAAATAAATGTAACATAACAATGTAACAATATTACAGTATAGATATATCAATCAAATTGTATTGTTAGAGTCAAATCAATTGTGTCAATCAACTACTTTCTATTATACATCAATCATCCAGGAGTAAAAAGATTTAAGGAATAGGAATACTTAAGCTCCCAACGCGAAACTCAAGTTCATAGGCTCCCATATTCTATCCCGCGTAGGAAATATTCAATAGGGTCGGGCTTTAGCCCGGCCTCAATGAATGAATCAAGCAATAAATCAATACATAAAAATCCACCGGCTTTAGCCGAAATATACAGATACGTTCAAAAAAAGTTGTCTTTTATCCAGGAGCTTCTTAAAATCAATACAATTGGCTCCGTCTTTACTCCTTTTAATAAGGAACTTTCCCAATAATTTTTTGCTTAGAAAGAACGACATACTATCATATATAATTTATTCTCAGGAATAATTCAACTGACAGTATTTAATAAACAGTTTTTAATACAAATGAAACCAGAATTTTACCTGACAATATTTTCACACTATTTAAAAAATAGATAGAGAGCTTAGGTAATGATCAATAAAAAGAGGCTGCTTCACATGGAAACAGCCTCTTTTTGTATGTATTGTTGTCTGAATTACTTTTTCTTGTAAGCAGCATCTTTGATTCTAGCTTTCTTACCTCTAAGGTCTCTGAAGTAATAAATTCTAGATCTTCTAACTCTACCTCTTCTGTCAACTTCAATTTTTTGAAGAGCAGGCATGTTGATAGGGAATACTCTTTCTACACCTACATCACCACTCATCTTTCTGATGGTAAAAGTTTTTGTAGATCCAGTACCTCTTAATTGAATTACGGTACCTTTGAAGAACTGAGTTCTTGTCTTTTGTCCTTCTTTAATTTCGTAATACACAGTGATTGTATCACCGGCTTTGAATTCAGGGAATTCTTTTTTTGTAATGTACTTGTCTTGTACGTACTTTAATAAATCCATTTTTAATAAAATAAAATGTTAAGGCTAAGCAACTTACACGCTTTTCGTCAGAGGTTGAATAACAGATTGCAAATATACAAAATAGTTTTTGAAATAAACAAATAATTTTATGTTATTAAACTACCTGTTTTCAGCAGGTTCCATTCTTAAAAATTAACATACCATTGATTTTAATATCAGCCTGAGTTTACATTGGTCTTCTACTTTTGCACGAAATATAAATAGGGGGTCTTAAGGCTACTAACATATAATTCCATGTCTTACTCCCTATTTTTAAACTTAAAAGTATTATGAAAAATTATTTATTCTTTTTTTGTTTGGTCGTCAACATGGCATTTGGGCAGACCTTATTTCCTTATTTACAGAATCCGGCGCCCAATTCTATGATTGTTAATTGGAAAACGGCTTCCAATAATGAGACAACGGTTATTTATGGAAATTCACCAACCAGTCTGAATGTGACCGTTACAGGGACTACTAATATCTTTTCGGATACAGGATACAATAATAACTACTATTACCACACTGCAAAAATTACCAATTTACAGCCGAACACAAAATATTATTATAAAATAAAAACAGGAACCAGTGAATCTGCCATATATAATTTCAGAACACTTCCCTTACCGGGACAGGCGGCTACTGCAGATGGTAAAATCCGGTTTTTGATTATGGGAGATAACCAGATCAAAGCTGAACCAAGATATGATACGCTTACCTTAAATGCATTTAAAAAATTAAAACAAAAATTTGGAGCAGATTCAGATCCTTCTGATAATGTTGCGCTTACTTTTATGGTAGGAGACCAGGTAGATGTAGGGACATTAGATCATTATGAGAATGTTCATTTTAAAAAGAATATCAAGCTGTCACCGTATCTTCCAATACAGACAACGGTAGGAAATCATGAAACCTATGGGACGATGGGGATGAACTCTTATTATGCCCATTTTTATATTGATGAAATTAAATATAAAAATATCGCCTCCGGAAATGAAAACTATTATGCCCAGCAGGCAGGAAATGTATTATTTATAAGTTTAAGCTCCGAACATACAGGTTCTGAACAGCAAACATGGCTGCAGCAGATTTTAAATGCTGCCAATAATGATTCTACGGTAGACTGGATTATTTCATTAAGTCACAGACCTTATCAGGCAGAGCAATATGTGGGAGATATTTCTACATGGGTAAGAAATAATGCGGTACCACTTTTAACGACTTCCAATAAATATTTAATGCATGTTGGAGCGCATCACCACTTATATCATAGGGGACAGCTTAAAAATACACCTAACTATCAGATAATTTCCGGGGGTACGGCCTGGGATCAATATTGGGGAATGTCCACAGAGCAGGATTTTGATGATGTTCAGAAAACATTGACAGACTGGACGTACCAGATTGTTGAAGTAGATGTATTAAGTGGAAAAGTAGATGTGGAATGTTATTCTATCGGTGGAGTATATAATAAAAAATATAATGAACTGGTCGATACTTTTCATAGGTATAAAAATCAGCCTAAACCCGCTAAACCGTCTATTACAAATACATTCTCTGCTCCGGTAACATTACCGTTGACTTTAAATGGAAGTGCTTTTTCATCGCCAAACGGAGAACTTTTAAATACCACCCAGTTTTTAATAAGTAAGGCAGCTGATTTTTCAGTGATTGAAAAGGAATTGTACCGTGATTATGAGAACTGGTTCGGAAAAGACGGAAATACAACTCCTGATAAAACAAAAAATTTAAACGCCGGAATTGACATTACCAAGGCAACATTTGCCACCAATTCTATATCCAATGGAATATATTATGTGAAAACCAGATACAGAGACAGAAATCTGGAGTGGAGTGACTGGAGTGATGTCAAACAGTTTGAAATTACAGGAAGTGTAGTCTCTAATCCGACTTTTGTTTTAGATAAAACTGAATACACACAAAATGAACCGATAACGGCTACTTACACGGGAGGCCCGGGGAACCAGCAGGATTGGGCGGGAATTTATAAAAAAGGACAGACTCCGGCTTCTGTGACTTCCCAAGGATTTGTTTATACCAACGGACAGACGGCAGGAACAGCTCTTTTCAGCAATGGTATGGCGGTTAAAGGGCAGTATTTTGCAGGTTTCTTTGCTAACAACGGATATACGGAAATTACAGGCAGAAAAAACTTTTATGTAGGGCCAAAGGTACAGCTTCAAACTACAGCCGATACATATCCTGTGGGCGGAACGGTTGTTATAAATTTCAGCAACGGACCAAATCTGGTAAAAGACTGGATCGGTATTTATAAAATGGGCCAGACGCCGGGAACCAATACCTCTCTCAAATGGAATTATGTAACCACACCTGCGGGAACCCTTAATTTTACAGGACTTCCGAAAGGATATTATTACGCGCAATATTTATTGGAAGACGGATATACTGGAATCGGTGACAAAGTATTCTTTAAAGTAGGGGATATTGTAACAGAATTATGGATCAACAAGCCGGTGTATACACTAGGGGAAAATATTACGGCTTCATGGACGGATTCTCCGGGGATTATCAAAGACTGGCTGGGAATTTATCCTCAGAATGTTCAGATTCCGGATGATAACTTTGTTTCCTATACTTATTTTGATGGAGTAACTCAAGGTACTAAAACAATCCAGGGGACAGCTCTTCCAACGACTCCCGGAAACTATTATATGGTAATGTTTACCAATGATTCCTATACAGAAGTTTCGAACAGGACGCAGTTTCAGGTGACTTCGGCCACGTTAGGAACTGATGAAGTAAAAAACAGCACCCAGAAAAATGTAATTTTATATCCCAATCCTACAAAACCGGGAGAACCTACCTTCATTAAAAGTGATTATCCGATTGAAAAAATTGAGTTGGTATCAGCTTCAGGAGAACTCTTGTACGAATCAAAAAATATTCACAATCAGCGTTTTTCTCTCGTGAATGAAAATCTTCCGAAAGGAGTGTATTTTGTGAAAGTTCACACAAGAAAGTTATTTACTTTAAAACTAGTGATACAGTAAATCATTACAATATCACACACAAAAGAAGCGGGAATTAAATATTTGCGCTTTCTTTTTATCGATTAAGAATCATTCTTACAGGCAGGTCAAATGGAAGATATAATCAAAAAATCCTTAGTATCGGATATATGAGAAAATTTATTAAATTTAGGCAACAGAAAATCTAATGTTATCATGATAGATAAAAGAGTAAAAAATGCACAGGAGGCCATAGACGGAATTAAAGATGGAATGACTTTAATGTTGGGCGGATTTGGACTTTGCGGTATTCCTGAAAATTCAATTAATGCTTTGGTAGATAGTGATGTAAAAGACTTAACATGTATTTCAAATAATGCCGGAGTTGACGATTTTGGATTAGGATTATTGCTTCATAAAAGACAAATCAAAAAAATGATTTCCTCTTATGTAGGAGAAAATGCAGAATTCGAAAGACAGATGCTTTCAGGAGAATTGGATGTTGAACTGACGCCGCAAGGTACTCTTGCAGAGAAATGCAGAGCTGCTCAGGCAGGAATTCCTGCTTTTTATACCCCTGCAGGATTCGGAACGGAGATCGCAGAAGGTAAAGAAGTGAAAGATTTTGATGGGAAACCGCATATCCTGGAACATGCTTACAAAGCAAACTTCTCTATCGTGAAAGCCTGGAAAGGAGATTATGCCGGAAACCTTATTTTTAAAGGATCTGCAAGGAATTTCAACCATCCTATGGCTGGTGCCGCAGAAATCACCATTGCCGAAGTAGAAGAACTGGTGGAACCGGGACAATTAGATCCTAACGAAATTCATATCCCGGGAATTATGATCCAAAGGATTTTCCAGGGCGAAAAATTTGAAAAAAGAATTGAGCAGAGAACGGTCAGAACAAAAGAATAAGTTCTGCAAAGACTATATTTAAAACAAAAAGCGCTGAAAATATTTCAGCGCTTTTTTTGTGTTATGCTTCCGGTGAAATGAGCATCTTTCTTTCCCCGATCTGTTGTCGCCACATGGCGTAATACAAACCTTTTTCAGCAATTAAATTGTTATGGGAACCCATTTCTATCACCTGTCCGCGTTCAAGGACATAAATCCGGTCTGCATGCATAATTGTACTTAAACGATGCGCAATAAGTACCGTGATCTGTTCCTTTTCTTTTGAAATATCTTTAATCGTAGACGTTATTTCTTCTTCAGTAATACTGTCCAACGCTGAAGTGGCTTCATCAAAAATCAGTAAATGAGGTTTTCTTAAAAGTGCCCGTGCAATGGCAATTCTTTGTTTCTCTCCACCACTCAATTTCAGTCCGCCTTCACCAATGACAGTTTCTATACCTTTTTCAGCTCGTTCCAACAATGCTGTACAGCTTGATTTCTGTAAAGCGATTTCCAGATCCAATTCTGTAGCGTTAGGGTTTACAAAAAGAAGATTTTCCTTAATGGTTCCTGCAAAAAGCTGAGTGTCTTGGGTCACAAAACCAATTTGATTTCTCAGTTCATCAAAATCGAATTCTTTTCCATTAATAGTATTGTAAAAAATATTTCCCTCCTGAGGTCTGTACAATCCAACCAGTAATTTTACCAATGTACTTTTCCCGGAACCACTAGGTCCCACAAAAGCAATAGTTTCGCCATTTTTAACATCAAAAGAGATATTATTTAAAGCTTTATACTGGGCAGACTGGTGTTTAAAAGAAACGTGTTTAAATTCCAATTCTTCAATAGCACCAATTTGTTTGGGATGAAGCGGTTTTTCTTCCACTTCTTTTTTCATTAAATTATCAAAATTAAAAAGAGAAGCCTCAGCCTCACGGTATGAAATGATGATATTCCCGATTTCCTGCATTGGTCCGAAAATGAAGAAACCATAAAACATAAGAGACAGGTACTGTCCCGGAGTTACAATATTTTTAAAAATTAAAAGCAATAAGGTCATCGTAATCATCTGTTGAAGAAAATTGACCATTGTTCCCTGGATAAAGCTCAAAGAACGAATGCTTTTCACCTTTCTGAGTTCAAGACCTAAAATTTTGTACGTATTGTTATTTAAACGGATCACTTCCTGATTGGTTAATCCTAAACTTTTAACAATTTCTATATTTCTTAAACTTTCTGTAGTACTTCCAGCTAAAGCGGTGGTCTCCGAAACAATGTTTTTCTGAATACTTTTTATTCTTTTACTCAATAAATTGGTAATGAATGCAATCAGGAAAATTCCGCAGATATAGACAGGCATGATCGACCAATGTAAGCGGATAGCATACACCGAAACGAAAATAATGCTGACCAAAATTCCGAAGAAGATATTAATAAAACTGGTAATGAATTTTACGGTATCTTCTCTTACTTTTGTTAAAATTGACAGGGTTTCACCACTCCTTTGATCTTCAAATTCCTGATAAGGCAATGCCATTGAATGTTTCAAGCCGTCCGTAAAGATTTTTGCCCCAAATTTTTGAGTGATAACGCTTACTGCATAATCCTGAAAAGCTTTAGCAATCCGGCTTACCATCGCAGTTCCGATGAGTAATGTTAAAAAATAAAACACACCATGGTAAATTCCGTCTCCGTATAAATATTGATTCAGATTTCTGGGTAAGAGTTTTTCTTTATCAAAGAAATTAGGATGGGTAACCAGTTTATCAAGGATATTACCAGTAATAGCTGGCGCAAATAAAGAAAAAACCTGGTTAATGGTTGCCAAAAACAAAGAAAAGGCGATCAACCATTTGTAAGGCTTAAGGTATTTTAAAAGTATTTTCATTCTACAAAATAATGGTGCAAAATTAAAGATATTATTTTGACTTACAGTACTAACATGAGTTTGGGTTAAGAAAATTAATATAATGCGGCTGGAGCCGGAGGAGAGAGGTTAGAAATTACTGATATTTTCAGGAAACTTTGCCTCAGGGTAATTTATCGGGGATATAATATCTAAAAATGAAAGCTTTATCCCGAATCCAAGTGGTGGTGGTAATTTTGAATAACAAAGATCTTTTGTATTCAAGTGAAAAGAATTAAATTGCAGTTTAAGTTTTTATTATGCTTACAAAAGAACAAATTGCTAAAAGGATTTCAAAAGAACTGAAAGACCGTTACTATGTAAACCTGGGAATTGGAATCCCTACTTTGGTTGCCAACTACGTTCCAGAGGGTATTTCCGTAGAATTCCAGAGTGAAAACGGAGTTCTCGGTATGGGCCCTTTTCCTTTCGAAGGTGAAGAAGATGCAGATGTCATCAATGCTGGAAAACAGACGATCACTATTCTGCCTGGAGGTTCGTTTTTCGATTCAGCCTTCAGTTTCGGGATGATCCGCGGCCAGAAAGTAGATTTAACCATTCTTGGAGCAATGGAAGTTTCCGAAAACGGAGATATTGCCAACTGGAAAATTCCGGGAAAAATGGTAAAAGGAATGGGGGGTGCTATGGATTTGGTGGCTTCTGCTGAAAATATTATCGTTGCCATGATGCACGTAAACAAAGCAGGAGAAAGTAAAATTCTGAAAAAATGTACACTGCCTTTAACGGGTGTTAATTGCGTAAAAAGAGTAGTGACCGAACTAGCAGTGTTGGATGTAACTCCAGAAGGATTCAAGCTGGTAGAAAGAGCACCTGGTGTTTCAGTAGAACATATCGTACAATCTACAGAAGCAGAGCTGATCATAGAAGGAGAAATCCCTGAAATGCAGTTTTAAAAAGTCTGCAAAAACTACACAGAATTTAATAAAACACATACTAAACAGTAGAGATTCTCGGATCTTTACTGTTTTTTCTTTTAGTTAATAATCTCAATTAGATATTTCATACTATAATTTACAGTTACCAGGCAGATGGAAACAAATACTAGATGAATTTCTACACTTACTAGTTGATTCTTTATTCTACAGATAATAAACTACAATTTTATGCTATAGAATTAATCACAAGCGGAATCCCAAAAGCTTTTAAAAGAGTAGGAAACATCAAATACAAAATTTATTATGACAAATCTGGTTATTATTTTAGGAACGGCACTTTTAACATGCTACACTTCACTGTCGCCTGCCCCCAAGGCAAACATTAATCCCAATACAACTACAGCTCCAGCCGAAAAATTGAAAGCAACGACGTATTATGTTGTAAACAAGAGAACAGGAGTAGCTGCACGTAATGCTGCAGAAGCAGACCAAATTGCCAACGTTTCCGCTCCATATGGGAATATAGCCTATCTGGGCAGCACTGCTTGCCGTGCGTGGTGGTTAAACCAACCTGTAGTTCCGGGTGGGGTCACCTGGTCTTACTACTATTATGCAGGATCAACGATTAGTACTACGAATAATCTACTTCTTATTCTTTTCTGTCCTTTATAGGAAACATCTTTATCAAGTTTAAAAGTGTGACATTTTAACACAAAAAAGCCAGAGTAAACATGTTTATTCTGGCTTTTACTTCTTAAAAAAAGATATTATTTACTATCCTGAGCTCCGAAAACCTTCTGTAAAATACTTGTCGTTCTCATCACAGAATTATTTCTGATTCCGCTTTCTTTTTCTGCAACCATTTTGAAAACACCGTTAATGGTTTCAGTCGTTACATATTCATTAAGATCGGTGGTTACCGCCTGTCCTGTCAGCATATTGTACTTTGAAATAAGGCTTTTCCAAACCGTATCAGCACCTACTTTTCCTAAAGATGCCTTCACTTTTGGCTGGAAAGCTGTAAACAACTGACTCTGAGTTTTGGTTTGCAAATAATTAGTTGCTGCATTATCCGTTCCCAATAAAATATTTTTTGCATCCGTAATTGTCATCGAAGTAATGGCATTGGCAAAAATAGGAGCTGATTCAGTAACGGCATCTTCAGCTGCTCTGTTCAGTAATTTTACTCCCTGATCTGCAAGGCTTCCCAGGCCTACCATACGAAGTTTTGTGTCAATTGCTCTTAATTTTTCAGGCATTAAGATTTTAACCAGGTCATTTTTATAAAAACCATCAGTAACTCCTAATTTCTTTACTCCTTCAGTAACTCCAAGATTTAAGGCTTGCTTTAATCCGGATGAAACCTCTGTTGATGTAAGACTATTAAGATTTATAGGAGAAGTTTTGGGGGATGATGTAGTGGTAGTGGTACTTGTAGTGCTTTTTGTTTTGATCGGAGTATTAAGATCAATACCTGTTTTATCTTTAACTGTAGATTTTATAACATCTAAAATTTGTGCCTGTGAAGAAGCTGAAACAAAAAGTCCAGCTGTTACTAAAATAATTTTTCTCATTGTATATTTTTGCAAATTTAGATGTTTTATTGGGGAATAGGTTAAATCATAAGTTAAGTTTTTAATAAAATAATTATATTCGCTACAACCTAAATCATACTTAGATGCGACGTTTTCTTTTTGTATTTTCTGTTCTTGTTTCAACTGCTTTTCATGCTCAGACGAAACTGGATTTAATACCTTATCCTCAAAGCGTAACCATGCAGGAAGGTACGTTCATTATTCCCGAGACGCTGATATTGAATAATAAGCTCCCCAAAGAAGAAACAGAATATTTCAAAAAACGTCTGGGTTCCCAGGTTAAATTTCAAACCAGCAGCAGTACAGAAAAGGTTCATGTGATGCATATGCTGGTACCACAACCGAAAATCCCTATTCATCCTGAAGAGGATAAAGAAAAATATTCTATTTACATCTCTCCGAAAAGAATTTTAATAAGTTCTTATACCAAACAAGGTTATTTTTTGGCACTTCAAACATTGATACAGCTTTTTGAAGAATATAAAGACAGCAGAGAAATTCCAGCTATGGAAATCAATGATCAGCCGAAGTTTGCATGGCGGGGAATGCATCTGGACGTCTGCCGTCATTTCTTCAACGTAGAAGAAGTAAAACAGTACATTGATTATCTGGCGATGTATAAACTCAATACCTTTCACTGGCATTTAACAGATGATCAGGGCTGGAGAATTGAAATAAAAAAATATCCTAAGCTTACCGAAATCGGTTCAAAGAGAAAAGAATCGATGATCGGAGCATATGTCGACAATACGTTTGACGGAAAACCGTACGGGCCTTATTTCTATACGCAGGAACAGATTAAAGAGGTGGTGAAATACGCTCAACAACGCCATATTACCATTGTTCCCGAAATAGAAATGCCTGGACATGCATTAGCGGCACTTTCCGCTTACCCTGAACTGGCTTGTACCAAAGGACCTTTTGAGGCCGCTACAAAATGGGGTGTTTTTGATGATGTATTTTGCCCGAAAGAAGAGACTTTTACCTTTTTAGAAAATGTATTGGATGAAGTGATCGCACTTTTCCCATCCCAATACATCCATATAGGAGGCGATGAATGTCCCAAAACACGATGGAAAGAATGTGCCCACTGCCAGGAACTGATCAAAAAAAATAACTTAAAAGATGAACATGGGTTACAGAGTTATTTCATTCAGAGAATAGAAAAATACATTAATAAAAAAGGAAGAAAAATCATTGGATGGGATGAAATTTTAGAAGGTGGATTGGCTCCCAATGCTGCTGTGATGAGCTGGACAGGCGTAAATGGTGGAATTGAAGCGGCAAAGTCCGGTCATTTTGCTGTAATGACTCCCGGATCATATTGCTATTTTGACCATTATCAGGGTGATCCGCAATCGGAACCCAATGCATTCGGAGGTTTTACTCCTTTAGATAAAGTATATTCTTATAGCCCTGTGCCGGCAGAGTTGAATGCAGAACAGGCAAAATATATTCTGGGGGTACAGGCTAATTTATGGACAGAATATATTCCGGATTTTAAACAAGTACAATACATGATTTTCCCAAGGATTATGGCGCTTTCCGAAGTTGCATGGGGAACTGCCGATTCAAAAAATTACAAAGATTTTGAAAACAGAGTGGTTCATCAGTTTGCAGCATTAGATAAAATGAATATTAATTATGCAAAAAGTATCTATAATATTTCTGCAAAAGTAATTCCGGGAAATAATGGGATTGCCTATGAACTTTCAACCTCACAAAATCCAGCCGGAATAAAATATACAGTGGATGGTACAGATCCTACACTACAATCGCAAACGTATCAGCAACCGATTCCGGTGTTGAAGTCAACGACTATAAAATCAGCTTATTTTGAAAATAATCAGTTGAAAAGTGCCATATCCTCCCAAACATTTACAGTTTCCAAAACAACAGGGAAAACAATCACATTAGAACAGCAGCCAAGTGAAAATTATTCATTCGGAGGTGCTTTTACCTTGGTAGATGGTATTATAGGCAATCCCAGACAGTTGGGCAAAACGTGGCTGGGTTTTCAGGGAAAGGATGTAGTAGCTGTTATTGATCTTGGGCAAAAGACAAATTTTACGGAAGTCTATTTTAATACCCTGGAAAATAAAGGAAGTTGGATTCATTTGGCGAAATCTGCCCAAGTATTTATTTCCGATGACAATAAGAATTTTACCATGATCAAAGAAATCGGGAAAGATGAAATTCAGAATGCACAGGGAAAGATCAGACTGAATGTAGGAACTCAAAACTCAAAATATATCAAACTCAAAATAGAAAATGCCGGAATTATTCCTGCCGGAAATCCGGGAGCAAATTCTCAGGCATGGCTTTTCGTAGATGAAATCGGAGCCCTATAATTATAACACCTAAATTATGAATTCTAGAAGAAAATTTATAAAAAACACAGCGTTGGTGTCTTCCGCATTTTTGCTGAATCCGCTGGACCTGATTGCTAAAGAATTACCTGAAAGTAGTGCCATTATTAACAAACCGATCGTTCTTTCAACCTGGAATTTTGGATTAAAAGCCAATCAGGAAGCATGGACCATTTTAGGAAAAGGCGGCCGTGCTTTAGACGCGGTGGAAAAAGGAGTTCGGTTAGTGGAGCTAGATCCCAACGAAAGAAGCGTAGGCTATGGCGGTCGCCCTGACAGAGACGGCAGAGTAACATTGGATGCCTGTATCATGGATGAAAACTACAATATCGGTTCCGTGGCTGCCTTGGAAAATATTAAAAATCCTATCTCTGTGGCAAGAGCAGTGATGGAAAAAACACCTCACGTGATGTTGGTTGGTGATGGGGCATTACAGTTTGCTGTTTCCCAAGGTTTCAAAAAAGAAAACCTGCTCACTCCGGAATCAGAAAAAGAGTGGAAGGAATGGTTGAAAACCAGTGAATACAAGCCCGTTGCCAATATTGAAAACCATGATACAATCGGAATGATCGCATTGGATGCACAGGGAAATCTTTCCGGAGCCTGTACCACCAGTGGTATGGCTTTTAAAATGCACGGACGAGTAGGAGATTCCCCAATTATCGGAGCTGGATTATTTGTGGACAATGAAGTGGGCGCTGCAACAGCAACAGGTCATGGCGAAGAAGTAATCCGAACTGTGGGAACCCATCTGGTTGTTGAATTAATGAGACAGGGAAGAAATCCTATGCAGGCCTGTAAAGAAGCTGTAGAAAGGATTGTGAAGATTGCCCAGAGAAGAAATAAAGATTTAAAAGATATTCAGGTAGGCTTTATCGCATTGAATAAAAAAGGAGAATACGGTTCTTACTGTATTCAGGATGGGTTTAATTTTGCCGTGCAGGATCAGAAAGGAAACCGTCTGGAAAAACCTGAATTTGCTTTAAAATAAATTTTTAGATAGAATCAAATATGAAAAAAATAATCATTACTTCTTTATTATTGATGATGATGTGCTGTAAAGAAGAGAAGAAAGAAACAATAGTACCAGTCACAGATATTCCAAAAGAAAAAGTGGTTTCAGAAGGTAAGTCCAATGAATCTGAAGAAGCCAAAAAATGGCTGGTGGCAAGTATTGAAAAATTTTTCAAAACAGATCTTTCTACCATGGATAAGGCGATGCAGGATATTACAACCAAAGATTATTATGAGTATAAAACAGATGCTACCAATGTAGACATGGATGTAGATGGAAGTCTTACCTTAAAGGAATTTCAGGATAAATGGAAAGATAAATTCAATACAAAATATGCAGGGATAAATACAGGATTTCTTATTTCCGCTCAGGATTGGGTACATATTGAAGTTTCAAAATGTGAATTAGCTGCTATTTCAGGAGACGATGCCTTTGTTTTCGATGTAGAATTAAGAGATGAAGGTGTCAAGGCTTTTTTTGATCGTAAAATAGGAGTCGTAAAAAAAGGAAATAAATTTCTGATAGCAGATGTTATTGAAAAAGAATAAAATTAAAGTAAACTAAAATGTCAAAAATAGAAATAGCCTGTTTCAATCCGGAATCTGCAATCATAGCTTTTGAAAATGGAGCCGACAGAATAGAATTGTGCGACGGATTAAGTGAAGGCGGAACAACACCCGCTTTTGAAACAGTGAAACAACTTCGTGAAACAATCAACATTCCCATCTTTGTAATGATTCGTCCCAGAGGTGGAAATTTCACCTATTCTGATTCAGAATTTGAACAAATGAAGTCAGAATTGATTCAATTAAAATCCTTACATGTTGATGGTTTCGTTTTTGGAATTTTAGATGAACAGGAACAAGTGAATATGGGCCAAAATAAAACCTTAGTTGAATTGGCACATCCTTTACCCTGTACTTTTCATCGTGCTTTTGACAGAGCCAGAGATTTGGAAGATTCTTTGGAGAAAGTAATAGAATGCGGTTTTACAACCATTCTAACCTCAGGGCAGATGCCTAATGTTTCAGAAGGAAAAGAAAATTTAAAAACGCTGGTTGCACTTTCCAATGGCAGAATAGAAATACTGGTGGGCGGCGGTCTCCGTTCAACCAATATTCAGGAAATAAGAGCATACTCCAATGCTGTTTATTTTCACTCTTCTGCAATTACCGATGGCGGTTCATTTGCTGATACAGATGAAATTGCGGCTTTGAAAAATAGTTGATTTTTATTAGAATATACACGTAGTTTGTCATTCAGAATGAAGCATAAGCGGAGTGAAGAATCTCATTATAAAAAGAAGAAAGAGATTTCTCCTGTCGTCGAAATGACAAAGCAACTGTCATTCAGAACGAAGCGTGAGCGAAGTGAAGAATCTCAAATTCACATTCTTAAAGCTTCATTTTAATCTTAATGGTTCGAAATGAAGTGTATAGAGATTCCTTCGTTCCTCAGAATGACAAATAAAATCGTTACAATTGATATTTTCCTTCATGAATAAAACGCTCCTTTTTGCTTTTCTTCTTATTCAGAATATACTCTCTGCACAGTTTTCAGAAAGAAGTCTGTCTTTGGAAAAATGGCAGTTTAAAAATACAAAAGATAAAAACTGGCTTTCTGCAACAGTTCCCGGAACAGTCCATATGGATTTAATGGATCATAAACTTATTCCGGATCCCTTTAAAGATGATAATGAAAAAAAAGTGCAGTGGGTAGAAAATGAAGACTGGGAGTATCATACGACTTTTACCGTTACTCCAAAAGAACTTGAAAATCAAAATATTGATTTGGTTTTTAATGGATTAGATACTTTCACAGAGATTTATCTCAATGGCAAACTGTTGAGAAAAACGGACAATATGTTCAGGAAGTGGGAGATCCCGGTGAAAGAATATCTCAAATCAGGAGATAATCTGTTACAGGTCAATTTCAAATCAGCGGTTACTGAGGGCAAAGAACTCGCTAAAAAAGTTCCGTTTACCATGCCGGAATCTCCCAGAAGCTTTGTAAGGAAAGCTCAATACCAGTTTGGATGGGATTGGGGACCAAGACTGGTAACCGCAGGAATTTGGAAAGAGGTAAAACTCAATTTCTGGAATTTTGCAAAAATGAATTCCATAGGGATTTCGAGGAGAGATTCCCTTTCTAATCAGGCATTGGTAGATCTTAGAATTAATCTTGACATCCGGAAAAAGGGAAAATATAAAATCCTCATTAATGATGAGCTTTTAGAGGCTGATATTTTTAAAGGTGACATTTCAATAAGAAGTGCAAAGGTCATAAACAATGCTAAAATCTGGAATCCAAACGGAATGGGAAATCCTGATTTGACAAATTTTAATTTTAAACTGTTTAGGAATAATAAACTATTAGAAGAAAGAAACTATTCCATTGGTTTAAGAAAAATTGAATTAATTCAGGAAAAAGACGAAAAAGGAAAATCTTTTTATTTTAAAGTAAACGGGAAGCCTTTGTATATCAAAGGAACCAACTGGATTCCGGGTGATAGTTTTTCTCCAAGGATGAGTAAAGATAAATATCAAAAGCTCATTAAAGACTGTAAAGATGCCCATATGAATATGATTCGTGTTTGGGGCGGCGGAATCTACGAAGACGACGAATTTTACAAGGCTTGTGATGAAAACGGAATTCTCGTTTGGCAGGATTTTATGTTTGCAGGAAGCTTTTATCCTTCAGATGATAATTTTCAAAAAAATGTAGAGATGGAAGTCAAAGATCAGGTCGAAAGACTTCAAAATCATGCTTCCTTAGCGTTGTGGTGCGGAAATAATGAAATTGATGAAGCGATTGTCAATTGGGGATATCAGAAACAATTTAAATATTCAAAAGAAGATTCATTACAGGTTTGGAAAGATTATAAGAAGATTTTTCATGAAGTGATTCCCAATGCTATAAAAAAATATACAGCCAATTTCAGCAGTATCTACTGGCCGAGTTCACCCTCAATCGGATGGGGACATAAAGAAAGCTTAACAGAAGGAGATTCCCATTACTGGGGCGTTTGGTGGGGAGAACAGCCATTTGAAATCTACAACGAAAAAGTGGGACGGTTTATGTCTGAATATGGTTTTCAGGGAATGCCAACGCTGGAAACCACAAAATCAATGTTTTCCAGAAATCTGGATCTGAATCTGGAAAATACTACGATAAAAGCCCACGAAAAACATGCAAGAGGCTGGGAAATCATCAGTGAATACATGCAGCGTGATTATACAATTCCAACGGATTTTGTTCAATATAATTATGTCTCACAATTGCTCCAGGCACGAGGAATGCAGATCGCCATTGAGGCGCACCGACGGGCAAAACCGTACAATATGGGAACATTGTACTGGCAGCTTAATGACTGCTGGCCTGTCGTTTCCTGGTCTTCCATAGACTATTCGGGAAACTGGAAGGCATTGCATTATCAGCTGAAAAGAAGTTTTGAACAACAGGTTCTTCTTACCGAAGAAAAAGACGGAGCGCTACATTTTTATGCGGTAAATGATGGCGTAAACAAATTCAATGATGTTGTAGTGGAAATACAGGCTATCAAATGTAATGGGGAAGTTGTCAATGAAATAACCACATTTCGTGACGGAAAAACATTGGAAGGAATCGTAAAGTTTGACCCTATTAAAATTGAAAATGTAATTCCTGATTCAGATAAAAATGAGGTTTTTTTGAAATTAACTTTAAAAGACGGAAAAGGGCAGGTAATAGCCCAAAATACCCATTTCTTCTCCAAACCAAAAGATTTGAAGCTGGCAAAACCTACCATTACCATACAAAAAATCTCTTCCACACAAATACAGGTTTCGACTGACGTTTTGGCGAAAGATGTTTATCTGATGGGAGATTATCATTTCAGCGATAACTTTTTTGATCTGCTTCCCAACACAAGCCGGATCATACAAGTATCTGAACCATTCGAAAAAGTGGAGGTGATGACCCTTTGGGATGTACTGAAGAATTAAAATTGCTTTCCTCATAACAACTTTGAATAAAATGATCACGGCAGCTATTTTAGGAAAATAAATAAAAATTTACGGTGTCCAACTAAAAATTCAGCCGTAAATTTGCCTCATATTTCTTTAGAATTATGGTGAATTTTGTTTTGATTGCAGTATGCATTATTGCCGGAATGGTATTCAAAGCAACAAAATCTATCCATCCGGATGCCCACAAAGGCATTAATACATGGATTCTTTATCTTGCACTGCCTGCAGTTTCTTTTAAATATCTGCCCAAAGTTCATTGGACAATGGAAATGCTTTTCCCTATTGTTGCGACTTTCCTTATTGCTGTTTTCTGCTTCTTTTTTATGATGTTCTACAGTAAAAGCAAGGGGTATTCAAGAAGATCAAGAAGCACCATGGAGCTGGTAAGCGGGTATAGCAATACTTCTTTTATCGGATTTCCTTTGATCAGTGCTTTTTACGGAGAAGGCCTGTTAAGTATCGCAATTATCTGTGACCAGACGATGTTTTTTGCCCTGTCAACATTAGGAATTATTGCGGCGGTAAAAGGAGGAAGCAGATCCGGAAAAGTAAGTGCTCTGTTTATATTAAAAAGATTGATCACATTTCCTCCTCTCATAGGTTGTATTGCAGCATTAGTACTTTCACAATTCATTGATTTCACCGCAGCGGAACCATTCTTTGATAAACTTGCAGCAACCGTGAGTCCGCTGGCTTTATTTTCAGTGGGACTTCAGTTGAAATTTAACGGCTGGAAAAAATTAATCCCCCAAATGTCAACATCGATGCTTTATAAACTGATTCTGGCACCGGCAATGGTATTAGGATTGGCTTTATTAGTAGGGATCAAAGGAGATGTAGCGAAAATTACCATTTTTGAGGCTGCAATGCCTACAGTAGTCACTTCAAGTATCATTGCAGAACAATTCAGGTTAAATACCAAACTGACCAATTTAATCATAGGATTCAGTATCCTCGTAGGATTTGTGACTTCGACAGTCTGGTATTTCCTCATTGATCTTATTTTTTAACAGGCTCCAATTCAAAATCATACAGTATAATAGAATCAATCGGATCTTTCCATTGTTCAACAGAAGTTGCATTGCTGATGACAGGCATGATGGAAGTGGATGAATAACTTGAACCTCCTTTTAATCTCATCTTAGCCTTAAAATTCATCTTTTTTCCTGTTTTTTGAACAGTAATTAATACAAAAAGTGGGGTATTCATCATCTGTGCTTCAGAAAAGGTCATTTCTATGCTGTTGTCAGTAATTTTATCCCTTTCAAGATTTTTAAACATTTCCATGAGATCAATGGAATCAATGGCTTTTTGATCCTGAACCATGGTAAATCCGATGATTATATTGTTTCGGATTTTAGGCTGAAGAATGATTTTTTGTCCGATAGGAATGGTTATTTCTCCCTTGTTTAAAAGTACTTTTTCCTGCCCTTGAATACTAATGATTAAAAATAATGAGAGTAAAAAAAAGAATTTTTTCATGGTTATGAAGTTTAAATTAAAATATTAATATGTTTTTAACGGCTATAAAAATAGAAATAATTGCAGTTTTCTAAAGAAAAATCTAATTTTACACTTTAATTAATTTCCTTGCAGTACGCCCAGATAATTTTACCCCTCAACTTAAAAGGTTCTTTCACATACAAAGTTCCGGACGAATTAATTCCTGATATCCAGCTTGGAATGCGGGTTTTAGTGCCGTTCGGAGGAAAGAAAATCTATACGGGAATCGTTTTTGACCTTCATGACAATGCACCGGAAAATTTTGTCGCCAAAGAGGTCATCAGCCTTCTTGATGATTCCCCGATCATGCCGCCGGAACAGATCGACTTCTGGAACTGGCTTTCAGAGTACTATTTGTGCGGGCTGGGCGAAATTTACCGTTTTGCTTTTCCTTCATCCTTAAAACTTGAAAGTGAAACTTATCTCAAGTTAAAACCGAATATTCAGGTCGATTTTGAGAACCTTGATGTAAACGAAATGTATCTGATCCAGGCATTGGAAGTCAGACAGCTGATTAACCTTACCGATATTGAGGCGTTTATTGCAAAAAAAGAGATTATTAAAACTATCAATTCCCTGATTGACCTTCAGTACATTGAGATTGATGAAAAAATAGCTGAAAAATATAAAGCCAAAGAAGTTGCTTACGTAAAGATCAATAATGAAGTGCTAAGCAATCAAAACCTCACAGAAATTCTTTTAAAACTCAATAAAGCACCCAAACAGAAAGATCTTTTTCTTCTTATTTTGGAAATGCAGACCGAAAAACCGGATGTTCCCATTAAAAAGGCCGTTTTGTTTGAAGACGGATTCTTTGGAAGCTCCCATTTCAAATCTTTAGCAGATAAAAATCTTGTAGAAGAATATTATATGCAGAAAGACCGTCTCGAAAGCTACGAAGGGGAAATTGAGGAAATCGAAGAGCTTTCCGAAGAACAGAAATCTGCCAAACTGGAAATAGATGAAGCTTTTGAGGAAAATAAAAATGTACTCCTTCACGGAGTAACTTCATCAGGAAAAACGCATATCTACCTTGAGAAAATTGAAGAGTGCATCAGCAACGGGAAAAATGTACTGTTTCTGCTACCTGAAATCGCTTTAACAAAGCAAATTACACAAAGATTAGAAAAAAAATATGGCCGTCATCTTGGTTTTTATCATCAGAAACTCACAGATTTTGAACGGGTAGAAGTATGGAGGAGAATCAAACAGAATGACATTAAAATCCTTGTTGGAACAAAGAATGCTCTGTTTTTACCCTATCAGAACCTGGGATTGATCATTGTAGATGAAGAACACGATTCCGCTTATCGGCCAAGAGAAATTACCCCGCATTTTAATGCAAAGGATTCAGCTTTAATATTGGGTGGATTTTATGGAGCGGGCGTAATTTTAGGTTCTGCAACGCCTTCCGTGGAAAGTTATTTTCGGGCGAGAAAAGATAAAATGAAGTATATTTTCCTGAACGAGAGATTTGGGAATGTAAAGCTTCCGGAATATGAATTGATTAACCTTAAAGAAGCTCAGGATTCCAAAAAAGTTTCCGGGAATTTCTCATTAAGGCTCATTGAAGAGATCAAAAAAACAATCGACGAAAAAAATCAGGCTATTATTCTTCATAACCGCAGAGGCTATTCTAATGTATTGGAATGTGAAAGCTGCGGCTACGTGAATTATTGCTCGAATTGTGACGTCGTCATGACGTATCACAAAGCTGCCAATGAAATGAAATGTCATTACTGCGGCCAGAGAGCTTCAAAACCAAGAACCTGTCCCAAATGCCACTCTGAAAATCTGAATGAGAAAGGAGTAGGTGTAGAGCAGATTCATGAGGAAGTTTCAAAATTATTTCCGGATAAAGAAGTCGATCGTATGGATGTAGATTCTATGCGTAAGAAATTTGCCTATGAAAAGCTGTATGAGAAAATCGAAGATCGCGAAACGGATATTGTAGTCGGTACCCAGATGATTTCCAAGGGGCTGGATTTTGATCATATTGAGCTGGTGGCCATTCCAAAAGCAGACTCCTTATTATATGTCCAGGATTTCAGGGCAGAAGAAAGGGCGTATCAGCTGATTACGCAGGTTTCCGGCAGGGCAGGACGAGTTTCCGGAAAGGGGAAAATCCTGATCCAGACTTTTAATCCCGATCACTCTGTTTTCCAGCTGATCAAAATGAATAATATTCCGAAAATCTATAAATATTTTCTCACAGAACGCCAGAAATTTCACTATCCGCCTTTCACAAAGCTCATTATGATAGAGCTGAAACACAGAAGGGAAGATAAAGTGAACCGTGCGTCCCAGTTTTTGGGTTCTATTCTGCGGAAATACCTTCCTGAGGAATGCGTTTTGGGTCCGGAAAAATCCCAGATCGCAAGGATCAATAATTTCTACCAGTTCCAGATTTTATTAAAATTGCCGCGCGGAAAAAACTATGAGAAATTCAAAGCGATGGTTTTATTAAGTTTGAATGAATTTGATGAAATTACTGCTTATCAAAGCATTAAAAAAGATGTATTTGTTGATTTTTAACAATTTTTAACATACTTTACGGTCTTTTATTACTCGTTAATAGCTGCACTTCTAACAATAATTTCTACTTTTGGTCGTTGATTTAATGTTTGGCTCTTTTATTGAATGATTATAATGAATCGTTTTTTATGAGCTCCAGACATAGAAACTAAACGAATATAGATGGTAAATTTCAGAAAATATGTTTCAACTGCAGCGGTAATGGCTTCCGGATTTTTCCTTGCCCAATCTACCGTTTCTACTGTTCTTTACTCTCAGATGTACGATAGTCCAAGAAGCAACTTAAGCTTGCCTTCCCCTATCAGTTCATCGGCTGAGAAAACGATTTTATCGGCTAAAGAGCTTGTAGATATTAATGTAAACACTATGATGACCGATCCTGTGCTGAAAAATGCAACCTGGGGATTTGTAGTGTACGACCCGAAAACGAAGAAAGTCATTTCTTCGTATAATGAAAATACTCCTTTGGTTCCGGCTTCTACCACGAAATTATTAACTACTGAAACAGCATTAAACCTGTTAGGTGAGAATTATCGTTGGATGACTCAGCTGGAATACTCAGGAAACATTGATGAAAATGGAGTGCTGAATGGAAATCTTTATGTGGTAGGAAGCGGAGACCCTTCTATGGGAACAAACAAAGCCGGTGCCTGGTCTTATAGAGATATTATTTCAGATTTCATGAGCGGATTATCCCGTGAAGGTATCAAAAAAGTAAATGGTGATATTATTATCCAAACAGCGCTTTTCAAAGGCAATATTGCAAGGCTTCCGGAAAATGTTGTTTGGCTGGAGAATAATAACTACTATTTGCCGGTAGGGACTACCCGCGAAATTAATCCTGCAAACGAGAAACTGATCACGAAAAAAGGAAATTCATCATCAGAGAAAAAGTACTTCTATGTTTCTCCTTATATGAACCAAATGGTTTTTGCAGATAAATATGAGGGTAATGGAACGCTGACTACAAAAATACCGGACGCTCCGGCATATTTGGCCAATACATTCAGAACAACGTTAGTGAAAAGTGGTATTCCGGTTACAGGAAAAGTAACTCCCAGAATGACAGATGCAGAACCTGAAAGCAGAAAAATGGTTTCAGCATACAAATCTCCGACATTGGGTGATATTATTTTTTATACCAACCAGCACAGTGATAACTCTTTAGCAGAAGCATTGTTAAGAACAGTTGGTTTCCAGAAAATGGGTGATCAGACATTGGAATCTGGAAGAATCGTAGTAACAGGTCACTTAAAAGAAAGTGATTTTGATATGAACGGGTTGAATTATATGGACGGAAGCGGACTTTCAAGAAATAATAATATAACACCGATCTCTCAGGTGAAATTTTTGACATCTTTAATGAATCAAAAGTATTATAACGCATATCTTACCTCATTACCGGTAGGCGGGCAGTCTGGAACCTTAAAGAGAATGTTTATCGGAACAGGAAATGGACAAATATTTGCGAAAACAGGAACCCTGAATAAGGTGAAAACATTAGCAGGATATTTAAAAACGAATTCCGGAAAGACATTAGTATTTTCATTAATGGTTAACAATTATGCAGGATCAGTAGATATGGTGAAGAAAAGGATGGAGAAAATTCTGGAACCTGCCTTAGATTTATAAAATATTTACCTTAATATTATAAAAACCTTTTAATCAATGATTAGAAGGTTTTTTTTATCTTTGGATGTATAACCATCTGAATATGAGAAATTTTTACATAGTATTGATAAGTTTGATGTTTGGCCAGCAGCTCTATGCTCAAAATCTCAATCAAAACATCGAAATGAAAGGGTTGGTCGCTAAAGAAATGAAATCTTATACCCATAAGATGACGACTTACAACCTTAATCCTAATACATTGAACTACGATCTTCTGTATCAGAGGATGGAAGTGAGTCTGGATCCGGCCGTATACAATATTTCGGGATCCGTAACGTCCCATTTTAAGCCAAATCAGACTATGGGAAGTATTTATTTTGATCTTGATAATACTTTAACGGTTTCTCAGATTCAGTATCACGGAAGCAGTCTTCTCTTTCAGCAGCTTGCGACAAAAGAGTTGAAAATAGATTTTCCGGCTGCCCTTCCAGCCAATACGCTTGATTCATTAACGATATTTTATTCCGGTGCTCCGGCAAATAATAATCCTTTATCGATTAACGATGCTTTTTCTATCGGGACACAAAGCGGAGTTCCTATTCTTTCTACCTTAAGTGAACCCTATGGTGCTCAGGATTGGTTTCCTACCAAACAAAGCCTTAATGATAAGATCGAAAGGTTTGATTTTAAAATTACTACCCCGTCACAATATAGTGTAGCCGCCAACGGAAAATTCATGTCAGAAACATTACTTCCGAATGCGCAAAAATTAACATTCTGGCGGACGGCTTATCCAATATCAGCTTATCTTATAGGACTTTCTATTACAAATTTTACAAAAATCACTGATACGATGGGAACGCCGCCATTTCCTTTTGTGAATTATGTGTATCCATCTACCGCAGCCAATACAGCGAGTATGTCTAATATAGAATGGACCAAACAGGTAATGAATCTGTTTGAAACTTATTTTGGACCTTATCCGTTCCGTAATGAAAAATATGGGCATATGGAATCTAAATATGGAGGTGGAATGGAGCATCAGACGATGTCTTCGCTGGGAAGTTGGGGCAAAAATCTTATCGGTCATGAGCTGGCTCATCAGTGGTTTGGAGATAAAGTAACCTGTGGAGCATGGAATGATATCTGGCTGAATGAAGGTTTTGCTACATTTGGAACACATCTGTCCAATGAAAAACTCTTGATGTCCAACACAGAATTTATGGCCTATCTTTTGGGGCAGAAAGATTTAATTACTTCTTCTCCGGGAGGAAGTACCTATGTTTCGGACTCCAATCTGGCGAATGTTAATGCAGTCTTTGATAGCAGACTTTCTTATGCTAAAGGTGCTTACATTTTAAGGATGCTGAAATGGATGTTGGGAGATACCGTTTTCTTTCAGGCTCTCAGGGATTATCATGCCAGACCAGCTTTAGCCTATAACTATGTGAGAACCTCGGATTTTAATGCTTCATTACTACAGTCTACAGGAAAGGATTTTACCGGATTTTTCAGTGACTGGCTGTATGGAGAAGGATACCCTACCTATACCATCAGATGGAAACAGTCCGGAAACCAAATCGTCATTAAAGCTTCCCAGACGCAGAGTAATGCTTCAGTGAGCTTCTTTGAAATGCCTTTACCTATTAAAGTCAACGGAACAGGTGGACAAACGGCTTATTTTGCTTTAGATCATACATCCGACAACCAATATTTTTCAGAACCGGTTTCTTTTCCGGTAGCCAGTGTTGAATTTAATTATGAATACCAGATTTTAGAAAAAAATTCGACCGTTTCGCAAGATACAACGTTAAGTGTAGCATCTGCAGCGTTTGAAGATGTTGCTTTATATCCAAATCCTGCAAAAAATGAAATCTATGTAAAAGGAATTCATAAACCAACCGATTATACGATCCATATGATTGATGGGCGGTTGGTGAAAAAAGATACTTACCAGCCTAATAAACCAGTTGTCATTTCCGAACTGATTCCCGGAACATATATTTTCACCATCAAAGATCAAAATATAAAATTCATCAAGCATTAAAAAGCGGATTTTTTTTGACGGGAAATATCCGCTTTTGTAATTATGAAATAATAATAATATCATGAATACTGTCGTGATATATTCCTTCAATATCTGTTATTGTTTAAAAATATATTTATTTTACTTGTAATAACCTTTTAATCGTTAATGAGTCTGTTTTTTATCTATATTTGGGCCCAGTAATATATTGACTATGAGAATACTTTATTTCTTTATTTTTGGACTGCTGATACCGCAGCAATTTTACGCTCAGAATGAACATAATATTGAAAAGAAAGGGATGATTGCAATGGAAAAGAAATCCTTTGCTAAAAAGATGACCACTTACAATGTAAATCCTAATACCTCAAATTATGACCTCCAGTATCAGCGGATGGATGTCGTTTTGGATCCTAACATCTATGAAATTTCCGGTTCTGTAACGTCTCATTTTAAACCGAATCAGAATATGAGTACTATCTATTTTGATCTTTCGGATGAATTGTCCGTATCTCAGGTGAAATATCATGGAACGGATATGACATTTCAACAGCTTCCGACCAAGGAACTGAAAATAGATTTTCCGGCATGGCTTCCGGCAAATACATTGGATTCCCTGACCATTAATTATTCTGGAGCTCCTTCACAGGATTACGATGCTTTTTTTAACGGAGCTCAAGGCGGGACCGCTATTCTTTCTACATTAAGTGAACCATATGGTGCTCAGGACTGGTTTCCTACCAAGCAGAGCCTTAATGATAAAATTGAACGGTTTGATTTTAAAATTACGACCCCTTCACAGTACAATGTGGCAGCAAACGGAAAACTGATGTCTGAAACCTCTCTTCCGAACGGGCAGAAGCTCACTTTCTGGAGAACGGCTTATCCTACTTCAGCCTATCTTATTGCGCTTTCCATTACCAATTATGTAAAACTGAACAGCACCATCGGAAATCCTCCGTTTCCGTTTGTGAATTATGTATATCCGTCTACCAATTCCAACACCACGAGAATGGCTAATATTGAATGGACGAAACAGATCATGACGACTTTTGAAACGTATTTCGGATCTTATCCTTTCCGAAACGAAAAGTACGGTCATATGGAATTCCAGTGGGGAGGAGGTATGGAGCACCAAACGATGTCTTCCATGGGTAGCTGGAGCAAGGATATTATTGCTCATGAACTGGCTCACCAATGGTTTGGAGATAAAGTAACCTGTGCTACATGGAATGATATTTGGCTGAATGAAGGATTTGCCACTTTTGGAGAACACCTTGCCAATGAAAAACTCTTAATGACGAATACCCAGTTTATGAGCTATTTATTAGGTCAGAAAAACCTTATCACAGGAAGCACTGGAGGAAGTACCTATGTTTCTGATGCAGAGCTTTCCGATACAGACCGGATTTTCAGCAGCAGACTTTCTTATGCAAAAGGAGGATATATTGTACGAATGCTTAAATGTATATTGGGTGACACAGCTTTCTATCAGGCGTTGAAGGACTATCATGCAAGACCTAATCTTGCGTATGGATATGCCAGTACGAATGATTTTAAGGCTTCGTTTCTGCAGTCTACAGGGAAAGACTTTACAGAGTTTTTTAACGATTGGCTGTATGGGCAAGGATATCCTACGTATACTATTAAATGGAAGAAATCAGGAAATCAGATGATTTTTAAAGCGTCTCAGACACAGAGTAATGCTTCAGTGAGCTTCTTTGAAATGCCGTTACCAATCAAGGTTACCGGAACAGCAGGAGAAACCGCTTATTTTGCTTTGAATAACACTTCCAACAATCAGTATTTCTATGAAACAGTTTCCTTTCCGGTAGCCAGTGTTGAATTTAATTATGAATACCAGATTTTAGAAAAAAATTCGACCGTTTCGCAAGATACAACGTTAAGTGTAGCATCTGCAGAGATTGAAAACTTTGCATTATATCCAAATCCTGCTAAAAATGAACTGTATATAAAAGGAATCCATAAAGTAGCGGATTACAGCATTCATTCTATCGATGGACGATTAATGAAGAAAGATACCTACCAGCCTAATAAACCAATTGCTATTTCAGAATTGATTCCCGGTACGTATGTTTTCAGCATAAACGAAAAGAATATCAAATTTATAAAGCATTAGAATTAGCGGATTGTATAGAAATACAACCCTTGAATAAGGGTAATCCAGATAATATGAACCTCTCCAATATTATTGTTTAAAATAATTATGGAGAGGTTTTTTTAATAGTTGGAAAAAATTAGTAAAAAATGGGATAAAAGAAATACAGCGAACGTTCAGCTGATGTTATGGCATAAAGTAATTCCATGGTATAAAATTTTTAATGGTTAATAATTAATATAGAACAAGCTTTCAAATCAGGAAGCTTTTTTGTTTTTTTATGGCTCTTAAAGCTTTTCTTTTTGCTTTGTTTACTTTGTGGCGAAACCATATTTCTCTGAAAATATTTCGCATGGCATTATCAAAATGCCGGATAAGTACTACGTTTTTAAACCCCCGCCACTTTTCTAGCCAGCTTGAAGGTAACGCCCTCACAGAGACAGAATAGCCCTCAGTTTCATATTGTATGTAATGCCACCATCCGGAAGGAATATAAAGAGTTTCGCCCGGTTCTATGACAGCTTCATACCCGTTGAGGTAGCGCAGTGCAGGAAATTCATCATAATCAGGTTCTTTAATATTAGGGATGCTGTGAAAATTATAGGGTAGTTTATACATCAGATCCGATTGTTCCCAGGGAAAAAGCCAAATCCTTTTAATCCCCTGAAACTGGGTAATGAATACATGAGACATATCAATATCTATATGGTTTCTGGTAATAGAACCCTCACCGCCAAAAAACATAAAAGGGAGCCACTTTAATATTTTGCCGTTGGTAACATCATTGTAATGGATGTCATCTTTAAGCGCCGGATACAGGCTTAATAAATTGAATAAAAAAAGTCTGTTTTCAGTAGGTGAGGAGCTTATCAGATCCAGGTATTCTGAAAAGGTAGACTGCGCAATAGGTTTGCTGGCAACCCGATCCAGTGATTCCAGTTCGCTTCCGTAAATATTCACCTTTTGATTTCCGGCAATTTCTTTAAAGTATTCATAATTCCATTTTTTGAAAGCCGGGCTTCCCGGATCTACAAAATCCTTCAGAATGATAGGTCTTCGGGGTTTCATATAGGTATTTAAAAAATCTCGGGATGATAATGCTTTAGCTCTTTCTACTGGTGATAACCTCATTTTCATGAATTTTGAAAGACAAAGATAAATATTATCCTACTAAAATGGTAGACTATTGTGCAAAAATCCAGTATTTCATTCAAATTTTTAGAATTAAAACCATAAAAGCTTATACTTTACAGCCTTTTTACTAAATTAGCGCATCTAAAAATTTACTAAAAATGATCTCTGAAAAATATCTTCAAAATTTACAGAACGAACTTCAAAATATTGATAATGACGGGCTTTACAAGAGAGAAAGAATTATTACTTCTCAACAGAGTGCGGAAATAGAAGCGAACGGTAAAAAGCTGTTGAACTTCTGCGCCAACAACTATTTGGGATTATCAAACCATCCTGAAGTGATGAAAGCTTCTCAGGACATGATTGGTTCTCATGGATATGGAATGTCATCGGTTCGTTTTATCTGTGGAACTCAGGATATTCATAAGCAGTTGGAAGAGAAGATTGCTCAGTTTCTGGGACTTGAAGATACTATTTTGTATGCAGCTTGTTTTGATGCGAATGGAGGGGTTTTCGAACCTTTATTCACAGAAGAAGATGCTATTATTTCAGATGAACTGAACCATGCTTCAATCATAGACGGAGTTCGTCTTTGTAAAGCGGCAAGATACCGTTACAAAAATAATAATATGGCGGATCTGGAAGCGCAGTTAATTGCAGCTTCTGAAAAGAACCACCGTTTCAAGATCATCGTTACCGACGGAGTTTTCTCAATGGACGGTATTGTTGCGGACCTGAAAGGAGTTTGTGATCTTGCTGATAAATATGATGCATTGGTAATGGTAGATGATTCCCATGCAACAGGTTTCATTGGAAAAACAGGACGTGGAACCCACGAAGCGAATGAAGTAATGGGTAGAGTAGATATCATCACTTCTACTTTAGGAAAGGCTCTTGGTGGTGCATTGGGAGGATTTACTTCCGGTAAGAAAGAAATCATCGATATGCTGAGACAACGCTCTCGTCCCTATTTATTCTCGAACTCACTGGCTCCCGGAATTGTAGGGGCAGCTTTAAAAGTGTTGGAGATGATCTCTGATGATACTTCACTTCGTGATCAGGTCATGGAAAATGCAGTGTATTTCAGAACAGAAATGAAAGCTAAAGGCTTTGATATTCCTGACGGGGATGCTGCGATTGTTCCTGTGATGCTGTACGATGCGCCTCTTGCTCAAAAAATGGCTGAAAAGTTAATGGACGAGGGAATTTATGTGATTGGATTCTTCTATCCGGTAGTACCAAAAGGAAAAGCGAGAATCAGAGTTCAGCTTTCTGCAGCTCATACAAGAGCTCATTTGGATAAAGCAATTGCTGCTTTTGAAAAAGTAGGAAGAGAGCTTAATGTAATTTCTTAATCGTATATATAAAAGCAGGTTTATGAAAAAAATATTGCTCATCATTGGTTTTGTTTGTTTTCAAAGCTTCTCTGCACAAAACATTATGGATTTCGATCTTAAAAATGTTGAACTACAGGGGATGAAACCTGCCAGAATAAATCAGGAAATGAAAAATATAGGGATCACAAAAATGCCCTTTGTGACAAGTGATCCCAACATTATTGTTAAAATTACGGATTCTGATATCGCTTCGAAGATTAAGACAATCTATGCATTCACTTATGATAATCCCGATGATGATCTGAATGACGGAGGAGTTTTCATTTATCAGTTTGTCTCCAAAAAAGATATGGAAAGCTATATTGCTGGGAAGTTCGAACAGCCTAATTATAGAATTTTGGTGAAAGATCTGTTTGTTATCAAGATCTGGAGTGACTATGGGTATCAGATCGAAGGAAAAGAGAACAGCGATGATCACTTGAACAAAATGGAGAAATATTATACCAAGCTGGGAGCAAAAAAAATCATATTGAAGCCAGACGAATCCAATATAGAAGCAGTGGAGGTAACAGACCATAATTAAACCCATTAGCATATCCAACAATGCTTTATACCATAATAAAAGCCCTGCATATCATCTTTATGGTGAGCTATTTTGCGGGAATTTTCTATCTCGTAAGGATTTTTGTCTATTATAAAGATACAGACGAATTTGCTGAAGATAAAAAGAGGATTCTGCGCGAGCAGTACACGTTCATGGCCAGAAGGCTGTGGAACATTATCACCGTTCCGGCCGGCATTATCATGGCGGTTTGCGGATTGGTGATGATTTTTCTGAATCCCGGATTGATGAAAATGTCCTGGTTTCATTTAAAACTGACTTTCCTGATCGGTTTGGTCGTCTATCATTACTGGTGCTGGAAAAAAGTGCTGGTGCTGAAAGCCCTTAACGGAAATACCCTTGAAACAGCCAATATAAAATTGAGACAGGCCAATGAAATTGCCACTTTCATTTTATTCCTTGTAGTCTTTACCGTGATTTTAAAATCGATGGCTATTGAATACTGGTGGCAATTAATTACCGGATTTTTCGTTCTGGTAGTGTTGATCATGATGACCGTGAAACTCGTTAACAAAAATAAAAAGAAGAAATAATGGTTGAGGTATTATACACTGTAATACCTTTTACTTTTTTACAAAAAAAACTATGATTGCAATTTTAAAGAAAGAACTTTGGAGTTACTTCGGAAACTGGAGCGCATGGATCATCATCGCAGCCTTCAGCCTGATAGCGACTCTTTTTCTGTTTTTTTTCGACAACGATTCCAATATATTTGAGATCGGAATGGCCTCCTTACAGAGTTACTTTGTGTTGGTTCCATGGCTGTTGATGTTTATTATGCCTGCACTTTCCATGAAAACCTTTGCAGAAGAACAGCAGACGGGAACCCTAAATTGGCTTTTCTCACAACCGCTGAAAGTTTCAGATCTTGTCATCGGAAAATTCCTTTCCGTATGGATTGTTGGAATTTTATGCCTTATTCCTTCACTGATTTATCTCTATACCGTTTATGTGTTGGGAGTTCCTGCCGGAAATATCGACATGGGAATGACTTTCGGAAGCTATATCGGACTGATTATTCTAATCGCTGCTTTTTCAGGGGTGGGAATTTTAGCTTCTTCATTATCTCAAAACCAGATCATGGCTTATCTGCTGGGCATTTTTATGTGCTTCATCATGTATTTCGGGATCGAGCAGCTGGCCAGCTATAAATTATTAGGCGGTGCCGACTTTATCCTTCAGAATGTAGGTTTTTACCAGCATTTCTTAGGATTTACAAGAGGGCTTATCGATTTTAAAGATGTTGCCTATTTTGTTTTGGTTATCGGTGTTTCGTTAGTATTGTCCAATCATTTTATCAATAAAAAGAAGTAGAATTATGAAGAAGATATCCTTTAAATCTCCGTTAGGAATTTTGCTTTTTGTGGTGTTGCCGTTAGCTGTTATTCTGGCAGTATCAGGAATACGTTTAGATTTAACCAAAGAAAAAAGATATACCCTTTCCGATAGTACTGTAAAAGTTGTAAAGGCAATTAAAAAGCCAATGACAATTGAAGTGTATCTGGAAGGTGATTTTCCGGCAAGCTTTAAACAGCTGCAAGGAGAAACGAAATTTATGCTGGAAGAGTTCAGAAAGATTAATCCCAACATTGATTTTAAATTCATAGATCCTATTAAAACCAAAATGTCCCAGGACACTTTGATGGCGATGGGAATGCAGCCTTCTGTATTGCCTGATATCAGAGACGGAAAAGTTTCTCAGATTACGCTGTTTCCATATGCGGTGATCCGTTATGACAAACGCGGAGTATCTATCCCGTTGGTGGTGCAGCAGACAGGAATTGATGCAGATCAGCAGCTGACCAGATCTATTGAAGGACTGGAATACAGTCTTGTTTCGAATATTAAAAATATTTCTGCCGATAAAAGAAAGAAAGTAGGGGTTTTGGTGAATCAGGACGAGTTAAGCCCCGATGAATTCCAGGGTTTTATGCATCTGGCACTGGAAAATTATGACGCAGGTCCTATTATTCCTAAAAATCAGACTGAGCTTACCGTTGCCGATCTTCCTTTATTAAAACAGATGAGTGCACTGGTTATTGCAAAGCCTAGAAAAGCTTTCACAGACGGTGAAAAAGTGATCCTTGACCAGTTTATCATGAACGGCGGTAAGACCCTCTGGATGATCGACGCAGTGAATGCAGAAATGGATACCCTGACCCGGTCTAAAAAAATCATGCCTTTCCCTGTGGATATCAATATGACCGATTTCTTTTTCAATTATGGAATCAGAATCAATCCGGCTTTGGTAAAAGATGTTAAAAAGTTTGCTCTACTGAGACTGGTAACCGGAGAAGTAGGAGGGAACCCCCAGTATACAAGTCTTCCGTGGCCGTATTTCCCGTTGGGAATTGCTGAGCAGGATAATCCTGTGACGAAAAACATCAATCCGGTGAAATTTGAATTTCCAACTTCTATTGATACGTTAGGAAGGAAAAATATTAAAACCAGAGTTCTTTTTGAATCAAGTGAAAGAACCCTGTTGAAGCAGGTTCCGAATTATGTTGACCTTAAAGAAATTGCAAGTGTAGACAGCTTAGGACAAATGGAAAAGCCAAGTACCCCGAAGATCTTTGCCGTAGCGCTGGAAGGGAAGTTTAGTTCTGCCTATGCTTCAAGAATTGAAAGAAAATCTTACCCTGGTTTCAAAAGCCAGAGTCCCGACAATAAAATGATCATCATTGCTGACGGTGATGTAGGAAGAAACAAAGTGATCAAAGGAGAACCCTTACCTTTAGGAGTAGACATGCTGACCAATGAGCAGTTCGGAAACGAGCAGTTCCTGAGAAATGCACTGGATTATCTGCTGGACGACAGCAACCTGATGGAGCTCAGAAACCGAAACATCGAAGAAAGACTACTGGACCGACAAAGAATTACCGAAGAAAAAAGTACGTGGCAATGGATCAATTTGCTACTTCCTTTAGTGATTATTGGGCTATTTGGAGCTTTGTTCTTCTGGTTAAGAAAGAGGAAGTTTAATTAAATAATATAAAAAGAGAAACCGTGAGGTTTCTCTTTTTGTTTGTACGTAAATGCCGGATCATAATTTTTGTATGACAATTATTTAAGTATTTTGAGAGTAATTCAGTTTGTCTATTTCCTGAGATAGTTATTTTTATTTAGTTTATTATTGTCCAGCTCCATCCCGTATTGCCTGCCCAAGCACTTTAATATCTATATTTTTAAGCGCTTTAAACTTAATACAGTATCCAGTTACACTCGCTTTTCCTATGGTTTCTCCATAGGTTTGTGATAAGTAGGTTTTATCTTTAATACCCAAAATATAGACGGAGATTCCGGTTGTGTTGGCACTGAGACCAATCTGGTAAAACTCCCGGCTGCTTCCGTCAGCGTATTGTATCGTTTGAAATCCATAGCCTATATTGGGATTGGAGACTGTTTTGCCTTCACTGTTTTTACCATCCAGAAACCATAATTTGCATTCCGGCATCAGTTGCAAAATGATCTGGTGTAGCTCTTCCAAATTACTGCGTTTTGGTTCAGAATGGCAGGCAATATAATTTTTGATTTGTTCTTCTATATCCATATATTTCATAAAGTGTCTTACGTCAATAACTCTTCTTAAAGAATCGGATCATATTCCAAAGAAACTATTGACTGAGATGATTTTTCATGGTAAACAACTTTTTGGTTAAGGAGTTTTATATTTAAAAATACAAAAGAGAAACCGAAAAGTCTCTTTTTAATCACATTAATACATTTTACATAATACAAAACAACTACCAAGGACTAATTCCAACCTCATCCTCAATATCATTGCTGAAAAACTGTCCTGTAGGAGCATTTTCGTCAGTCAGGGTGTGTTTAACGATAAAAGAAGCGGCACTTTCTACAGAGCCCGGACCATTGTGGCCATTAAAATCGGTTGCGGTATATCCCGGATCAATTACATTGACTTTGAATGGCAGATCTCTCAATTCGTAAGCTAAAACGATGGTATAGGCATTCAATGCTGCTTTTGACGGTCCGTAAGCTGCTGCTTTTACATGATAATATTTCCAGTTTGGATCGCTGTGTAACGTTAATGACCCGAGTCCGGACGTGATATTGCTGATCCTTGGACTTTCTGATTTTTTCAGCAGTTCTAAAAATGCCTGAGTAACACTGATTACCCCAAAGAAATTGGTGTCAAATACCTCTTGAATATCTTTAATAGAAGCATTTGCAGCAGTTTGCGGATTTGTTCCCAGGATTCCTGCATTGTTGATCAGGATATCCAGTTTTCCCTGTTCTTGTTCAATGCTATTTTTTGCGGCTGTAATGGAATCAGTATTGGTAACATCGATTTCAATGGCTTTAATGTGTTGAAATCCCTGATCATTAAGTTCCTTGACAACAGCTTCTCCTTTTTCAAGATTCCGGCTTCCCAAATAGACGAATAATCCCTTTGCTGAAAGTTGTTTTGCTGTTTCCAGGCCGATGCTTCTGTTGGCACCTGTAATTAATACTGAATTCATATTCTTTGTTTTTAATTGATGAGGTAAAATTCTGCTAATTAAATAAGATTGTATTTGTCATTTGACAAAAAGCAAAAAAATATAGTTGTATCTAACTTGTCTCTTGGTTCTCGATTCTCATCTTTTCATTCACCTGATATTTTTCCTGATTCTGCTCAGCGAAGATTGTGTCACTCCCAGATAAGATGCGATGTAGGAAAGTGGGATTCTGTTAACTACGTTGGGGTAGATTTCCATAAATTTCAGGTATCGGGTTGTGGCATCTTCTGAAACCAGGGGACTTCTTCTTTCTACTTTTTGAATAAGTGCTCTTGAAATAATTTTATGGACGATCACTTCCCAGCCGACAATGGTCTGTAAAAGTTCCAGCCAATCCTTTCTGGAAAAAACGATCAGTTTACAATCTGTAATAGCTTGAACATAACTACTGGAGCAGATTTCATTATCAAAACTTTCCAAATCTACAACGAGATTGTTTTCTTCGATGAAATATTTAGTGATTTCTTCGCCTTTATTATTATAATAGCAGACCCTGAGAATCCCTTCTACGATAAACCCAACCTGGCTGGCAATTTTTCCGGCTTCCGAAAAATATTCGTCTTTGGAAAGCTCTATTTCTACAGCTTTACTAGACATAAAATCGATCTGCTGCTGATTGAGATTTCCAAACCTTAAAATATATTCAAATAATTCTTTCATGACAGCAAGTTAATCAAACTTAGATTTTTAGTATTTGTCATTTGGTAAATAATGAGTAACAAAAAAGAGAAACCTTAGGCTTCTCTTTGTATATTAATTTTCCAGAACAGGAATCAGATGTTTCCATTGTAACTGTTTCGCATAATCCAATGCTGTTTTTCCGTTTTGTGCCTGAAGGTTTCTGTCACCTCCGGCTTCCAGAATAACTTCCACAGAACTTAAATTTCCGGCAATGGTTTCTCTGTGAAGAAGACTTAAACCGTTATCATCTGTATTGGTTAATTCATTCGGATATTCCTGTAAGAATTTAACGAAATCTTCCTTCATATTTCTGCTCATCGGATGTTCGATAAGATTTTCAGGTTTTTCTTTCTGCTCATGAACGACTTCAATATCATTAAAATCTCCAAAATCCAGCTGCCAGGCATCATCATGTTCCTGTCTTTCATCTTCTGGCATATCAGCACGCATTTTTTGGATAGTGAATCCGCCGTAGGCTTTAGGAATAGGTTCCTGAGAAGAAGAGAAGAGTTTTGAAAGTCCTGTAGGTTTTTTCACCGTTGGGGTGATGGCAAAAAGCCAGTCGCTGATCTCATTGAGAGGAATTTCGAAATAATCTCCGGGCTGTATATTCGTAAGATCATTAGGCTCATTGATGAGGTAACCTTTTACGTGGTCGCCGTCAAAATCGATGTCATTGATCCACATATGTTCTACAATATTTTTTCCGGTTTCCGGGTCTTCCTGTGAAAAGGCAGCTTTTACGCATGCAAGATTAAGTCCGGGAATAATTCTTCTGTATTCCCAGGATTGTTCTCTCCAGAAATATTTAAAGGTGTCCTGCGCTTTTTTGTACGCTTCAATCATTTTAGGGTCCGTTCCGTCAGTAAAAATAAACGAGTTGTTTTCCATTGTTATTATTAAGTTGTGATGTATGTGAGAATAGAAGTAAGTTGCGGATTATAGTTTTGGTGAGTCCTCACCGGATACAATGTCAAAGAATGTTTGAGCACCCGCAAACCGGCACTTTCATGAGGTCTAAAATACGAAAATAAGCATAGTAATGCTTTGCCTCTATGTAAATTTTAAATAAAATTATGAATATTTATGACTTTTTATTAGTGTCTATTCTAAGAGTTTTTGCTCGCTTTTTTGGGAAGCATGGCTGCCGTTTTATAATAGCTGATATTTTCTGTGAATTTCTTCTGAAGATTTTGAAAGGTCCCGTAATCATAATATTCCCATTCCTGGTCGTCCTCACGGTTAGGCGTTTTGTCTATCGCAAGTTCCAGTTTTCCGTCTTCCTGGTAACTGAATTCTATGGCCGCATATCTTTCTCCGTTTTCATCATTGGTATACCAGCATTTGGTAGTCCTGTCCAATACGGGTTCCAACGTTTCATTATCAATAACCTGGGAACAGATGAAATTTTCCGGATCCGTAGTAGTGAATATAGATTTTGAAATTAGCGGCTCCTCATTTACGGTTAATGAATACAGCTTGTTGGTCGCAATAATAAAGTCGCCGAGTGTTTCCCTTTTTTCTATATCAAAGAAACTGGATTTCTCTTTTAAATCATTGAATACTTCATTTTCATCTTCTTCATGTAGAAAGTAATTGATATTGTATATTTCATCATCACTTACAAAATCAATCTGTTTCAGGAGACCGGAGTCTTTCAGGTAATAATAAAGATGATATTCATTCAATTGTTCCGCTGCAGCTTTTGAAACGGTTTCTCCGAAAATATTTTTGTATACTTTTTTCATGTCCTTAGGGGTATTTCGTTGTTGCATTCATTAAGCCGGAAACAGGCATTGCATTATCTTAAAACTCATTATTCTTTATTAACAGAAATGTATTTAATGATACTTCTTATATTGACTGAAACTGGTCTGCTATTATTTTACATTTACCACTTGCTTGTTATCTTCAAAGATATTAAAAACCACAAAATCAGGGAATTATTTCTGCATTTTTATAATAAGGATGTTGAGATAAAAAGTCAGGGAAAAACAGTTCTATTTCGGAAACGGTAATACTGCTATTATTTTCAACAACAAATGGCGGTTCAAAACCCTTCATAAGCAGAAGTTCTCCGCTGTTTTTATAGACAAATTCAAAGATTTTTTTTGCATCCTCAACATAGTATTTCCGGGTTTCAATATCATGAATTCCTTTAAAATAACTTTCTTCCCGTTCATAAATCATATAGTTATTCTGATCGAATAAAGCTGTGATACAGAATTCATCATAAGTACCATCAGCAGTATAAAATCTATTGATCTCTTTTGTATACCCATTAAGTTTTTCAGTTTTTACCACCGCAAATCCTTCAATTCCCGCATAATCTTTACCAATGGTTTCTATGACCTCTTGTTCTGTTTCATGATCCTGTACATAATAAAACACAGTGAGCAGTTTATGTTCGTCATATTCTTCTCTTTTCAGAATCGATCCATTTTCTTCATATACTTTATAATGGTACAAAGAAGCTTCTTCAGGAATATTGATCCGTTTTCTGTTGTGATCTTCAAAGTAGGTAGTTACCGGCATTTGAAAAGTGTTTTTATGAGTTGGAGAAGAGAGTGGAAGAGGAGTCATAATGAAACTTTTCCAGAGCAGGAGGATTTCTCTAACTTCCTCAAAAGGAACTTTCCGGATCAGTGCATCATCTCTGGTTTGAAAGAGGAGTGCTGTATCTGTATACTCAATGTGTATTGACTTTAAATAGATGTCTGATGCATATTCAGAATAATGAAAATCTTCGTTAACGATACCATCAATAGTAGTAATAATAGCATCAATGTCATCAGGATCCGTGTAGCGGTTCAGAAAATATCCCCAATATTCATCATCCTCATCATGTACAGCCTGTTTCTTCACAATTGTTTTTCCATGATGAAAAATGAAAGGACGACGGATAAAACGCAGGTTGTATTGTTCTAAAATTTCCATTATGTGACTGTTTCCTGATTACTTTGAATCTGGATATATTAAAAAAAAGCGCGAATTTTTCTGAAAATAAAACGGACCGATCCCAATAAAAACTCCTGAATAATTGAAAGATTCTGATGAGTAATTCTACCAGCAATTCAAAGAGAGCGGTTATACGAAATCTTTAAACGTCTTTTATGAAATCTTCATATTCGTAATAAAACCTTTCAAAGCCATCCATTTTCTCTACAAAAAATTCGAAAATTTCTTGCCATGTATTTTTATTGAAAACAGAAACTCCGTGTTTTTCGATCCAGATTCTGCTGATCACCTTTCCGTTTTCGAGCGTAAAATGTTCTTCCTTATGAAAATCACCAATGAAATCTTTTAATATATCTTCCAAAGACCATATCTTTTCATAATAGGCATTCCGGAAGATTTCATCTTTCATTTCAATATCCAATGACACTTCTGCCTTTTTATTGTCGGCATTAAACTTAAATGAAAGATCTTTCACCTTTGTATCATATAAAATCCATTTTCTGGGAAATGACTTACCAAAAGCCGTCCAAAACTCCTTTTTTAACTGTTGTGCTTCTTGTTTACTGAACATAGAGCAAACTTAATAATTTAATGGCAGAAAGGCAAAAGTGAGGATTTATTTTTCAGACATCAGACATCAGACATCAAAGACTAAAAACAAAACACCAACAACTAAAAACAGACAACCAACAACCATTCAATATTATAATCATCCAATTGAAACTATTTTCTTAAATTTGCTGTAATGTTGTCAAAAAAATCTCAATATGCTTTTAAGGCACTTTCATACCTTGTAGAAAAAAGGAATGGAGGCCCGGTTCTTATTTCCGAAATTGCGGAACATAAAAAGATCCCATTGAAATTCCTGGAAAATATTCTGCTTGAACTTAAAAAGTCAGATATTCTGGATAGTAAAAAAGGAAAAGGCGGAGGATATTTTTTAAGGGAATTGCCTGAAAATGTAAAGCTTGCCAAGATTATCCGTTTGGTAAACGGTCCTATTGCCATGCTTCCTTGTGTAAGTCTGAACTTTTACGAAAAATGTGAAGATTGTAACGAAGATCATTGCGGTCTGCATGATGTGTTGATCGAGGTTCGCGACGCTTCACTCAAAATTTTAGAAGAAAAAACATTATTGGATTTGATCGACTGATCAGATCCATTTTTTTTGAATAATTAGTCTACTTATTTGGTAGAGTAATTAATTTATTAGATATTTGCATGAACATCAAATGATACAATATGATTTCAAAAGAAGATGCAGATACCCTGAAACAGCTTTCAGCAGAAGAGGCATTGAAATTTATCTCAACAAAATTCTCTGAGGGAGTTGTTTTTTCAACCTCATTGGGTCAGGAAGATCAGGTGATTACAGATATGATTTTCCGAAACAAACTTCCTGTAAAAGTTTTTACTTTAGATACGGGAAGACTTTTTTATGAGCATTACGAATTGCTTTCAAAGAATAATTCGAGATATAAAGTGAATACGGAAGTCTATTTTCCGGATGCTTCTGAAGTGGAAAAATACGTTAATGAAAAAGGAATCAATGCTTTTTATCATTCAGTAGAAAACAGAAAAGAATGCTGTTTTATCCGAAAAGTAAAACCCCTAAACCGTGCATTGGAAAATGCAAATGTATGGATTACAGGGCTTCGTTCCGAACAATCTGAAAACCGTGAAAACATGCCAGTGATCGAATGGGACGAGGAACGTAAACTTTACAAATACAATCCGCTCATTCATTGGTCATACCAGGATGTTTTAGATTATCTGGAACAACATAAAGTTCAGGAACTGACATTACATAAAAAAGGCTTTATCAGTGTAGGATGCCAGCCTTGTACAAGAGCAATAGAAGAAGGCGAAAACCCACGCGCAGGACGATGGTGGTGGGAATCTTCACATAAAGAATGCGGTCTGCATACCAATTAATTAACATTTTCAAAAATAATAATGAGTACCCATACATTAGACTATCTGGAACAGCTGGAAGCCGAAAGCATTTATATCATGCGGGAGATTGCGGCTCAATTTGAAAAACCGGCACTGCTTTTTAGCGGCGGAAAAGATTCTATAACGCTGGTTCATTTGGCGATGAAAGCCTTTGCACCTATGAAAATTCCTTTTCCTTTGGTACATATTGATACAGGGCATAATTTTCCGGAAGCATTACAGTTCAGAGATTATTTAGCCGAAACTATCGGTGCAGAATTGATCGTAAGAAAGGTGGAAGATACGATCCGTGAGAAAAAATTAACGGAGCCGAAAGGGAAATTTGCCTCCAGAAATTGGCTTCAGACGCATACGCTGTTGGAAACTATTGAAGAATTTCAGTTTGATGCCTGCATCGGCGGAGCAAGAAGAGATGAAGAAAAGGCAAGAGCTAAAGAACGTTTTTTCTCTGTTCGCGATGAATTCGGACAATGGGACCCGAAATTACAGCGTCCCGAATTGTGGAATATCTATAATGGAAGAATCAGCAAAGGTGAAAATGTGCGGGTATTTCCTATTTCAAACTGGACAGAACTTGATGTCTGGAGTTATTTAAAGAAAGAAAATATTCAGCTTCCTTCTATCTATTTTGCTCATGACAGAGATGTGATTGAATTTGAAGGACAACTCATTGCCGTTTCAGATTTTATTCAGATTGATGAAAATGATACCATTGTCAATAAAAGAATCCGTTACAGAACAGTAGGTGATATGACCTGTACTGCAGCCGTGGAAAGTACTGCTGAAACTTTGGATGAGGTCGTTAATGAAATTACAGCTTCCAGAATTTCTGAGCGTGGCGAAACCCGAATTGATGACAGAGTAACAGAAGCCGCAATGGAAGACCGTAAAAAAGGCGGTTACTTTTAATGAGAAATTACCGTTCAGCGATATCCATTATGATACATCATTCACATATTTAATTCATAACTAAACAACACGTGGACATATTAAGATTTATAACAGCAGGAAGTGTAGATGACGGTAAAAGTACCCTGATCGGAAGACTCCTGTATGACAGCAAAAATATATTGATCGACCAGCTGGATGCATTGGAAAAGCATTCAAAGAATAAAAATTCGGATGGGATAGACCTCGCCATTCTTACCGATGGTTTACGAGCAGAAAGAGAGCAGGGGATTACCATTGATGTAGCTTACAGGTATTTTTCAACACCTAAAAGAAAGTTCATTATTGCAGATGCTCCGGGACATATTCAATATACCAGAAATATGATCACGGGAGCGTCTAACTCTCAGCTTATCGTAGTGTTGATTGATGCCAGACAAGGGGTGATCGAGCAAACGAGAAGGCATTCCATTATTGCGTCACTGCTGAAAATGAAGAATGTTGTTGTAGCAGTTAACAAAATGGATTTAGTAGAATATTCTGAAGAAATTTTTAATGATATTAAAGCTCAATATGAGTTAGTTGCCCAAAAACTGGGATTAACAAATGTGAACTATTTTCCCATCTCGGCATTTCAGGGTGATAATATTGTAGAGAAATCTGCCAATACACCTTGGTACGAAGGACCCGCACTTCTCGATTATCTTGAACATGTTGAAATTGATCAGCTTAATGATACAGAAAACCCAAGATTTCAGGTTCAGTACGTCATCCGTCCCCAAACGGATGAACACCACGATTACAGAGGATATGCCGGAGAAGTAATTTCGGGGATTTATAAAAAAGGAGATGAAATTACCGTACTTCCTCAAAATATCCAGACCAGAATATCCAAAATAGAAACCGGCGGCAGAGAAGTGGAATCTGTTTTTACCAATCAGCCTGCCGTGCTGCATATTGAAGATGATATCGACATCAGCAGAGGAGATTTCTTAGTGAAAACAGACCATCTTCCGAAAGTTGAAAATGAAATTGAAGCCGTGGTTTGCTGGCTGGACAAAAAAGAATTGCAGGAAGGAAACAAATATTTTATTCAACATAAAGCTAAAGTCCTGAAAGCCATTATCAAGGAAATTGAGTATAAAATTGATGTCAATACCCTTGAAAAAATACCGGTTACCGAAAATATCAAACTGAATGAAGTCGTAAAACTGCGATTGAAAACAGCTTCACCATTGGTGTTTGATAGTTTTGAAGACAGCCGCGATACCGGAAATGCTATTTTAATTGATGAAACCAGTAATTCAACTGTGGGAGCAGTGATGATCCTATAATATGGTCATTTCAAAAAAAGTACAAATAAGACTCAATGTGTTCTTCGTCACGATCGCGATATTGTTTATTGGCGTTTTTTCGATGTATGAGCTGGGTTTTCTGGACGAACTTCTGGTCATTTTAGCGAAGGATAATTATATATTTTACTGGATGCTTCTGATCGGGTTTTTGGCCGAGATCGTTGCGGGATCCATGGGAATGGGCTATGGTGTCATCTGTACGACTACACTTTTATTCCTGAATATTCCGCCGCATATTGTGAGTGCCAGTATTCATTCTGCAGAAAGTTTTACAACAGCAGCCGGAAGTATCAGCCACATCAAACTGAAAAATGTAAGTAAAAGCCTGGTGAAAAAACTGGCGATTCCTGCTGTGATAGGAGCTATTATCGGAGCATTATCACTTACGTATCTTGGAGAATATTATTCCAAAATCACTAAAACGGTGATTGCTTTTTATACCCTGTACCTTGGATTTCAGATTTTGTCGAATGCTTTTAAACCAAAGCAAAATAAATCCTTAAAAAGAAAAACCAACCTAACGAGATTAGGAGTAATCGGAGGTTTTATAGATTCCTTTGCTGGGGGAGGCTGGGGCCCTTTGGTAACAGGAACTTTAATCAAAAACGCTTTTACCCCAAGATTTGCAGTTGGAAGTTCTACCGTAGCCAAATTTATCCTTACACTTACATCTGCAATCACGTTCTTCTTTACGCTGGGAATCCAGCACTGGAATATTATTCTGGGATTACTGATCGGAGGAATCATTACAGCTCCTTTTTCTGCGATGCTTACTTCAAGACTTCCTGTAAAGAAAATGTTTGTGATAATTGGAACCTTGGTAATTGTGATGAGCTCTATAACTATTTATAAATCAGTATTTAATTAAATATTGTGTTTATTGTGGAAAAATAAGATCCCTAAAATCACATTCGGTTTTGAAAATATTCTACTTTTACACCCATAAAAATAGAACATGAGTTTACATATAATTGCGCTTTTTAAGTTCAGTGAAAACTATCTGATGGAAGCGGTAGAGCTGTTTCAAAACCTGGTAAAAGAGACCAGAAAAGAAGAAGGATGCCTTCAGTATGACCTGATAGAAGACAAAGATAACAAAGGGACCTTTTTCCTGATCGAGCTGTGGGAAAGCATTGAGCATCATAATATGCATGTAGGGCAGGACCATCTTTTAAACTTTCTTAGAGATTCTTCAAGAATGACGGAGAAGTCTACGGAGGTTTATAAGGGGTTTAAGATTTACTAGTTTAGTTGTCTGTTGTTGGTTTTTAGTGTTTGGTTTTTAGTTTTTAGAGTTTATTCTGCATAATAAATTGATAATCTGAAATCTAATGTCTTATATCTTGATTGTTCGTAATTTTACACTATCAACTATCAACTATCAACTATCAACTATCAACTATCAACTATCAACTATCAACTATCAACTATCAACTATCAACCCTACCATTACAATATATAAAAGGCTGCCCACAATTCGTAGGCAGCCTTTTTATAGAAAAAATAGAAAGTATTAAAATTTAATTTACGATAAGTTTTTTAGTTTCCGTACTGCCTCCATAGGTAATTTTTACCAGATAATTTCCGGAAGTCAGGTGAGATAAATTTAAGTCTTGCTTGTAGAAACCGGTTTGGTTGCTAAGTTCTTCAGAATGCACTCTCTTTCCTGATAGATCATATACTTCTACACTTCCTTTTTGAGATGCCTTTTCTTTAACATCAAACAATACCGTTACTTTTTTGTCAGCCGTAGTTGGGTTTGGATAGATTCCGAAAGAAGCTTTTTTGCTAACTTCTGTGATCCCAAGAGTACCCGTTATTTTTTTGTATTTGAAGTACATATTTCCAGTCTGCGTACCTTCGTTAGAAGTAAAATACATTCTGTAATAATCCGCACCTTGCTTTATGTAATATACTACATCTGTATAAGCTCCTGATGTTGGCTTCCATGAATGGCCAATAGCCGTAATATTGCTTGAAAATGCTGTAGAAGCCGGAATGGTAGACGAAGGAGTAGCTTGCGTTTCTGGCTGTACTTTTGCAACAGTAATGTTAGCAGAGTTTTGAATCACACCGGACATTCTGTATTTCATCGTTTGAGGGTTACCTTGCTGATCGATATAAGGATAATCGGTATAATATCTTGTAAACATCATATCCCAGTTGGCTCTTGCCGGTTCCAGATTAGCTACTTTTTCCCCTGTAGTGAATGAAAAATAATTGAAAAATGCATCATCAGTGCCGTTAGCAACTGTCTTGGTCTGTGTAGCGTCCCACGATGAGGTTGCAGTATTCCATTTGGCATATTTAAAAGTATAGCCTCCAAAATAATCATCAATCATGAATTTTACGGAGGCGCCGGATGCATACTGTAAGATAAAGATCACTTTTCCCTCTACATGGTGATTGCCGGGATTATATTCTCCCCATCCATAAGTGGCGGAACCTTGCTCGAAGGCTCCTTCCTGTAAAAAGGTGGTATTATCAATATTAAAAAGGGGTGCTCCGTAAGAAGCTATGCTGTTGGTAGTGATGGTATTCCAGTCTGCCGGGTTGGAAGATGCCTGGTATACTTTGATATCATGTGCATCATTGATTCTTGTTCCAAAATTAGTTGATGAAGCTCTGTAAAAAGCAACATCCCATGAATTGGCCGGCTGAGATACCATATTATTCGCGCTTAAGTCAAAAAATACACGGTTTTGATATCCGCTTCCCATCGACATATTCACCGTCGTATATCCGTTAGCATCCGTTTGTGCTATTACCGTTTGCTGAACTGCAAGAGCAAACAAAGAGGTCAAAAGTAATTTTGTTTTCATAACAAGTAAAGGTTTTATATGATTTCCTTATTTAGAATTATTCTACAAAAATATATATTTATTTTTAATTGTTCTAAATAAAAACATGACATTTATCGTGTTTACCTTTAATCATGCTTCAGAAAATATTATATAAAGTCTCTTCAATACAAGGTGTAGTGATCATATTTAAAAAAATAAAAGCCGGTTTATGAATTTCATAAACCAGCCTTACATTATAAGAGTGAATCTAATGAGTCTTACTTTTTAATGAATTTTGATTTGATTAATGAATCTTCAGCAGTTTCAATAAGCATATAATATACACCAGCCTGTAAACCGCTGATGTCAAATTTCTGACCGTTTAATTTTCCTTCAGCTGTTTTTTGTCCTGCTGCAGAATAAATCTGGATATTTTTAGGATCTTTTCTGGTTACGAATTGTAAAGCAGTGTTATCAGTATTAACAACGAATTTGATGTCTTCTTTTGATTTTACAGCATCTGTAACGGCTAAGGAAGTAGTAGTATTATAAACTACATTATCAAGCTGTATGGCAGTATGAGCTGCTGTTGGTGTAAATTTAAAAACTAAATAAGAAGAAGTAGAAGCAGGAACAGGGATACTATAATTTTGGTATGTAGTAGTAGTTAAAGATATTTCATTTCCTACGGCTACAAAAGTTGACATATCAGCAGGGTTAGATGCTAATCCAACCTGAATAGTTCCTGTACCGGGAGATGTTGCTGCCAGAGCTGCAATAAAGGATACACTTTTATCCCCGGAAGGAGCTACGATGTGCGGAGCAATAAGATATGAAGGCGAAGTTCCGCTGTTACCAGCATAAGATTGAATAAATTTATCTGTTGTACCTGCAACAATCATCATCGGTGCAGGAGGGAAAGGCAAAATATTGGCTGCGATTACTGCTGACCAGTTATTTTGTGGAAAAGTGGTATTCCCAAGAGTAAAGTTGTCAAAGTTTTCATTAATTGTAGCTACTTGCGCATTAGCGGTAATCGCCGTAAGCATTAAAGTTCCTAAAAGTAGTTTTAATTTCATAACGTTATCTTTATTTAGAATTATTCTACAAAAATAAGTAATTATTTTTAATTGTTCTAAATAAAGAACTATATTTGCCAAAAATTTTGCGTCTATGAAGAAGAAAGTGCTTTCTATACTGTCTCTGTCCACGATTTTCTGGATCAGTGCACAGCAAAAAGATTCTCTTAATCAGAAGAAGATAGAAGAAGTTGTTATCACCGGGCAGTACATGCAGCAATCCATCAACAAATCTATCTATAAAGTTGAAGTAATTGATGCACAGCAGATTAAAAATATGGCTGTAACCAATGTTGCAGAAGTTCTCAATCAAAATCTTAATATCCTGATTCAGCCTAATAGAGGCAGTGGTGATTCCAATGCCAATATCATGGGATTGAGCGGTGAATATACCAAAATACTGATCGACAATATTCCGGTGGTAAGTGACCAGGGAATGGGAAATCTTGTTGATCTTACCAAACTGAATGTCAATAATATAGAACGTATTGAGATTGTAAAAGGATCAATGGGAGTAGAATATGGTAATAATGCAGTTGCCGGAGTGATCAATATCATTACAAAAAAAACGTATTCTAAAAAATTCAATGCATTGCTTTCTTTACAGGAAGAAACGGTAGGAAAGGATTATGACTGGTTTAAAAAAGGAAACGGAAGACACATTCAATCCTTAAACTTAGGATATAAATTATCTGAAAATTGGACGATTACAGCAGATATAAACCATAATGACTTTCAGGGATATAAAGGAAAATACAATGGATATAAATATTTCAATCCGGATAATGACAATCTTAGAGGCTATGAATGGCAGCCAAAAGATCAGCTGATTACCAATGCTGCGGTTCGTTATTCCAAAAACAATACGACCTTATTTTATAAGATCAACTTCCTTTCAGAAAATATCAACTTCTACGATCCGAGAGTGACTTCACTTCCACTTGGTGAGGGTCAGCGAACCTTTACATCAGATGATAAAGATTATTTTACCAAAAGATGGATTCATCAGTTTAATATTCAGACCAAACTTGGTAGAATCAATTATAATGGTGATTTCTCTTACCAAAGCCAGGAAAGGAAATATCAGGATTACGAATATGATGTTCCAAACAGAAGGGAAATTTCAAGAAAAGAAAAAAACACTTTTTACAAATCCGAAGTGTTATACTCAAGAGGGATGTTCAGTAATTTTTTGGATAGCGAGAAATTTAACTTTCAGCTTGGATATGAATTAGACAGAACCAAAGGTTTTGCAGATAGTTCTACAGGAACTTTCGGAACTACAGGTAAAGATAATATCAACAGGACGATCTTTAACTATGCCAATTTCCTGTCTGCGGAATGGAAAGTGATTGATAATCTTTCCGTACGTCCTGGAGTACGATTGGCTTTAAGCGATAAATTTGATTCTCAATTTAATTATTCATTTACTGCAAAATATAATTTTACAGAAAACTCAGACCTTAGAGGGATTTTCGGTTCTGCGAACAGATTTCCTACGTATGATGAGTTGTATACGTATTTAGTGGATAACAACCACGATATCAGAGGAAACGAAAACCTGAAACCTGAAACGGGATATTCAGCAGGACTGTTCTGGGATTATATCACCCATTCTTCTGCAGGATGGAAATTCAATTTAAGCCTTTCAGGAATGTACCTGAATGTAAAAAACAGAATCGAAAGTGTGATTACTAACCCAAGCCCGCTTCAATATACTTATGTGAATGTTGATAATTATAAATCGATACTATTCGGTGGCGGGGTGAATGTAAGAAAAGGAGACTGGAGCATCAATACAGGAGTTTCTGCCATGGGAATATCCAGAGTGATGAATACCGGAAATCTTACTTCGCCGGATGATTTCAACTACTATGTGGAAGCAAACTTAGGCACTAACTATACATTGCCTTCTACGAAAACGATTTTCGCCCTTTATTATAAATATACCGGAAAAAGCAGACAATATGTTCATAAAGCAGATGCAAAGGATCCAACAAATCCGGGAGAATATGTGCTAGGAGAAATTGATGCTTTCAATATGATGAATTTTACCGTTTCTCAGCCTTTCTTCAATAATCATGTGGAATTAAGCTTAGGAGTAAAAAATATTTTTGATGTTTCATCCATCAGAAATACCACGGTTGCCGGGGACAGTCATAATGCAGGTGCTGATAACCAGAATCTTTTCTATGGCAGAAGTTATTTTGCCCGTCTCAATTATAATTTTTAAAAGAACTACAATGAAAAAAATACTTTTTTGCCTTGTAATAGGGGCTTCATTTATTTCACAATCTTGTATTAATGATAATGAAGATGCTGTGGCAGTTGCTCCGATTGAAGGTGCAATTGGAGATCCTACAGTAGGCGGCGCTACAGAGCCCAACCAGGTCTGGATTGATCTTAGTGAAATTGACCCTGTTACGAAAGGGCCTGTACAGAAATTAACAAAAAGAACAGATTGGGATTTTGCATTGTATTCCGGAAGCGAATTTAAAGTCGTTTTAAATTCGTCTATTATGATGGCAGCAGCAAAAATCCCTAATGTGACTACTTTCGATCAGGTAACGGATGCAAGTGTTTCTACTTTAAAAACCCAGGTTCAGGTTGCCAACTTCAATGCAGCCAACGAAATTTATATTGATAGTGTAAAAGGAAATTTTCCAACAGATTATACTGCCATTGATGACATCAAAGCCAATGATTCGGAAAACGGAATTTACCTTGTGAATATGGGTAAAGAAATTTATACGGGAAGTGTTGCGGTAGGATCTGTAACCACAGGAGGAGACAGCAGAGGCTGGAAAAAAGTTCAGATTGTAAGAGCTGGTGACGGATACAAAGTAAAATCTGCCGATCTGGACGGGTCCAATTATTCTGAGATTGTAGTCGCTAAAAATACAGCATACAACTACAATTTTGTAAGCCTGAAAAATAAGAAAGAAGTATTTATTCAGCCTGAAAAAAACAAGTGGGATCTTTGTTTTACAGTATTCACCAATGTGATTTCTGGAGCGGGAAGCTATATCTATGCTGATTTTGTAAATAATAATAATGTGGGCGGAGTAGGAGCTTACGAAGTATTAGTTACTTCAGGATCCGGACTGGATGCTTATAATAATTTTGAAATTGCCAATGTAGATCAGTCTAAATTTATTTATAATGACCACAGAGTAATTGGAGCAGACTGGAGAAATCCCGTTGGCAATAACGGTCTTGAAGTTTATGGTGATCGTTTCTATATAATCAAAGATGCTGAAGGATATTACTTCAAACTGAAATTTACCAGACTTACGAAAAGTACAACAGACGGAACTGGTGTAGCTGGCGAAAGAGGATTCCCTCAATTTGAATATAAGCCTTTATAATAAAATCAAATAAATAGTATATCATGAAAAAATTCATTCTGGTAGCGTCTGTTCTTTTAGCAGTGTATTCATGCAAAAAAGAAGAAGGGGCTAAAAAAGAAAATGCAACAGAAACCTCTTCTGAAGTGCCAAAAAGCAATAATAAAATCGTTACCCTTAGTGGCGGTGTTACAGAAATAATCAGTGCCTTAGGACACGAGAAAGAAATCGTAGGATACGATGTTACCAGTACATATCCCGAATCTTTGAAAGCTACGGCTAAAGATTTAGGACACGTAAGATCAATGACTATCGAGCCGATTATGGCTGTACAGCCTACCTTAGTACTTGCTTCTAATAAAGATGTAAACCCGGAATTATTAGGAAAGATCAAAGCGTCAGGAATTAAAGCTGAGGTTTTTGATCAGGAGTTTACAGTAGCAGGAACTAAAAAATTAATAGAGCAGGTGGCAAAAGCCTTAGGCAATACAGATTATCAGAAATTGAATGATAAAATCGATGCTGACCTTAAGCAGATCCAGCCGATTGCCAAAAAGCCAAAAGTTTTATTCATTTATGCCAGAGGAAATATGCTGATGGTTTCAGGAACAAAAACTCCAATGGATGCATTGATCGGTCTTGCAGGCGGACAAAATGCTGTAACTGATTTCGAAGATTTCAAACCATTAACTCCTGAAGCAGTTGTAAAAGCTAACCCGGATGTATTGTTCTTCTTCTCAACAGGATTACAGGGTGCAGGTGGAAACGAAGGTGCATTGAAAATGCCGGGTGTTTCTCAGACCAACGCTGGTAAAAACAAGAAGATCATCGCAATGGACGGAGGCTTGGTTTCAAGTTTCGGACCAAGATTAGGAGAGGCTGCAGTAGGATTAAACAAACTATTAATTGAGAACACAAAGTAAATTATACTTTTACTTAACTATAAGTGCCATACTGCTTGTCATCATAGCAGTATGGTCTCTTAATACAGGGGTTTACGACTTCGGTGGTAGATCTGCGTTTGAAGTGTTAGGAAAAGTGATCGCAGGAGACACAAGTTTATCCTTAAGTGATAAATATGTGATATGGGATGTAAGAGCATCCAGAATTGTCATGGCCATTCTTATCGGAAGTATGCTGGCGGTTTCAGGAACCAGTCTGCAGGGGCTGTTTAAAAATCCTTTGGCAACCGGGGAAGCGATAGGTTTAACTTCAGGAGCTACATTACTTGCTGCCATTGCCATTGTTTTAGGAGGACATTTCAAACAATATCTTCCTGAAATGGTGCAGTTTTCATTGGTAGGTATTTCGGCTTTTTTAGGGGCTTTATTAGCAATGATGCTGGTGTACAGGATTTCCACAAGCGGAGGAAAAACCAATGTGGTGATGATGCTGTTAAGCGGTGTTGCCATTACCTCTATCGGATTTTCAATTACAGGTTTTCTGATTTATATTTCTAAAGACGATCAGCTAAGGGATCTTACCTTTTGGAATATGGGAAGTCTTGCGGCCGCAACCTGGACGAAAAATATCATTTTAACTGTAGTTTTGGTTATTTCCTATATCATCCTGGTTCCGCAGGGTAAAGCATTGAATGCAATGATGCTGGGCGAAAAAGATGCTGAACACTTAGGAATCAATGTAGAAAGACTGAAAAAACAGATTGTGATCATCACTTCCTTAATGGTGGGAACATGTGTCGCATTTTCAGGAACTATTGGTTTTGTAGGGCTTATCGTACCCTATATTTTAAGACTTTTATTTAAATCAAATTATACGTTCATTTTACCGTTGTCAACTATTTGCGGAAGCATTTTACTTTTAATTGCAGATACCTTCAGCAGAAGTATTGTGGCTCCTTCCGAGTTGCCGATCGGTATTTTGACCTCTCTCATAGGAGGCCCTATTTTTATCGCTATTCTGCTCAAATTTAAAAAATCGCTATAATGATAAAAGCACATCAGGTCAGTTACAAGCATAAAGAATTTCATATTCTGGATGGGATAAATGTCTCTGTGGAATATGGCGAGTTTTTAGCAATTGTCGGTCCCAACGGAGCAGGAAAATCCAGTCTTCTGAGTGTTTTAGCTAATGAAGTAAAACAGGGAAAACAAAATATTGTATTTAAAGACAAACCCATTACAGACTGGGATGTGAGGGAATTATCTCAGCATAAAGCTAAATTTTCCCAGCACAACAGCAATGACATCACATTAGAAGTAAAAGATGTGGTCATGATGGGAAGGTATCCATATTTCGATGCGCAGCCCAGAAAAGAAGACCTCGAAGCCATGAATAATATGATGTATGAAACCGATGTTTTTCATTTGAAAGACAGAGAATACAATACATTATCAGGAGGAGAAAAGCAGCGTGTACATCTTTCAAGAGTGATGGCGCAACTTCAGAATGACATTGCCCACAAACTTCTGTTCTTAGATGAACCGCTAAATAATCTAGACGTAAAACACCAGTATAAAGCGTTGGAAATTATTAAAAAATTTACGCAAAAAGCGAATTCAGCCATTGTTGTTTTGCATGATCTGAATCTGGCAGCGCAGTTTGCAGATAAAATTTTATTGATGAAATCAGGGAAAGTTGCAGCCCATGGAACACCACAGGAAGTTTTCACTGCTGATACCATCAGCAAAGCCTATAATTTTCCGTGTACCATCTGTGACCATCCCATTACAAATAACCCAATGATCATTTTTGGATAATTATGGAAAAAGATGAACTGAAAATCCTTGCCCAGCATCTTGCCAATCCCCAGGGAGAAAAAGGAATTGAGATCGGCGAGATGATGAATGCCACCAACATAGGGATGACCCTGGAAAGCATCAGAACTCTTCTGATAGAAGATAATGAACATATCCTTGAAATAGGCCACGGAAATGCCGGACACCTGAAAAATATTATATCTGTTGCTAACAATATACGATACACAGGAATCGATATTTCTGAAACCATGCATCAGGAAGCCAAAAGCTTAAATAAAGCATTTGAAAATCAGGCTGATTTTGTTTTGTATGAAGGAAAAAAACTTCCTTTTCAAGACAAGACATTCGATAAAATATGTACGGTGAATACCGTCTATTTTTGGGAAGAACCCGTTGAATTTTTAAATGAAATTTACAGAGTTCTGAAGGATGACGGAACCTTTGTTTTAACGTTTGGACAAAGAGATTTCATGGAAACACTTCCTTTTACTGAGTATAATTTTACTTTATACAACAACGATGAAATGGAAGATGTAGTTTCTAAAAGTCATTTTAAAAGAATGAAAATTTCTGAAAAAGAAGAAGAAATTACAAGCAAAACCGGAAACGAAAAAATAAAAAGAATTTATACAGTTTTAACCATAAAAAAATAATCATACAATGAGCACATTAGTAAACGATCTCAAAAGTAAGTGGGAAGCTCTGAAAGCAGAAAATCCACATGTAAGAATAAGAAATGCTGCTGTAGAATTAGGCGTAAGCGAAGCTGAATTATTAATAACAAGCATAGGCGAAGGTGTAACTGTTCTAAAGCCGGAATTCCAGAATATCCTGACTGAAGTAGAACAATTAGGAAAAGTAATGGCACTTACCCGTAACGATGAGTGTGTACATGAGAGAAAAGGAACCTACCTGAACGGAGATTTCAGCAGCCCGCATGCACAGCTTTTCGTTGGAGAGGATATCGACCTTAGAATTTTCCTTAGCGCATGGAAGTTTGCTTTCGGAGTCGTGGAAGGAGACAGAAAAAGTCTTCAGTTCTTTGGAAAAGACGGATTGGCTTTGCACAAAATCTATTTGACAAAAGACAGCAATGCAGAAGCTTTCGATGCGATCGTTGAAAAATTCAAAGCGGAAGATCAGAATGTGGAATTTACTTTTGAAGCGGTAGCTCCAAAACCGGCTGAAAAACCGGATTCTGAAATTGATGCAGAAGGATTTAAAAAATCATGGACAGAATTAAAAGATACTCATGACTTCTTCATGATGACCAGAAAATTCGGAGTAAGCAGAACACAGGCTTTACGTTTGGCTCCTGAAGGATATGCTACCAAAATTGATAATGCCAAAGTGGTCAATGTTCTTGAAGATGCTTCTGAAAAGAGCCTTCCGATCATGGTTTTTGTTGGAAACAGAGGTCTTATCCAGATCCACACAGGAGAGGTGAAAAAAGTTCTTTGGCACCAGCAGTGGTTCAACGTCATGGACCCTGATTTCAACTTACATTTGGATGTAACGAAAATTGCAGAAGCATGGATCGTTAAAAAACCTACTGAAGACGGAGAAGTTACCGCGATTGAAGTATTTAACAAAGAAGGGGATTTCATCGTTCAGTTCTTTGGAAAAAGAAAACCTGGAATTCCAGAACTTCAGGAGTGGAAAGATCTTGTTGCTTCTTTAGAGAATTAATAATTAGATGATTTGAATGGAGGCCGTTTTGTTTTTTCAAGACGGCTTTTTATTTCATTTAAATATAATAGTAATAAAACTGATTTTTTAACTATTAAATCGCAAAGACGCAATACTATAGGTTAGATCATGTTTTTAAGGCGCAAGGATTTTATCGCAGATAAAATTTATAACGTTGTAGATGAATACTTGCTGAAAATTTTTAATTTTCTTGCGCCTTAAATGTTTCCTAAAAATCCAAATCTTTGCGCCTTTGCGATTTCCAACAAAAAAACATTAAATTTTCAAGGAAGCTGCTTGATAAAAAATTAGTGATATTTGTGAAAATAATTAATATTAAAAAAATCATTAAAATTCAATACAATGAAAAATATTTTCATAGCGATATTGCTTGCCGGTTTTTGTTCATTACATGCTCAAAACTTCAAGGCCTATCAATTTTATGATCAAAAAGGAAAGGAAATCAAGACAGATAAATTGGTTAAAGAGCTGGCACAATATGATGTGGTTTTCTTTGGTGAAAATCACAACAGTTCAATTAATCATTGGCTTCAGCTAAAAATTACCGAAGCTTTATATGAAAAGAAAAACGGACAGATCATGCTGGGTGCGGAAATGTTTGAAAGAGACAATCAATCCCAGTTAAATCAATACCTGAGTGGGAAATTTGATGCGAAAACGCTGAAAGATTCTGCCCGTTTATGGAATAATTATCCTACAGATTATAAACCGCTGGTAGATTTTGCCAAAGATAAAAAACTGACTTTCGTTGCGACTAATATTCCGAGAAGATACGCTTCTCAAACCTCAAAAGAAGGACTCGAATCTCTTAATAGATTAAGTGAAAAAGAAAAAACATACATCGCACAGCTTCCGATTAAAGTTACGCTGGATACTCCCGGCTATACGGAAATGAAAGCGATGATGGGAGAACATGCAGAAGGGACTAAAGTGATGAACTTTATTTCTGCCCAGGCTACAAAAGATGCCACCATGGCTGAATCTATTCTAAAAAGCTGGCAGGCCGGGAAAACGTTTATTCACTATAACGGAAATTACCATAGCAAAGAATTTGGCGGAATTTATTGGTACATCAAGCAGAAAAATCCAACCTTGAAAATGGCGGTGATCTCTGTTTTTGAATCTGAAAATCCTGAGTTGAAAGTTCCTGAAAAAGAATATAAACCCACGGAATTCAATCTGATTATTCCGACGGATATGACGAAGACGTTTTAGGTTGTCTCTCGCAGATTGAGCAAATCATGCAGATTTTATTTATACGAAATTTGTAAAAAACATATTGAATGTATTTTAAACGGGCTTTAGCCCGTTTTTGTAGTAACATGTGATACAATATTCAATAGAAATGGGCTTTAGCCCATTTTTTATTTTATGAAAATTATAAAAACAAATCAAATGGTTGTAACTAAAACCTTATCCGCAATTTCTATATTTGTATAACATTCAATACTAATGAAAAAAATATCCTTCCTATTCCTTCTTTGTATCAGTCTGGCAAATGCTCAGAAATTGAGCTCCAATGAACTATCGATTATCAACCAGGGAGATATCAGTACCGCACTGCCTATTTATCAGACAACTGACAGCAATCAGCATAAAACCTTACTCAGTCTTTCCACAGAAATCGATCCCGTTGATCCGAATACAGCCGTTTTGGTTAATAGAATGAAAGCGTCACTTCTTTCAACGGATGGCGGAGTGGGAATCGCTGCACCACAGGTAGGAATCAACAGAAAGATTGTCTGGGTACAGCGTTTTGATAAAGAAGGCGATCCGATAGAATATTTCATTAATCCTGTGATCGTTTGGAGATCGGAACTTCAGAATTTGGGGCCGGAAGGTGATCTTTCCATCCCTGAATTCAGAGATCAGTTTTACAGAAGTAAAGTAATTCAGGTACAGTATGTTGATTTGAAAGGGCAGAAGTATTCTGAAATGATAGAAGGCTTTACAGCGGTCATTTTCCAGCATGAAGTTGACCATCTTTTTGGGATCTTAATTTCAGATAAAAAGGAAAAAGAAAAGAATAATACCTATCAACCGGTGGATGCGTATAAGAAAAGTGATTCTAAAACGAGATAATTAGTGAATATTATGTTTTATTTGACTTTTTTAAGTTCGTATGCATTCATTCTCCGGATGGTGTAAGATTTCATTCCATTGTTTTCCATGAAACTTATAATACGATACATTGTTGAACCTTCCAGCGTGTCATTTTTTAAAGCGAAAGAAATGTTTAACGGGTTTGTATTTTCCGTATTTACAATTGCATTTTGATGCTGCTTAAGGATTTTTATTATTTGAGAGGTCCTTATAGGCCGGGATTGATCAGTCAGTACATTACTTTTTTCTATAAAATCAATTGAATCTTGCTTCAAGAATTCACCTGTATTTCCACATAGTAAAATAAATGGTTTCAGGTGGTCTATAACGTAATAAGAGTTATCCTTATCAAGGATTAAAAAGTGAATGGCTCCATGCAGATAATTTTTGTTTAATTTTTTGTTATTGGTAATAATAGGTGCTTCTAAAGAGTCATTCTTACTCTGAGCTTCGTTTAAACTATCCAATTTTTTATAAAAACCTGATACACTGAAATTATTTTTAGACACTAATAATGGACCTTCCTCTTTTTTAGTTTGAGAGCAATTAAAAAGTAAAAGAATAAAAAATATATAGACAATTAATTTCATTGGTGGATTTTTGATAAGATTATGTATTGCTTGTAATAGCTATTAATGCCAGTTTTTATTCTATTTGAATACTAACCGGAAATCTATAACTCGATTGTATGTTTTGTCCATTTTTTTGAGCAGGAATCCAATTTCCTTCTGTTTTGTATAAAGCAATTTTTGTTAAAGTGTTAAAAGCTTCATTTTCACCTATTGCTTCAACCTTTTTAATGAAACCATTTTCATCTATAATCCATTTTAGTTCAGATCTTAAAGTTAAGCCAGTTAAATTGGGAAAAAATGGATGTTCCATCATATCGATATATCCACCAACTTCATTTCGGAAACCACCAATCCCATTATTTTTATAACTAATGATTTTGTCTTCCTGTTGGATTTGTAATGTTGGAATTTCAGCAGAATCTTTTTGATATATTTCATGCAATAATTGATCATATTCAGCAATTCTTTGAGAATTAATTTCAGAAGCGTATTTCCAATATTTTTTTGAATTTTTATTTTTCACAGGAATTTCTTCAGTTTTCTTGTCAAAAATACTGTCAATTTTTTTTATTTGTTCGATTTGTGAATATCCAACAGAAAATATAAGGAGTGTAAATAAAAGAAGTAATTTATTTGTTTTCATTTAATGATATATTATTAGATAAGTAATATGAGCTAGAATAGATAGGTGTTTATAAAAAAGTGATTAATATTTTTTAATTTGAACACAGGAAACATTTTTTATTTTCAATTTTTTACCCACTCTTTTAAGCAGTCCAGTTTTAAAATTTCGCTTAAATACAACAACGTCTCCACTTACTGCGTTGGTAGCAATTAAGAAATTACCGGTTGGATCAATGGCGAATACTCTTGGGTGTTTTCCTTTGGTTGATTGATAGCCTACTGTTTCCAGTTTTCCATCATTATGAATAGAAAATATGGCGATATTGTTCTCACTCCCTCGGTTGGATGCATACAGGTATTGACCATCAGGAGAAATATGAATGTCTGAACTCTCAAAATTATCTTTATACTTTTCAGAGTGGGTATTGATTCTTTGAATGCTGTTTAATTGTCCATTTTTATAGGCATAAACATCTACTGTTCCCGTTAGTTCGTCAATACAATACGCAAATTTTCCGTTCGGATGAAAGGTGAAATGTCTGGGGCCGCTTCCGCTTCCTAATGGGGTAGGTGTGAAAAGTTTTTCTGCGGTTTGCAATGGTTCCGGTTTTCCATTTTCAAAATGATATGTTCTTATTTTATCGGCACCCAAATCCGGTAAAAAAAGATAATCAAAATCAGGAGAAAAAACAGTCGAATGAATATGAGAACGATCTTGTCTTTCCGGATCTATACTTCCTTCTGTAAATTGAAAATTTTGAACAAAAGGTTGTATGGTTCCGTTTTCTGAAATGGGATATACGGAAACACTTCCTTCAGTATAATTTCCATTGACCAGCCATTTTCCATCTTTGTGAACAGTTAGATACACGGGATTTTCTCCACCGCTTTTTTGACTGTTGATATAAACCAGCGTTTTATCTTCGGGGTTAAATTCAAAACTGCTTACACTTCCTGCATTTTTAGTTTTACTTTCTGTGCAGGCAAAAATATATTTTCCGTTCGGAGATACTGTTAAATAGGATGGATTTAAAATATTCTTTACGGTGGTAATTTTCGATAAATTTCCACTGTTGGGATCAAGTTGATAGACATAAATTCCTTCTGTAGTTTTGTCTCTATTAAAGGAGCCAAAAAAAACATAGGTGTTTTGCGAATATATAGTCAGCCAGGTACAAATTGTAACGGTAAGTGTGAGTAATTTTTTCAATGTTTATTTGAAATTTTAGATACAGAAAATAGTGATATTTGGGTCAATCTTTTTTAAAGTTCAGTTGTGTAAGAATTTAACGTCTGGGAGAAAATATTATTATCAATGTTTTGAAAGCCTATTCCAAAATTTCCACAGAATTTTTTGAAATTACCAAAATCTGGCAAATTATTAAGAAAAATTGGATGTTCTAAATATCTACCTTTTCCAGAAGCGACTATTGTACCATCATTTTCAGTATTACATTCTTCAATTCTAAAATAACACCACAAATAATAATTTTTAATTTTATTTTCAGTTTTTCCAACAATTAAAAACAGATATTATCCTTTGAATTTCGTACAGATTTTTTAGTTGTGTATACCCAGTTTAAAATTTGTATTCTGTCATCAAGTCTAATGTCAGAGACTAATGAATTAAAATTGGTTTCTTCAGCTGGAAAGGTTTTAAGTTTATCTGCGTTATGATACTGAATAAAAAGTTTAGGATTGGTCATTAGTGTAAAATTTGTGTTTTGATCAATACATTTAATTAAGTTAAAATGTATTTTCGTAAAAATATAAATTATAAATCAGATAAAAAACAAAAATCTGCTTCCAAAGGAAACAGATTGTACATCATCAAAGTAATTCTGACTTAGTTATTCGTTACCGAAAGCTTTACTTCAATATTATTTCTTGTTGCATTAGAATACGGACAGATCTGATGCGCTTTTTCAGTTAGTTCCTGTGCTTCTTCGATGGATACTCCCGGAATATTTACATCCAGTTCTGCAGCCAATCCGAATCCGCCATTTTCCAGTTGTCCGATGCTTATTTTAGCTACTACAGTAGTTTCACCAGTTTTTGTTTTCGATAAACTGATGACCCTGTTCAGGGCACTGTCAAAACATGCTGAATATCCTGCTGCGAAAAGCATTTCAGGATTGGCAAAATCATCATTGGCACCGCCTAAGGCTTTTGGCATTTTTACTTCAAGATCCAAAACTCCATTTTCACTTTTTACCTGACCATTTCTTCCGCCTGTAGCGGTAACACTTGTAGTGTATAATGTTTTCATATTTTATTTTTTTATTTTGCTTACTATTTTTTGAATGTTTTCTTTCAGTTGTACCAGATCTTCAGGTTCAACATCTATCTTTTCCAGAATTTTACCCGGGATTTCACAAGCCTTTGTCTGTAACTCCCTCCCTGACTCTGAAAGAAATGCCTCTACGACTCTTTCATCTTCTTTATTTCTTTTCCTTACGATAAATCCTTTTGCTTCTAGTCTTTTAAGAAGTGGAGTAAGGGTTCCGCTGTCGAGGAAAAGCTGATCACCAATATGGCTGACGGTAAGACCGTCATTTTCCCAAAGGACCATCATCACAAGATATTGAGGATACGTGATATCCAACTCATCAAGAAAAGGACGGTATAATCCGGTGATCTCCTTTGCAATCACATACAACGGAAAGCAGATCTGATTTTCTAATTTGGGAGTTTTTAAATTTTCCATAAGAGTAGGGCAAGTCTTCTACAGACTTTATTTTTTAATAATGAATTCTTCCATAGGAACGCGGACTTTTTTCATCGTTGAAAGCCAGTCTTTCTCTTCATCTCTGTATCCCAGATACAGTAAGCTTACACTTTTCAATCCTAATTCTTTAAGACCAAGAATCTGATCCACCACTTCATTGCTGAAACCTTCTGCCGGCGTACTGTCGATTTTTAATTCAGCAGCCTGAGCCATCGCTAATCCTAATGAAATATAGGTCTGACGGGCAGTGTGTGCAAAATGTTGTTCCGGTGTCTGGGCATTGTACATTTCTTTGATCTTATCGGTATAACTTCCGAAACGTCCTCTTGGAAGTTCTCTTACGTCCGTATGATGATCGTATACTTTATCAATCTTTTCGTTAGAATAATGATCCCAAGCAGCAAATACCAAAACGTGGGAAGAATCTCTCATGACTTCAGGATTTAATGCTCCCTGAACCATTTTTTCCTTTAATTCCTGATTTTCAACTACGATCACTCGGAATGGCTGAAGTCCTGAGGAAGTAGGAGCAAGCCTTGCTGCTTCTAAAATAGTATATAGATCTTTTTCTGATACTTTTTTTGTTGGGTCATATGCTTTTACCGCATGTCTCCAGTTTAAGTCTTCTAATAATGACATTGTTTATATTTTTTTATTGATATGTAAAATAATTTTCTGAGCATATTTCTCAGATGTAAATAATATCGCAAAGATAGTGCCAAATTAAATTGTGTACAATTTAATTTTATAAAATGCTATAATTGATTTAATCAATTATAATTGACAAGGTTTTATTTTATTATTTGAAGTGAGATAATAAAACAACAGTATTGTTGTTTTATTATTATTTATTTATCTTTGCCTCTTTATAATACCTTTTTACGCATGGATAATACTTGGAAAAGAAAATTTGGTTTTTTATGGATGGGCCAGTTTTTCTCTTTGATCAGCAGTTCTGCAGTAGGATTTGCAATCATCATATGGCTGAGTCTTCAAACAGGTTCTGCGGAAGTACTTGCTTATGCTGCTATTGCCGGTTTATTGCCACAAGCATTAATAGGACCTTTTGCCGGTGTGTATGTTGATCGATGGGACAGGAAAAAAACAATGATGTTGGCAGATGGTGGTATTGCTGGCTGTACCTTACTAATGTCTATCAGCTTTTATCTGGGGTATGAAAATCTTGAACTCATCTATCTGATGCTCGGATTACGTTCTGTAGGGTCAGCATTTCATATGCCGGCACTGCAGGCGTCTATACCTTTATTGGCACCCCAATCAGAATTATTACGAATTGCCGGAATCAACCAGATTATAAAATCTATTTCCAATATTGCAGGACCTGCACTTGGGGCTTTGGCAATAGGATTATTATCGATTGGCAATGTATTGCTATTAGATATTGCAGGAGCAGCGATTGCTATTTTTTCACTGTTTTTTATCTCCATTCCTTCCCAAAATGAAGAAACTAAACCCCGACCAGATATAGTTCAGGTATGGCAGGATATGAAAATTGGTTTGGGGGAAGTTCTTAGAAATAGAGGGTTGTCTTTTCTTTTTTTATACTCTATTATTGCCGGATTTTGCATTATGCCGATCTCGGTATTATTTCCATTAATGACTATTGAACATTTTCATGGAGGTAAATTTGAAATGAGTATCATTGAAACAACCTGGGGAATGGGTATGTTGATAGGAGGAGGGCTGTTAGGAATCTGGAAATCGGGTATCCGGAAGGTGATTATTGTAAATATATCACATCTCCTTATTGGCGCTGCATTTCTTTGGTCCGGGTGGTTATCAGAACAAAGTTTTCTGTTTTTTACAGTACTTACAGGTATTGGAGGTATTGCCGGATCTTTTTACAGTGCCGGATTTACAGCTATAGTACAGGAAGAAATTCCTCCAGGACTTCTGGGCCGTGTATTTTCTATGTATTTCAGTATAGAAGTGTTGCCTACTATGCTGGGATTGGTATGTACTGGTTTTGTGGCAGATACAATAGGAGTGAATTTTACTTTTATCATTCTTGGATTTATTATTTTCCTGGTAGGAATAGCTTCTTTTATGACTCCTTCTTTAATGAATTTAAACAAATCAAAAGATTAAGTAAATAGATTTTTTATTTAGAATAGTAGTGTCTGAGCTAAGTGATAACTAAATGTAAAAAAACTGCTAAGTAATTAAGATAAGGATTTTAAGATTTTATTTAAAAATTACTTCGGATCAGTAATCTGCTTAATAATATTCGTGTTATTCTCAATGCCAATATTGAATTTTTTTCCTTTCTGAAGGCTCTGATTGAGCTTCTCCAAAAGAGAGGTATAGGAAGCATTTTTTTTCGATAGGTAAAAAACCTGCGGGCTTATTCCGATAGAAATACGCAGGAATTCCTTCGGATGATCGGGGTCTTCCGAAATCTGGCTTATGGTTGCTTTGTTGTACCATGTTAAGTCCTGCAAATTTGCATTAGCTGAACTCCCGGAGCAAGATGTTATCATAAATAAGAATAGTATATAGGTCCATGCTTTCATAAAAAAGTGTTATTGATAAACAGCTTCTGCCAATATAAGAATAAAAAAGACAGAAGCTGTTTTATAGGTTATAATGAATTAAAATCCACAACTTGATACATCAGGAGCCGGTGAAGGAGAACATCCTGACAATAATGAAAATGTAGTGAGTACACAATTCGTATTGATATAATTATTGTCATACAGTAAAGAACCGGCCGGACTTCTGTAATACACATTTCCTGCAGTGTTTGCATAAGAAGATACAGATGCAGATCCACAAGACGTATTGATGCATGCATTTCTCCAGGCAGTATCCGTTACAGGTCCGCTGGCGAAAAGGGAAGGGTCAATAATTCTTTTTTCAGTAACTCCCGCAGAATTTTTAAAGCTTACTAATAAAGCTACATGATAACTCCATGCTACACAACAGGTACCGGTAGATGCCTTTAGATTTCCGTATACAAACTGCTTTTCGCTGTCGTATCCATTGTTGATTAAGATCTGTCTCATTTTGTGAGCTCTTGCATAACATCCGTCCACAGGATATCTGAATGTAATACAAGGTGATGAAGCCGTTGTCGTTCCGCAAGACTGGCTTTTAATCTGCGCAAACAGACTGTTTAAGGTAGCCAGATCAGGAATAACACTGGTTAATTTGCTGGTCTCAGTGCGTACTTCCTTAGTTAATGCAGATTTGAAATATGCCACATCTTCCTCAGTTCCTTTTTCAACCTTCGCGATGGTAGTCGTGTTAGGGATGATGTAAACATGGACAGGTGATTCATCTTTTACAGCCTGTCTGATGATGTCGATGTACTTTTGATTTTCCTTGGTGGATTCAATAGTATAAAACTGGGCCGTTACAATAAATGAAACTTTCAGTTTTCCTTTTTCATCGTCTATCCCTACCGGAACAGTCTTTCCAATGTCTTTCAAAGCGATATTAGCTTCTTTGCTGGTTAAATTAGGATCCTGATTGGCACTAGAATCCGAGCAGGCAGTAGATGACAAAATCGTCACAAATGCCATCATTGATAAAAAAAAGTTTCTCATGATTATTATATTTAGTGATTAATGGTGTGTTTCTTTGGTTATGGTTTTTTAGGTGTAATGGGAGTTTGCATAAATTTTTTAATGGTGTGTTGTTTTCATAATACTTCACTTTTGTGTGATATTAAATGTAAATAAAAATTCTATATAAATGATAAGATTTTAGTAAAAAATTAATAAATTCAGTTTTATGAAGGGTCAGAATACATAAAAATCCTGCCACTAAAAGCGGCAGGGTTGATATTATTTTTTTAAGTTTCCTTTTATGTATTCACTAATTCAGCGCCAAAAACATCTGCAAAATGTTTTCTGATCATTGCTTTCAGGTGATCAACTTCTTCAGGAGTAAGCTCTCTTTCAAGTTCTCTTTTCACCGATGTCACCTGTTTATCTTTGATTCCGCAGGGAATTATATATTCGAAATACCGCATATCTGTATTTACATTCAAGGCAAAACCGTGCAGTGTTACCCAACGGGAAGCTTTTACACCCATGGCACAGATCTTTCTGGCATAAGGTTTTCCTACATCCAGCCAGACTCCGGTTTCTCCCGGGGAGCGTTCACCTTTAAGACCAAATTCCGCAATGGCTCTGATAATCACTTCTTCCAGATTTCTCATATATAAATGGATATCGGTGAAGAAATTTTCAAGATCCAGAATAGGGTAGCCAACGATCTGTCCAAAACCATGATAAGTGATGTCACCACCACGGTTAACTTTCACGAAAGTAGCATCAATCTCCTTTAATTGATCGATTCCGGCCAGCATATTTTCTTCATGACCGCTTTTTCCTAATGTATAAACATGGGGATGTTCCACTAAAAGAAAATGATTGGAGGTGGTATGATGTTCTTCAGCAGGCAGATTCCGGTTTTGTATTTTGGTATCGATAATCCCTTTCATCAGCTGTTCCTGATAATCCCATGCGGGTTGATATTCTTTGATCCCTAAATCTTCAAATGCTACTACTTTATTGGGGTTTGTATTCATATGGCAGGTCGTTTTCTTTAATGGCTATGTAAATCGTGATTTCATACCATTTTTTTGACATACAAATTTAGTGAATTTTAGCCTTTTATTGAATTAATAAAATCTATGGCCGTATTCTTCCAATCTTTATCTTTCAGGAGGATGTTAACGAAAGCTGTTCCGATGATACCTCCGGCTGCTTTTTCAGTGACATTTTCAAAGTCCTGCTTAGATTGTATCCCAAAACCGATCATTACAGGATTCTTTAAAGGAAAAGCTGCCAATCTTGAAAGGTATTCCTCGTTTTTCAAAACGGCATTACTATTTCCGGTGGTAGATGAGGAGCTTACCGCATACAAAAATCCGGAACTGAGAGAATCCAGGTATAGAATTCTGTCGTCAGCTGTTTCAGGCGTTACCAGAAAGGTGAAATTAAGATGATATTTTTCTAAAATTTTCTGATAATTCTTTTCAAATTCAATAGGAGGTAAATCGGGGATAATTAAACCGGAAACTCCACTTTCAGAACACTCTCTACAGAAATTTTCAAATCCAAAGCTCAAAACAGGATTGATATATCCCATTAAAATAACCGGAATTTTAATTTCATTTTTTATGGATTTTAACTGGGAAAGAAGTTTCTCGATCGTCATTCCGTTTTGTAAGGCCAATTCATGAGCTTTTTGAATAACGGGCCCATCTGCAACCGGATCAGAATAAGGCATTCCGATTTCCATCATATCCGCCCCGGAATCCTGAATAAGCCGTATGATATCTGCTGTATCTTCCAATTGTGGAATACCTGCCGTAAAGTATATGTTGAGTTTTTTCATATTTTTAAAAAATTTAGTAAAAGTCCGACTGCGTTTTGAGTTAGCATCAAAATAAATAAGAGACAAATCAACACTATTATATTAAGTACTATTTTCTTTCTCCGAAAATGGAAATCGATCGCTAAGCTTTTAATGATAGCAATTAATTTCTCTTTATTCATAAACAGGACAATGAAGATCAGAATCTGATAGGTAATTGCATTTGCCATTGCTCCTCTATGAACATCATAAAAATAGTCTTGTAAAATAATATTGATAAGAATGCTCGACAGTACAAAGCCTCCGACAATTCTTGTTTTTGGAATAAGAAATAATAGTGAGCCAATGATTTCAAATATTCCTAAGATAATTGCATAAGATTTTGAATAAGAATAAAATGCCCACATAATATCCATTCCTGAATAGGAGAATAAGGGTCTTGTATATACAGAAATTTCTCCGAATTGTGTAAACTTAGCACCACCATAAATACTCATGTTTAAGGATACAAAAATGACAATTGACCATTGTAAAATATTGAGAAATTCTTTCCTAGTCATTACCTATGTGTTTCAAATATGTTTCCATATCCTTGTCCCCACGGCCGCTTAAACAGATCACAACTACATCATTTTCATTGAATTTCTTTTTATCTAAAACTGCCAGAGCATGCGCACTTTCCAACGCCGGAATAATACCTTCCAGTTTTGTAAGTTCAAAAGCAGATCGAAGGGCTTCCTCATCATTGATGCTAAAAAATTCTGCTCTTTTTTCTTTAAATAAGTGAGCGTGAAATGGTCCAATTCCGGGATAATCCAAACCTGCTGAAATAGAGTGAGGTTCAATAACCTGTCCGTCCTCAGTCTGCATAACCAGACTTTTACTTCCATGTAAAACACCTAATGTTCCCAGAAATGTAGTGGCAGCAGATTTACCGGAATCTATGCCCAGCCCGCCTGCTTCAGCAGCAATGATCTTTACGTTTTCCTCATTTACAAAATGATAGAACGTTCCCGCCGCATTACTTCCGCCACCTACACAGGCAATCACATAATCCGGAGTTGAACGGCCTGTTTTTTCTTGCAGCTGCTCTCTGATTTCCTTAGAAATAATACTTTGGAATCTTGCTACCAAATCAGGGAAGGGATGGGGTCCCACCACACTTCCGATCACATAATGAGTTGTTATAGAGTTGTTGATCCAGTCTCTTAAAGCTTCATTAACAGCATCTTTCAGTGTTTTTGAACCTGAAGTAGCGGGAATGACTTCCGCACCCAGCATTTTCATTCTTGCCACATTTGGCGCCTGTCTCTGAATGTCTATTTCACCCATATAAACGATACATTCCAATCCCAGTAATGCACAGGCCGTTGCAGTCGCAACACCGTGTTGTCCAGCTCCTGTTTCTGCAATAATTCTGGTTTTCCCGAGACGTTTGGCCAGCAATACCTGTCCCAGAGCATTATTGATCTTATGAGCACCGGTATGGTTGAGGTCTTCTCTTTTCAGATAAATGGTTGTTCCGTATTTCTTGCTCAGATTTTGGGCAAGGTAGAGTGGAGTGGCACGTCCTACATAATCTTTAAGCAGGTTTTGATATTCATGCTGGAAATCTTCAGATTCAATGATTTCAAGATAGTTGTTTTTCAGTTCTTCTACGTTCGGATAGAGCATTTCGGGAATGAAGGCACCTCCAAATTCTCCATAATATCCGTGTTCGTCGGGATTTTTATAATTCATTTCTTTTTTTATTGTATTAAATAAGCTTTATTGGTAGAATCGAGATGATTCAGTATTGCTTTTCTCTCTTCGGATGCATTGAAAATTAAAATATCATCATCTTCGCTATCCATCCAGTCAGAACCATTTTTTTCCTGTATTTCTTTTGCTTTGTTATATAAAATAGGGATCTGGCATTTTTCATAAAAAATACGTAATTCAGAAACACAGAATCCAATGACATCTCTGTTTCTTTGAACGCTGTTTTCAATAAAATAGTAAACCAGTTTTTTGCCATATCCTCTATCTTTTTCAGCGGAAACAAGGCCGACAGCTTCTGCAAAATGATATTTTTTACCGGAAATCTCGAGTACAAAATCAAAATTAAGCCGGATAAGAGCCCGTATTTCTTCCATGGAATCAAGAAGAAGATGAAACTCAGACTGGATGAAAAAATCACGGAAATCCTTTGACGTCATGGTGTTCCATGCTGAAATGTTCCATAACTTCAGAATATTCTGTATTTCAGTTTCCGTTAATTCGTCCGGTTTTTTAATCTGGTAATGCATCGGTTAAATTTTTTATAAAAGCCATATTATAATCAAACTGCTGCTTGGTAATCAGTTTTTTCTCATACAGGAGCTTGATTTTATCTGCTACATTCACTAAAGTGTCTTTATCTAATTTTGAATTGTACATAGTAACTGCAATCTCAAGATTGTCAATTAAAAAATAAGAATCCAGATTTTCGTAGGCCAGGAAAATTTTAGCATAAATGTTTCCAAAATCATACGTTATATTGGCCTTTACCAGAGGATCTAAAAACTTATCGGATATAATAACCAAGTAATAGCTGTTCCATAAATTAATCGTTTTGAAAAAATACTCGATATCAGTTTCATTATAAATTTTAATAATATTAATGAATTGAGATAATAATCCGTCTATTTCCCAATGTTCGACTTTATTCTCATTTTGAGAGACAAAATTGTATAAAGTTTGGATTCTTTCATTTTCAAATTTTGGTGGAAATAATGTTTTATAAAATGTTTTTTTAAGTTGGTGTATATTCATCATTGTCAGTCTACGTTTTTGCGAAAAGTCTTTTTACATACTTTTCATTATCGAAAAATTGTGTTTGAATTTTTTTATTTTGTCTACGTCTTTTATTCCTGCTTTTATTTCAAATTTTGAATTGATATCTAATGCAAAAGGCTGTTGCCTTAAGTTTTTTATATGTTCTACATTATCTTCGGAAATGCCGCCGCTTAAAAAATAAGGTACTGGAATTTCAAATTCATTCAGAAAATTCCAGTCGAATTGTTTTCCCGTTCCGCCGAAATCTTTTGAATCAGTATCAAATAGGTAATAATCAATGGCAGATGATTGATGGCTGATGGTTTTTTCAATCATACGGATCACTTCCTGTTTTTCACTTCCTATTCTGATTACTTTGATCAATTGAACGCTGGAATCCAGTTTTTCTTTTAATTCATCAATAAAAATTTCATTTTCATCACCGTGAAGCTGAACAAAATTCAAATTCGCTTTTTGAACAATTTCTGTGATAGTATGAAGATCTTCATTAACGAAAACGCCCACTTTTCCCTGGTGATCAATGGTTGACAGATCTTCTGCATTCAGATGATTCAATACATATCTTGGTGATTTCTTATAAAAAATAAATCCAAGAAAATCCGTGCCCATAGAAATTAATTCCTGGACCTGATCGAGCTGTGTCAGCCCGCAGACCTTTAATTTAGGTGATTTTGTATTGATCATCTGTTGTGTCATGGCTATATTGCTTTGCTTGTGAATTCTTCAAATGCTTGGGCGGGATCTGAATTTTTCATAAAATATTCGCCCATCAAAAACCCGTCAAATCCTTTTTCTTTTAAATAATGGAAGTCTTCCAGAGAATAAATTCCACTTTCGGCAACAGATAAAGTATTCTTTGGCAGTTTGTTTTTCAGTTGAATAGAATGCTGGAGGTCAACTTTGAAATCTTTTAAATTCCTGTTGTTAATTCCCACAAGATCTATTTCGGAATGGTAATGAGCAAGCTCTTCTTCAGTGTGAATCTCCAGTAAAACTTCCATTCCCAATTCATGAGCAAGTACGGTGAACTCCTGAACCTGGCCAGGAGAAAGGCAGGCGGCAATTAATAACACCGCATCAGCACCCATACTTTTTGCTTCATAAAACTGGTATTCATCCACCATGAAATCTTTTCGGAGGATAGGAATACTGGTCTCTTTCCGAACAGTGATAATGTCTTCAAAGCTTCCTCCGAAAAAATCTTTGTCGGTGAGAATGGAGATTCCGCTTGCTCCGAAGTTTTCATATGCTTTTGCCACCTCCAAAGGGGAAACCGTATTATTAATGATTCCTTTTGATGGGGATTGTCTTTTAAACTCAGCGATGATCCCGGTCTTATTTTGTATAGATTCTTGTAAAGAGAATTTTTTTCTGTCAAAAAACTCTGAACCTTTTAATTGCTCGACAGAGATTTTTGACTTCGAAAAAGCAATTTCTTCTTTTTTTCTTTCTATAATAGTGTCTAATATTGTCATTGAAGTGTTTTTTTATTCTATTCACGAAATGCATTACATTTCATTATCAATGGAGTAGTGCTTCAAGGCTTTTTAAGGCTTTTCCGCTTTGTAAACTCTCCTGTGCCATCAACAGGCAGTCATCATAGCTTCCGAATTTATGGGTGTAATAAAGCGCAACCGCTGCATTCGCTTGTACAACAGAGTTTTGCTGCACTGTCCCTTTTCCTTCCAAGATATTCCGGAATATTTTTGCGGATTCCTGAGGTGTTTCTCCTGCTTCAATACTTTTATGGCTTACAGGATCAAAACCAAGATCTTCGGCAGAGTAAATTTCCTCGCCCTTTTTTGTAATAATCTTGCTGTCGTGGGTAAGACTTATCTCATCATATCCATCCAGTCCGTGAACCAAAATGAAGTCTCTGTCATCTTTTTGTAACAAATACTGATAGATCCGGGCAATTTCCAGGTTATAGACTCCAATCACTGAAAACTGCGGTTTTGCAGGATTTACCAACGGACCTAACAGGTTGAAAAATGTTCTTAACCCCAGAGATCTTCTCAATAAACCGACAGATTGAAGGGCCGGGTGAAAGTAGGGCGCATGCAAAAAGCAGATATTGGCTTTTTCCAGTTCTTCATTCAACTGATCGGAATCATTTTTAAACTGATAACCTAGCTCTTCCAGCACATTGGACGAACCCGTAATGGTTGAGGCTCCATAATTTCCGTGTTTGGTTACTTTTTGTCCCGCTCCCGCCACTACAAAACTAGCCAGTGTTGAAATGTTGATGGTGTTTTTGCCATCTCCTCCGGTTCCTACAATGTCCAGTGCATCAGCGGCATCTAATTGTACGGAAACGGCCATTTGCAGCAAGGCTTCCCTGAAACCTTCCAGTTCTTTCAGGGTAATGCTTCGCATCAGGAAAATACTGATGAAAGCCGTTACTTCTGTCGCGTTGAACTTATTCTGCGCGATCTCAATCATAATAGCCTTAGCCTCAGATTTGGATAAGGTATGATGATTAAACAGGTATTCCAGGATTTCTTTCATTTGAGGAGTTTTTATGGTGGTTGAGGGTGTTTGCATGAGGTTGGAATTTAATGTAAAAGGAAATTTCTAATAATCACTTCTCCTTCGGGAGTCAAAATACTTTCGGGGTGGAACTGAACGCCATGTACGTCATAAGTTTTATGCTGCAGAGCCATGATCATTCCGTCTTTGTCAACAGCGGTAATTTCCAGTTCTGTAGGGAAATCCTCACGGTTGACCGCCCAGCTATGATATCTGCCGGCTTCGAAGCCACTTGACAAATTTTTAAAAAGCTTAGTGTCGTCTTTTACCAGTTCAGTTGAGGTAGCCACTCCATGGAAGATCTCGGAAAGATTGATCAGACTTCCTCCAAAAGCTTCAGCAATTGCCTGTTGTCCCAGACATACACCCAATATACTTTTGGTAGGTGCATATTTTTTGATAAGATCTAATAATATTCCAGCTTCCTCAGGAATTCCGGGGCCTGGAGACAGTATTATTTTGTCGTATTGATCAACTTCTTCCAGAGTAATTTTATCATTTCTTACGACATCTACTTTTTGATTCAGAATTCTTTCAATGATCTGAACAAGGTTGTAGGTAAAACTGTCATAATTGTCGAAAACTAAGACTTTGGATGCTGATGGTTCTATCGTATTTTTCATTTCTTGCTGCTTTGTGTATTAGTATCCTATTTTTTCTGCTTTTTCTACGGCTTTCTTAAGCGCGTTGAGTTTGTTATTCACTTCCTGCAATTCACTTTCCGGATTTGATTTGGCGACTATTCCTGCACCAGCCTGATAATACAGAGTGTTGTTTTTACTTAAAAAAGTCCTGATCATAATAGCCTGGTTGCAGGTGCCGTTCAGTCCTATCATCCCGATACATCCGCCATAATACCCACGGGAATCTTTCTCGTATTGGTTAATCAGCTGAAGGGCTTTATGTTTCGGCGCTCCGCTTAACGTTCCCTGAGGGAAAGTCGCTGAAACCATTTCTAAAGGATTAATATCTTCCGGAAGATCGGCCGTTACTTCACTTACCATATGGATGACGTGAGAGAAAAGCTGAATCTCTTTCAGTTTTGTAACCGTAACATTTTTTCCGAGTTTTCCAAGGTCATTTCTTGCCAGATCTACCAGCATGGTGTGTTCTGCATTTTCTTTAGGATCGTGTTTTAAAGCTTCTGCAGCCTCAAGATCAGTTTCCAGATGTCCCGTTCTTTTAAATGTTCCCGCAATAGGATGGATAATAGCCTGGTTGTTTTTAATGATTAACTGGCTTTCGGGACTAGAACCGAATAATTTGTAATTTCCATAATCAAAAAAGAAAAGATAAGGAGAAGGGTTGATGTTTCGCAAAGCACGGTAAACATTGAATTCATCACCCTGGAACTTTTGTTCAAACCTTCTGCTCAGCACCAGTTGGAAAACATCCCCTCGCATACAGTGCTTCTGAGCGGTTTTTACCAGTTCAATATACTCTTCATCAGTAATATTAGAGGTTTCATCACCCGTTTTTTCAAAAGGGTAGATCACCGAATTTTTATTTTTAATTAAATTTTCCAAAAGATGAAGATCGGATTTCACCCCTTCCATCTGGTTCTCGATGATGTGCATCTCGTCATTATAATGATTAATGGCAATAACGTATTGGTATAATCTGTATCGAAGAATAGGGATCTCTACTTCCGGGCTCTGTGCTTTTAATGTAACATTTTCAAAGAACTGTACTGCTTCAAAGCTGGTATATCCGAAAAGGCTTTGGGCAGTTTCTTCAATGGAATCATTGGTCTTTTCGCACTCAAACATATTGCTGAACTCTGCAAATACATCTGTAATGGTATTATCAATGATAAACTGTTTAACCGGTTCAGAATTGGGTAGTTTTATTTCAAACTCTTTAAGGTTTTTAATTTCAATTCCTGCCACAGCATTGATTGCAATGAAAGAAAAATTGTTATCAATATTTTTAGAATCCGAGCTCTCCAAAAGAATCGTATCTCTGAATTTATCGCGGATCTGAAGGTAAATATTCATTGGAGTCTGCAGATCTCCCAATGTCTTCTTTGATACTGTTTTTATTTTTATTTTCTGATTAAGCATTTGCTGTTTATTTTTTGTTGATAGGACATAATGAAAAAGGCTCCGACGGTATCCGTCAAAGCCTTTATATATTATTGTTAATTATTTGTATTGCAAAATTAGCAACGTGACAATAACTCCAGACCCGACGAAGAGTTTGAAAGCCACCACCATGTATTGTTGCTCATTGTAAACATGTGACAAATGTAGAAAAATTTTTATGATAAAAACAAATAAAAATACAACTTAAAAAAACTTAAAGCCGGAATCATTATTTCAGCTGTGTCAATTCTTTTCTTAATTCTTCAATTTTTATTTTATTTTCTGCCTTCTCATTGAACTTGTTGTATTCCTCTAAAGCTTCAATATATTCCTTAATGAATTTTTTATTTGTTTTGTCTGTCTCATATTTAATTCTTGCAGATTCTACAGGTCCCTTTTTTTCGTATTCCAGCAGCACTTTTCCTTCTTCAGACTGGTAGTAAAGAATCACAATGTTTTTCTCATATCCCGGAATGTACTTCACCGGAAACGCTTTTTCAACCTGCGGAATTCTGATGGCATTTTCGATAGGGTAGATGGCCGCTGTTGTAGTTGAAAAAAAGGTGTCGACATATTTCCCATCCTGTTTCTTGACGATAGCTTCATAATCATGGATGTACTGCTCATTCAGGGTCGAATTTGTTTCAGTATCAGACGTTATAACTGCTGTACTCTCAACTCCATATGTGTTCAGGAACCATGCGTTTAAAAATTCTCCTGCCAATCCGTTCAGAATGGCCAGCGGAATAATAGGAATAAGTAACCATGCCTTTCTCATTGCCTTAGAAAGCATACCAAAAAATACAAAAAGAATAATCGTTGTATAAAAACCGTGATGGCTGGTGAAAAACAGTATTTTAGAAAGAGTTATCATCGTTTAAATTTAAAATTTTCTTTATTCATAATAAACAATAACCTTAAAATTTTCTGAAAATATAGGTAAAGTGGTCAGATGTCATCATTTCAACCATTTATTTTTTATATTTTTGCTTAAATTTTATAGAAAAAATAATGAAAAAAGTATTAGCAATTGCATTTATCGGAAGTTTATTCGTTGTAAACTGTTCTAAAAAGCCAGATCATACATTGCAAGACAGCAACACCATGCTTGAAGAGCCAGCAGCACCTACTGTAGCAGATTCTTCAGCAAAACCTGCAGCACCGGTAGCTGCGACTCCTGTAACCCCTGCTCCTGAAGCTGCTAAAACAGATTCTACAGCAAAAAAATAATGAAAAAATTCCTTTTGGCAGGAGCGTTAGGTCTTTTGATCTTTTCCTGTTCTAAAAAAGAAAATACGGCAGTAGAATCCACATCTTCTGAAACGCAATCTGTTTCAAAACCTGCGTCATCAAACCTTTCAGGTGATCAGATTATCGGAACATTAGACTGTTCAGGATGCCACTCTGCTAACGAGAGAATGATAGGACCTTCTTATAAGGAAATTGCAGAAAAATATTCGGAAAAGGATATTGACCTGCTGGCTTCCAAAATTATAGAAGGCGGAAGTGGAGTTTGGGGAAGTGTTCCTATGGCCGCCCATCCTCAGGTATCTCAAGAAGATGCAAAAAAAATGGTAGCCTATATTTTAAGTCAGAAAAAGTAAAATATGGCTATCGAAAAGTCCAGTCTGCACACAAGAAATCTGCATCGTAATCCGTATGATTTTGATCAGCTTATTTCTTGTGTGCCGGAACTGAAGCAGTATGTATTTGTGAATGCCTATCAAACGGCAACGATTAATTTCAGCCTTCCAAAGGCTGTAAAACTGCTTAATAAAGCCCTGTTGCTGCATTTTTATAATGTGCAAAACTGGGATATTCCTGATGCTAATCTTTGTCCTCCCATTCCGGGACGGGCAGATTACATACATTATATTGCCGATTTACTGGCTGAACATAATAAAGAGATCCCGACAGGAGCTTCTGTAATAGGGTTGGATATTGGAGTAGGAGCTAATCTTGTGTATCCTTTAATTGCTCACCAATCCTATGGATGGACTATGCTGGGAACGGATATCAACCGGGATTCTCTGGATAATGCAAGACAGATTTTACAGCATAATCCGAATTTATCTTCGAGTATTCAATTAAAGCAACAGCCTGATCCGGCTCATATATTTAAAAATATTATTGGCGATAAAGATCGGTTCACGTTTTCAATGTGCAATCCACCTTTTCATGATTCTGAAGAGTCTGCGATAAAAGGGAATATTAGAAAAACAAAGAATCTTAACAAATCAAAGACTCAGAAAGCTCATCTTAATTTTGGTGGTCAGCAATCCGAATTATGGTGTGAAGGAGGTGAATTGGCCTTTATCACAAGAATGATTCATGAAAGTGCTTTGTATTCATCACAGGTACTTTGGTTTACGTGTTTAGTTTCTAAAAAAGATAATCTGCACCCACTGACCTCACTTTTAAAGAAAATTAAAGCAATAGAATTCAAAACAATTGATATGGCCCAGGGTCAAAAAATAAGCAGAATATTAGCCTGGACGTTTATTCCTCAGCAAGATCGGAAGATTGTGATGTAAAGTGAATGGTTAATTTTGCTTTACAAGTCAGTGGTCAATCAATATCAGAGTAAACAAATTCACAATTGATATTTCACATTTCACATTTAAACTGTTAATAATCCGAAATAATCCGGGTTGGAAATTTAACGACGAAGCCAATTGAGCCTTCACAATTAACATCCCTTTCCTACATTTAATAAATTTCTGAGAAAAGGCATTGACCATCAATTCAAAAATCACTAATTTTGCACGTTATTTTAAATAGATACAATGCAATTATCAGAACAAGAAATCATTAGACGAGAAAAGCTGACCAAGCTTGGAGAAATGGGAATAAATGCATTCCCTGCGGATGAGTATACAATCACAGACACTACTGAGTCTATAAAACAGGATTTCTCTGAAAATAAACAGGTGAAGATCGCTGGTAGATTGATGTCCCGTAGAATTCAAGGGAAGGCTTCTTTTGCTGAATTGCAGGATTCTACAGGTAAAATTCAGGTATATTTCAACAGAGATGAGATCTGTACAGGAGAAGATAAAACGTTATACAATGAGGTGTATAAGCATCTTTTAGATATCGGAGATATTATTGGAATTGAAGGGGATTTATTCACAACACAAGTTGGAGAAAAAACAGTGTTGGTTAAAAATTTCACCCTGCTTACAAAAGCATTACGTCCCCTTCCTCAGGCAAAGACGGATGAAAATGGAGTAGTGCATGATGCCTTTAACGATGCTGAACTAAGATACAGACAGCGTTATGTAGATTTAACGGTAAACCCTCATATCAAAGAAATTTTCGTGAAAAGAACAAAATTGTTCAACGCGATGAGAACTTTCTTTAATACTGCAGGGTATTTTGAGGTGGAAACACCTATTCTACAGTCAATTCCAGGAGGAGCAGCGGCAAGACCATTTATAACGCATCATAATGCGTTGGATATTCCATTATATTTAAGAATTGCCAACGAATTATATCTGAAAAGATTGATCGTAGGAGGTTTTGACGGAGTATATGAGTTCTCTAAAAATTTCAGAAATGAAGGAATGGACAGAACCCATAACCCGGAATTTACCGCCATGGAAATTTATGTGGCTTATAAAGACTACAACTGGATGATGGATTTTACTGAAAAGTTATTGGAATTCTGTGCAACTCAGGTGAACGGAAATGCTGAATCTACTTTCGGGGAACATCAGATCAGCTGGAAAGCACCATATCCAAGAGTTTCTATGACAGAAGCTATCCAGAAATTTACAGGTTTTGATATCACTGGAAAAACTGAACAGGAATTGTTTGATTTTGCCAAGTCAATCGGAATTGAAGTGAATGAAACCATGGGTAAAGGAAAACTGATAGATGAGATCTTCGGTGAAAAATGTGAAGGAAACTTCATTCAACCGACTTTCATTACGGATTATCCGATCGAAATGTCACCTTTAACTAAAAAACATAGAAGCAAAGAGGGGCTTACTGAGCGTTTTGAATTAATGGTTTGTGGAAAAGAAATCGCAAATGCGTATTCAGAGCTTAATGATCCGATCGATCAGAGAGAGCGTTTTGAGGAGCAGTTGAAACTGGCTGAAAAAGGAGATGATGAAGCAGGACAGTTTATCGATGAAGATTTCCTTAGAGCGTTGGAGTACGGAATGCCGCCAACATCAGGATTAGGAATTGGAATGGACAGATTAATTATGTTCCTTACCAATAATGCATCCATCCAGGAAGTATTATTCTTCCCTCAGATGAGACCGGAAAAAGCAGTGGCTCAAATCGAATTGGGAGAGGATGAAAAAGCAATCCTTGACATTTTAAAATCAGGTGAGCAGCTTTCTTTAAATGACGTTAAAACAGCGAGTAAACTTTCAGGAAAGAAATGGGATAAAGCTTCTAAAACTTTAACTAAGAATAATTTGGTGAAAGTGGAGAAGATTGATGATATTCTTATGATTAAGCTAACATAAAATAAAAAATATCTAGACAAAAAAAGCGAACTTAATGTTCGCTTTTTTTGTCTAGATATTTGAGGATTAACTTAGAATGATCTTTAATAAAAATATAAGCTTTAATAAGAAATATTTATCTATTAGCATTTTAGTATATCAATACATAAATTTCCTAACGTTATATTCTAATTTACAAGTAATGAGTTTTATAGAAGCCAATACTGATGTATTTCATATAAATGATAGAATTATCAATTGTTTATAATATTGAGTGGGGATAACTCACATAATAACCAAACGTCCAATGCAGCAATTTCTAAAAAATCGACTAAAATTAAACTTTTAGAAAATAAAAAAAGTTAAAAATATAGATTACTCATTGATATTTTTTTTTAATTGGATAATTAGTTGTTTTAAACAGTTTTTATTAGTGTGGAAATGAAATTTAATGTGAAATAAAGAAAAGTCGTTAAGGGGGAAATTGGGTTAGAGATCGTTTTATGATAAAACTACCATAATGTTTTGAAAAGAAATACTATATTTATGCAAATTTTCTAGAGAGGATAAAAAACAAACTTTATGAAACTACTTTATCTTTTTATTTTCCTTTTAGTAATTAGTATTAAAAGTCAATTTTATGTAACTTCTGATCCAAATTATATTGGAGGCCCTACTGGTTGGGAGACATTTCCATATCTATTTACACCAAATGGAAATACTCTATTGTCAACTGGAGGGTTAAATCTGAAAAAAAAAACTCAGGACGGAAGCTATGACTTGAGTTTTGGAGTTAATGGATCCATTCCGATTCCGGTGGCCAATTTTGAACCTGGAAAAACTCTTGTTGCTAATGATCAAAATATTTATATATTTTGGAATCTATCGTCCCCAAATCTAGGTCGTACTATAAATAAATATGATTCAAATGGAGTTTTGGACTTGTCTTACGGTATTAATGGTACTGTGACAATAAATTATCCAATTGAAAAAGCATTTATTGATAATAATTCAAATTTGTATCTTCAAGATTTATCAGGTAAAATAAAGAAACTGCTGTCTAATGGGCAAACTGATAACAATTTTAACTTTAATACTGCTACTTCAATTATAAGACTCTCTAATAATTATTTATACATAGGTAATGTTGCTGGAAGCTCCAGACTTGATTTTAATGGTAACATAGATACAACATATGGTAATCCAACTGCGCTTTTAGGAACATTCTATTTGAATAAAAATACTGACGAAATTATTACTTTTTCTATTGATAGCGTTTCATCTACAATGACAATTAAGAAGTATACTTCTAATGGGTTAATCGATACTAATTTTGGAATAAATGGAGTAAAAACTATAACAGAATTTATAAAGCCAAGTTTTTATACTGCTGATTTTGATTCAGATGGAAACATCGTTTTTTTTGGAGGAAAAATGATTGATGGTAGTCCTGGAAATTATCCTGATATGAAAATTATTATGAGACTAAAGTCTAATGGTGCTGAAGATTATACTTTTAATAATAATTCTTTCTACTATACGAAAGATAATACCGGATTTATAATTGATGCTAAAATAGTACCAGGAAATAAGTTTCTGATTATAAATAAATATCGATATACAATGGGATCATATAAAACATATTTGTCAAGGTATATTAGAACCGCAGTGCTAAGTACATCAGAAATAGATAAAGCAGGGAAATTATCTATTTATCCTAATCCGGTTCAGGATGAATTCAATATACAATTATATAATAATGAAAAGTTGGAGTCAGTAGAAATTTTTGATATGGTGGGAAGATCAATAGTAAAAACATTTGTTTTGAAAAATAACGTAGCCAATCTTACAAAAGGAACTTATCTGTTGCTAATAAAGACAAACAAAAAAAGCTATCAGACAAAGTTCATTAAAGATTAATTTGTAGACTTGATATCATTGGCTAACAATTATAATATTTAATCTTAAAAAGAAACTGATGTAGAATTCTACATCAGTTTCTTTTATTTAGAAGTTATGAAACTTTAAAAATTATTTATTATTATTTTTTTAATTTACTGAAAGAAAACATCAGGTAAAAGAGAAAAGGCAATATAAACAGCGATCCCAGCATCAAAGCCCAACCGAGTGCTGAAATTGTTTTCGGGGCAGCAATGTGTTCCAGCAATGAAAGGTGCTGTCCGTTTCCTAATAGGATGATATCCGGATTGTGCTGATAGGTTGCAGCGACTAATATCATAATCACCTGGAAGCCTGCCAGTGCACGTACCGGGAGTAATTTTCGGTTTTTCATTGCACGGAAAATTAATCCTAAAGCAACCGTAGCAAAAGAAATAGCCATAATACCCAATGGTTTTGAAAAGACCCAAGTTACCAAAGGAATACCAGATAAATACGCTGTTAAAAATACCAATACTCCTGTTAAGACTACGAAGATCATGGTCTGTTTAGATTTTTTGATCATTAAGGTTAGATCTAGCTTATCGCGGGTTTCTCTTAATGAAAAAATTGATGCCAGATAAGCACAAAGGGCAACTGTAAATAAGCCTACGGCAACACCAAACCAATTCAGCCAGCTGAAAATATACAGGTCTAAAAATGTTTTAGCATCCGGGTTGATAGACTGAGAAACAGTAGCTGCAGCAATGAGCCCTAAGAAAAAAGGCGTTAACAGACTTGCGTAGTAAAAGATTTGGGTATATAAAATCTGCCATTCGTCTTTCACGGCGTCGTAATGCCTGAAAGTAAAAGCGGTTCCTCTTGCGATGATTCCCAAAAGCATCAGAACTAGAGGAATATGAAGATAGGTCGACATTGTCGTGTAAATTTCCGGAAATCCTACAAAAAGAATAACAATGGCAATAATCAGCCACATATGATTCGCTTCCCAAACGGGTGCAATAGATTCATACATAATTTCTTTTGTTTTGGGACGCGCCTTTTTAGAAGTAAAAAGTTCAACAATTCCCGCTCCGAAATCAGCTCCGCCTAAAATAAGATAAAGACACATGGAAAGCCAAAGAAAGCCTATAACAACGTAAATCATAATTCTTTGTTTTTAGTTTTAAACTGAATATCGGTAGGGTCGTAAAGTTTTGGGACCATCTTGATCTGTCTTCTCAAAAGGAAAATAATGATCAATGATAAAGAAACAAATATAGCTGTGAAAAAGTAGAAGGAATACTGAATTCCCGGCATCGGGGTAACTGCATCTATAGTCCTCATGACACCGTAAATAATCCAGGGCTGTCGTCCGACTTCCGTTACCGTCCAGCCTGCTTCCAGTGCAATATATCCAAAAGGAGTCGCGAAAAAAAATGTTTTTAGAAGCCAGTTTTTAGAAAGCCATTCTTTCCTGAAGAAAAAAGCATATAAATAAACACTTCCGATGCATATCATCACAACACCAAAGAAGATCATAATTTGAAAAGAATAGTGTACTACGGCAACAGGAGGCCATTCATCTCTTGGGAAGTCATTCAGACCTTTTACTTCAGCATTGAAATCATTACTTACCAAGAAGCTTAATACTTTTGGAATCTTAACCGCATATTTTACCTCTCCTTTTGATTCATCAGGAATACCACCAAGAATAAAAGGAGCACCTTTTTCAGTTTCAAAATGGGCTTCCATCGCAGCAAGTTTAATAGGTTGTCTTTTTGCAACAGATTTAGCGGCTACATCTCCGCTTAAGGGCGCTCCGAATGCACCAATCAATGCAAAGCCTGCTGCTATTTTAAAAGCTTTAGTATGGAATTCCACATTCTTTCTACGCATTATTAAATAGGCGTGAACTCCGGCTACTACAAATCCTGTAGCACAAAATGCAGCAACAGTCATATGGAGCGCCTGTGGAAACCAGGCTTCATTAAACATAGCCTTAATAGGATCTATATTGACGTATTGTCCATTAATATAATCAAACCCTGAAGGTGAATTCATCCATGCGTTGGCAGCAACCACCAAAATTCCTGAAGCCAGTCCGCTTAATCCTACAAGAAATCCACAGAACCAATGAAACCATTTGTTAAATTTATCCCAGCCATACAGGAAAAAACCTATTGCAATGGCTTCAATAAAGAAAGCCGTACCTTCTAAAGAGAATGGCATTCCGAAAATAGGTCCAGCATGTTTCATAAATCCCGGCCAGAGAAGTCCAAGTTCAAAGGAAAGCATGGTGCCTGAAACGGCTCCGGTAGCAAAAAGGATGGCTACACCTTTGCTCCAGGCTTTTGTAAGGCCTTTATATACTTCGTTATTGGTTTTAAGGTATTTCCAGTGGGCAAAAGCCATTAAGAAGGGCATCACCATTCCTACGCAGGCGAAAATAATGTGGAAGCCAAGAGATATAGCCATCTGCGCACGCGCTGCAATGAAATCATCCATAATATCAATTTTTGGGTACATAAATTTACATATAAAATACGGATGTATAATATGATTTAATACAGTTGCTGTTTGGGAAATAGATGATAATTTAGATGCTTTTGCGCGTTAAACTTGTTGCTTTGTACCGGAGATCAGATTCTTTTATAGTGTCTTATGAACTTTGCAATTTAAATGAAAAGATAGTATGCTGTGAAGATTCGAAAAATTGATTGAAAAGAAATAAAGGATAAGATTATCTTTTAAAGTGATAAAAAATTGATTCTGAAAAGTATAAAGTTCGTTGGTAAAAGAACCATCAATAATCATACTGGCCAAAGTCTGTTTTTTTATATTTAAAACAATACTTTTTTGACACATTTTAACTTTCATAAGTCGAAAAAAATCACGATATTTGTAGGTCTTTGCATTAGGCAAATTTATTAATTTTATATGAGTCAAAAACAATATACAGCTAGTAGTATCCAGGCATTAGAAGGCATGGAACACGTTCGATTAAGACCATCTATGTACATTGGTGATGTAGGAGTAAGAGGTCTTCATCATTTGGTTTATGAGGTAGTAGATAACTCTATTGATGAGGCTTTGGCAGGGTATTGCGATACCATTTTGGTAACTATCCATGAAGGAGAAAGTATTTCTGTAAAAGATAACGGTAGAGGGATTCCTGTAGATTTTCACGAAAAAGAACAAAAATCCGCTTTAGAGGTTGTAATGACCAAAATTGGAGCGGGAGGAAAATTTGATAAAGATTCTTACAAAGTATCCGGAGGTCTTCACGGAGTTGGGGTATCGTGTGTGAATGCACTTTCCACTCTATTGGTGGCTACAGTAAGCCTTAACGGTAAATTATATCAACAAAAATATTCAGAAGGAAAAGCACTTGCAGATGTTGCTGAAATAGGAACTACCGACGAAAGAGGAACAGAAGTTTTCTTCCAGCCGGACAGTACAATCTTTCAGGAAACAGTTTACAATTATGATACTCTTGCAACAAGATTACGTGAACTGGCTTTCCTTAATAAAGGAATTACAATAACCCTTGTTGATGAGAGAAACCCTAACGAAGACGGATCATTTCCTGCGGAAGTTTTCCATTCTGAAGGAGGATTAAAAGAGTTCGTTGAATATATCGATGGAAACAGAGAGTCTATCATGGAGAATGTGATCTTCATGGAAGCAGAAAGAGATGATATTCCTGTAGAAGTTGCCATGCGTTATAATACTTCATTCAGTGAAAATCTTCACTCTTATGTAAACAATATCAATACTCATGAAGGAGGAACTCACTTAGCAGGTTTCAGACGTGCTTTGACGAGAACCTTGAAGAAATATGCAGATGATTTAGGGATTCCCCAGAAAGAGAAGGTGGAAATTACTGGTGATGACTTCCGTGAAGGATTAACAGCGGTGATTTCTGTAAAAGTAATGGAACCTCAGTTTGAAGGTCAGACGAAAACGAAACTAGGAAACTCTGAAGTTTCGGGAGCTGTTGACAAAATTGTAGGAGAAATGCTTACCAACTTTTTGGAAGAAAATCCTAATGAAGCAAAAATTATTGTTCAAAAAGTAGTTTTAGCAGCAAAAGCAAGACAGGCAGCGAAGAAGGCTCGTGAAATGGTTCAGAGAAAATCACCAATGGGTGGTTCCGGACTTCCTGGAAAATTATCTGACTGTTCATCAAAAAGTCCTGAAGAATCTGAATTGTTCCTTGTGGAGGGAGATTCCGCAGGTGGAACAGCAAAGCAGGGTAGAGACAGACATTTCCAGGCAATTCTTCCTTTGAGAGGTAAGATTTTGAATGTTGAAAAGTCTATGCTTCATAAAGTGTATGATAACGAAGAGATCAAAAATATTTATACTGCTCTTGGTGTTTCTGTAGGAACAGAAGAAGACAGCAAAGCATTGAATATGGCTAAACTAAGATATCACAAAGTGGTTATCATGACCGATGCTGATATCGATGGATCTCACATTTCTACATTGATTCTTACGTTCTTCTTTAGATTTATGAAAGAGCTTATTGAAAACGGATATATTTATATTGCACAACCTCCTTTATACCTATTAAAGAAAGGTAACAAAAAAGTATATGCCTATAACGAAAAAGAACGTGAGCAGTTTACTCTGGAATTATCTCCTGATGGTAAAGGTGTTGAGGTACAGCGTTATAAAGGTCTTGGGGAAATGAACCCTGAACAGCTTTGGGAAACAACTCTAAACCCTGAACATAGAATTCTAAAGCAGGTAACCATTGACAATGCGGTAGAAGCCGACAGTGTTTTCTCTATGCTAATGGGAGATGAAGTTCCGCCAAGAAGAGAATTTATCGAGAAAAATGCTAAATATGCTAAGATTGATGCATAATTAATCTGGGAATAAATACATAAAGGCTTCAGCAATGAAGCCTTTTTTTGTGCAAAAAAAATAATTTTAACATTTGTTAAGATTTTACTATTTTTGCCTAATTTTAAATAACTATGATGAAAATACTTTGTATTGGAGCTTTCTCCATAGCTTCGATATACTACGCACAGACCTTCCCGGCTGCTGCTATTCCTGAAAATTTAAAGAAAAACGCTGATGCTGTTATCCGAAGGGATTTTACGACCGTACAAATTAATAAAATTGATGAAATAAAATATCAGTACAATACCGTAACGACAGTTCTTAATAAAGATGGCGTGTCAAAAGCTGCGGTCTATATTCCTTATGAAAAAGGAGACAATATATCTGATGTTAAAATTACAATCTATGATGAGTCTGGTAAAAAGGTGAAATCTTTTTCTAAATCAGACCTGGCAGATTTTGCGAATAATCCCCAGGGAGCTTTTTATTCAGATAATCGGATATTAGCTTTATCATTTACTCCGGCCCAATATCCGTATACAGTCGATTTTTCTTATCAGATTACGAATAAAAATACCATCTTTATTCCTGATTTTGTTCCGTTTACTTCTACAAATGTATCCTTAGAGGAAGCTCAGTTTAAAATCATTAATACATCGGGAATCAATCTTAAAACAAAAACATACCCGTCAAAATATGAATATGCGTCAGTAACAGAAAGTGGTGGGGCTTTAGATAAAACATATGCATATAAAAATATTCCTGCTATTGAAGACCTTCAGTTATTGCCGCAGCCTGTCAAAATATTACCTAAAGTAAGTTTTGCTCTGACGCAGTTCAACCTTGAAGGGAAAGAAGGAAGTATCAATAACTGGTCAGATTTCGGTTCATGGTATTACAAAAGTATTTTACAGCCGGTTTCTTTATCAACACCTGCTATAAAAGCAGAAGTGGCTGCTCTTAATCTTCAGGGAACGACCGAAGAAAAGGTAAAAAAGGTATATCAGTATATGCAGACAAAAACCAGATATATTTTTGTAGCCTTAGGAATTGGAGGCTGGCAGCCGATGCTGCCTGACGAAGTTCAGAGAAAAGGCTATGGGGATTGTAAAGGGCTTACCAATTATATGAAAACACTGTTGGATGAAGCGGGAATACCTTCTTATTACTGTGTGATTAACTCCAGCCCGTCGCAAATTTCTTTTGATCCGGAATTTCCAAAGATGGGTGGGAATCATGTTATTTTAATGGTGCCTGCTGAAAAAGCAAATATCTGGCTTGAAAATACCTCCCAACAGGTAGCATTTAATCACTTAAATTATACAACGACAGACAGAAATGTACTTTCTATTAAACAGAATGGGATTGATATTATTAATACCCCGGTATATTCGGCAGAGCAAAATAAAGAAAGACAACTACTTAAAGTAAAAGTTAATGAAGATAATAGTATAACTGGTGAAGGTCATTTTTCCTATACTGGAAGTCAATATGATTATAGTTTAGGGTTAACTAATTTAACCGCTAAGGAAAGAAATGAAGCTCTAAAAAGTCAGTTAGATGTTTTGAACTGTGAGAAGATTGAAATGAAAAATTTCATCAATGACAGAGATCAGGCGCAGACTGTTTATGATGTAGATTTTAAAGCCAATAACTTTTCTAAAAACACAGGAAACAGCCTTATTTTTAGAGCAGTTCCTATCTATTCAAATCCTATTTATAAAACAAATGAAAATAGAAAGCTGCCTTTCGAAATAGGACAATCATTTGAAGACGAATTTGAAATTAATTTTACCATTCCGCAGAATTACAAAATTGACGAGGTTCCTGACGATGTTACTGTTAATTCTGAATTCGGGAGCTACACTTTACATTTTATTAAAAATGAAAAACAGATCAAAGTGCTTAGAAAAATCCACGTTAATAAAGGATTATACCCGAAAGAAAAGTACAATGATTATGTAAGCTTTAGAAAAAAGACCATTAATATTGATAATTCCAAAATTTTAATTACAAAAATATAACGATGAAAAAAATACTATTACTCCTTTTGGGATCTGCAAGTCTGGTCTTAGTACATGCCCAGAAACAGGAATTTCTGAATCCTCCCAAATTCAACGACACCGATTTATCAAAACAGAAATCTGTTCTAGATGAGAATACACCCGCTGAAATTCTGTACAGATCGGTTCATTTTATGATTGATGCTACAACAGGGAACCTGTATAAAACATATTTTTACAGAGTAAAGATTTATAACAAAGATAAAGCTGAAGATTGGTTGAATCTCGAGATCCCTTTATATCAGAGTGGAAACAATCATGAAACATTAAATAAAATAAAAGCACTGACTTATAATCTGGAAAATGGTATAGCAAATCCTGTTAAAGTCGAAAAAAGCTCAAAATACAAAAGCAAAGAAAGTAAATACGTAACCGTTACTAAATTTGCCTATCCTAATGTAAAAGACGGTTCTATTCTGGAATATCAATATGAAGTTGTATCTCCCTTTCTGTTTTCAATTCCAGAAATAGTTATAGAATCTGATACACCAGCTTTGTATACCGAGTATATTTTAGATACTCCCTCTTATATCGCCTATAATGTAAATTATACAGGATCTCTTTCTCCTAAATATAGGATGGTAGAAGAGACAAATTTATATGGGACTAGCTATAGAACGTATCGATTTGGATATGAAAACCTAAAAGGATATAAAACTGAAAAATTTGTACGAAATGATAGAAACTACAGAACAAAGATAAGTGCTGAACTTCATTCCACAAATTTTAAGGAAATTAAGCTTTACTCATCCTCTTGGGAGCAGGTGATGAAAAGGCTGTATGAGGATGAAGACTTTGGAGGTGAATTGAAAAGATCTAAAATTGCACGTGAAATCTTGCCAGCTGGGATCTCAGACCTAAAAAATGATACAGATAAAGCTGATCTCATTCTTAAATATGTCCAGAAAAATTTTACATGGAACAAGGATAAAGGTATTTATACAGAAGATGGAATTAAAAAATTGATTGAAACTAAAACAGGAAATGCTGCAGAAATCAATCTTCTTTTAGTTATGATGCTTCGTGAAGCTGGGTTAAAAGCCGATCCTCTTATTATTTCTACAGTAGAAAACGGGTTGATCAATCTGGGATCACCCAACGTTTCTAATATGAATTTCGTGTTGGCGGCTATAGAAACAAAAGACGGCTTCCATATTTATGATGCTACTGCAAAACAATCTTCTATAGATGAACTTCCTCCCAGAGACTGGAACCAATTTGGTATTCTATTGTCCAAAGACAAAGTAAAACAAATCCAGATGGTTAATGCAAAACCAAGCTTTACTTATCTTACTGCCGAGGCAAAAATAAATGAAGATGGAAGTATTTCAGGAATGTATACCGATAAAGATACCGGTTCATTTGCCATGTTTGCTAAAGAAAGTTATGATGAAAATGCAGAAAAATATAAAAAGCAATACAAAGAAAATTACGCAATAGATTTTACAGAGATTGATTCTAAAGTTCTGGAAAATGGTGAATTTGAAAGCAAAATGAAATTTTCTGCAGACAACCTGATTGATAAGATTGGAAAAAAAATGATCATCAATCCAATGCTATTTTTAAATAAAAATTCTAACGAATTTGATCAGACAGAAGCCAGAAAATATCCTATAGATTTTTTATCGCCTTATACAAAAGTAAAGAAGATAATTCTTGAGATTCCGGAAGGCTATAGCATAGAAGAAATGCCTAAAAATAAAAGAATTGTAACTGAAGATAAAGAGATAGAATACAGTTATGCGGTAGAACAAAAAGGAAATAAGCTGGAAGTAACTTCAACAACGAAAATCGCCAGCCCTGATTATCCTAAAGAATATTATCCCGCATTTAAAAAGATATGGGAAACCGCTTCTAAAAATGAAAACCAGGTAATAAGCCTTATTAAAAAATAACTTTTTGATATAAAGCACAGCCTTATTTACATTAAAACAAAATATTTTTAAAAACCATTCATCTTTTGAATGGTTTTTGCATATTTATAAAAAATAGTAATTATGAAAAATACGACTGCCATCCTGGCGCTTTCCTCCTTCTTTATTTTTTCAGCATGTAAAAAAGCTGAAAATACTAAATCTGCAAATACTGCACAAACCGAGCAGATTGCACAGCCTGAGAAATTTGAAGTAGACTCTGTTAAAGTAGATGATTCCATTAAAATAGGTAAATTCTTAAGTCTGAGATATACCTCTAAGCTCCTTGTTTTTCCTGGATTAAAAGACCAAAAGCTTTTGGACAGCATTTATTTGAATAATAAGGGAAGCAGAGACTTTTCTAAAAAAGGTTTGCAGGCTTATCTGGAAAATGAGAAGAAGCAATATTTCACTTCCACGGAGCAGGATACTAAAGACTTTATTTCTGATATCACCAATGCCCAAACCTGGTATACAGATTCTGATATGAAGCTGGTTTCCAATACCAATGGTTATATGCATATACAATATTCCTCAAATGCGTATATCGGGGGTGCTCATGATGAATATGGATATACAGAAAGAGTTTTTGATCTTAAAAATAATAGAAAATTGGAGCTTAAAGACATCACTACCATTCCTAGAAGTAAGCTTGAGCCTATTTTAATGAAGAATATTAATACGGTACCAAGTGGAACTACCGATGAAAAAGGTGAAGTGAAAAATTCAGAGATGCTTTTGGTTGATGTAATTCCTGTTTCAAATAATTTTTACTTTGACGATAAAAACCTGTATTTTCATTACAGTCCATACGAGATTACAGCTTTTGCCGCAGGAGATATTATCATTCCTGTTTCCTGGGTGGATTTAAAAGGTACTTTAACTCCGGAATTTAAAGAAAGAATGAAAATTAAGTAAATTATTGTTTTCCAATTACAGAAGCATTTTCTATTTTTGCGGTGATGGAAAAAGTAGCTTTTATTATTAATCCTTTTTCAGCTAAAAAGAATTATCAGCCATTTCTCAATGAATTGAGAAAGAAGGTTCAGGATCCCCTGTACTATATCTCAGAATCTATTCAGGGAACAGACGATTTTATCCAAAAACAGTTTGACAAGATTGATATTTTTGTAGCAATAGGAGGCGATGGAACTATTTCTACTGTGGCAAAAAATCTCATAAGTACAGATAAAATCCTGGCAATTTTTCCGGCAGGCTCAGGAAACGGATTTTCCAATGAAACGAAGTTTAGCAAAAATCTGGACGAACTACTCGGAAAACTGACGGCTAAAAAATCAAGGAAGATTGATACATTTACAGTCAATGGAAGGCTGTCTATCAATGTTTCAGGGACAGGATTTGATGGTAAAGTGGTCAAAGAATTTGAAAAAACAGACCGTGGATTCAAAAATTATATTAAGGTTTCCCTTAAAACTTTCTTTAATTACAAACCTATAAAGGTGAAATTTTCCGATGAACAGTATCAGAAGTACAATGGAAGATATCTTATGCTGAATATTGCAAACACCCGCCAATTTGGAAACAATGCGTACATCGCACCCAATGCAAGCAAAAGTGATGGACTGGTAGATATGGTACTGGTGAAAAAATTTCCATTATCCTATTCCGCTCTTTTTGCCTACAGGATGTTTACCAAAAAACTGAAAGACGATGATTATGTAACGTATCTTCCTGTTTCAGAAATAGAATTTAAGGTCAATACCAAAAATTGGCATCTTGATGGTGAGTTTAATAAAATAAAATCACCTATTCACGTAAAAGTATCACCTGCGAGCTTAAATATTCTTATATAATAGCTTACAATTTTAAAATAATAAACCCCGGTTTCAGCTAGCTGAAACCGGGGTTTATGTTTACAGATGTTTATTTTACATCTCAAGTTTTTTCTCAATTTCATGAGGATGATCCAGGCAAAAATGCAATTGCTCTTTATCCAGTTGCTTTTCCCAGTTAGCAACCACTATGGTGGCTACAGAATTTCCGATGACATTCGTCAAAGCACGGCATTCACTCATGAATTTATCAATTCCTAAGATCAAGGTCATACCGGCAATAGGAATTTCAGGTACAACAGCCAGTGTCGCTGCGAGCGTAACGAATCCGGCACCTGTAACTCCGGCAGCTCCTTTTGAACTCAGCATGGCCACCAGAAGAAGCATGATCTGTTTTTCAATGGGAAGATGAATATTCAAAGCTTGTGCTATAAACAAAGAAGCCAGAGTCATGTAGATATTGGTTCCGTCCAGATTAAAAGAATAACCGGTGGGTACTACCAAACCTACGATAGCTTTGGAGCAGCCGGCTTTTTCGAGCTTCTCCATCACACCCGGAAGTGCAGATTCTGAAGAACTTGTTCCCAATACAAGTAAAAGTTCTTCTTTAAGGTAATAGATCAGCTTAAAAATATTAAATCCGTTATACCAGGCAACAGTACCTAATACCAGCACCACAAATAGGGCAGAGGTAATATAGAATGTGCCCACTAACAATAATAAGTTGATAACAGAATGCAGACCGTATTTTCCAATCGTGAAAGCCATTGCTCCGAAAGCTCCAATAGGAGCCATTTTCATCAGCATGTGGACAATTTTTAATATAGGAGTCGACAGATCCTGGAGGAATTCCGTTACTCTTTTGCTTTTTTCTTTCGTTAACACTAAAGCCACTCCCATTAATACCGAAACAAGCAGCACCTGAAGGATATTTTCACCAATCAACGGACTGAATAACGTTTCAGGAATGATATTCATGATAAATCCTGTAAGTGTAGATTCGTGGGCTTTCTGCTGATACTGGGAAACATCACCGGAAAGAGTGGCAGGATCAATATTTAATCCGGAGCCCGGCTGTAAAATATTTCCTACAACCAATCCTATGATCAAAGCTAATGTAGAAAAAGTAAAAAAGTAGATCATGGCCTTTACCGCAATTCTTCCTACTTTTTTAAGATCCGTCATATGGGCGATTCCCAGAGTAAGGGTAATGAAGATAACCGGAGCTATGATCATTTTTACCAATTTAATGAAGCCGTCTCCCAGTGGTTTCATCTTTTCTCCTAATTCCGGATAAAATCTTCCTAGACAAACCCCGGCAATGATCGCGATAATAACCTGGAAGTAAAGTTGGTGGTGTATTTTCTTAGCTTTCAAATGCAATAATTTTTGATTTTTGAATGACGAAAAATAAGAAAATTTTATCGGGATTCATGATGAAAATCATAAAAATACATTCTCAACTGATCCACAGCATTTTGAAAAAACCATTATTTTTCACCACACGAATCTGCATCCGATCACTAAAAACTAAAACCAAACACTAACAACCATCAACCAAACCAATTATCATTCAACCGCAACAGAATCATCACCTCTTCCGTCTGCAACCGCCTGAATATTTCCATTACTGTCAATAACGATCATTTCTGTTTTTCCAATCAGTTTGATCTTTTCAACCACATAATTTTTGGTTTTAAGCTCTGCAATAGTTGCTTCAGGGAAATTATTTTCTACCGTTACGGTTTCCGGAAGCCACTGGTGATGGAATTTAGGGGCATTCACAGAAATATTGGCATTTAATTTAAAATCCACAATGTCTACAATAGACTGATATACCGAAGTAGGAATTGTAGTTCCACCAGGAGTTCCCACTACCATAAAGGGCTTTCCATCTTTTAGTAAAATAGTAGGGGTCATTGAAGAAAGCATTCTTTTATTAGGTTGAATTGAATTCGCTTCACCGCCTACAGCCCCAAACATATTTGGAACTCCGGGTTTTATAGAGAAATCATCCATTTCATTATTTAAAAAGAATCCGGCTCCCGAAACCATTACTTTGCTTCCGTAATATCCATTTAATGTGGTGGTTACCGATGCTGCGTTTCCTTCCTTATCGATTACGGAAATATGAGTGGTTTCAGTGGATTCCTTAGGCTGATTAATGATTTTTCCTACTTCCGCACTGGGAGTTGCTTTATTGAAGCTGAAACTTTTCCATCTTCCTTTAAGATATTCATCAGAAATCAGATAATTGGTTTTGTCCGTGATGAAATCCGGATCGCCCATATATTCTGCCCGGTCAGCATAAGCTCTTCGTTCTGCTTCCACCATAATCTGTACAGCCGGAGTAGAATTCTGCTGGTATTTTTCAAGGTTTTCAAAGCTCGCCATTCTAAGCATTTGAGCTAAAAGAACTCCGCCACTGGATGGTAACGGCATGGAAACTACCTTATTTCCTTTATAATCAAATTCTAGTGCTTTTCTTTCGGCAACTTTATAATTTTTTAAATCTTCAATGGTAATGATCCCATTTCCTCTTTTCATTTCAGCTACCAAAAGAGCAGCCGTTTTTCCTTCATAAAAGCCTTTTGTACCCAATTTCTGAATAAGCTTCAGCGTTTCTGCCAGTTCTTTTTGAACCAGAATATCACCTGCTTTCCAGGGCGTATTTTTCACAAAAATGATAGAAGATGAATTATGTTTCTGGAAGCTTTCTTTATGGGTATTAAGCATATCAGCTTCTTTTTCTGTAATAGCAAAGCCTTGTTCAGCAAGATCAATTGCTGGCTGGATAATTTTATCCATAGGAAGCTTACCATATTTCAGAGTAGCAAAAAAACCGGCAATACTTCCTGGGATCCCTACTGCTAACCTTCCGTTTTGAGATAAATCGGTATTGGCTTTTCCTGTTTTATCAATATACATATCACGGGAAGCTTTCTTAGGAGCCGTTTCCCGGTAATCCAGCGTAAATTTCTCACCGGTATTTTTCACTCCCACCAAAAAGCCGCCTCCGCCTATATTTCCCGCCTGAGGATACACTACTGCCAGGGCATATTGTGTGGCAATAATTGCATCATAGGCATTACCGCCCATTTTTAATACTTTTGCTCCTGCTTCACTTGCCAAAGGATGTGCAGATACCACAACGCCTTTGTTTTTTACTTTAACTTCCTTTACGATGTTGATATCAGTGAACTGAGCCCAACAAAAATTTCCGGCTAAAAGTACGGTCGCAATAAAAATCTTTTTCATACCATTGAGTTTAAAGAACAAAAGTATATATTTTTTTAATGAGAACCATTGCTGTTGCCATGAAACGTGCATTCTTACTTTTTTAGCCAGGTTGTATTTTATTTGATTTTTAAGGATTTATATAATTATATTATCGATATAATAGTCTTTTTGTTGATACAATGAAGGACTTTTATGATGAACGTTATTTTTTATAAAAATATAAATGATGAGAATGTATTGGAAAGATTTCTTTTTTACGAGTCTTATTTAATTTCCTTTTCAACATTAAAAACAATGGTCTTTTTTTATTATGATTAGCATGATTTTTTTACTTTTGTACAATTCTAAAAAAAGTAAAAAATGGAATCCTATACGGAAAAAATATTGATTACGGGTGCCCTGGGACAGATCGGCACAGAGCTTACAAACAGACTTGTTGAAATCCATGGCGCTGAAAATGTAGTCGCTTCAGGATTGGATAGATGGCAGAAAGGAATTACGTCTGCCGGATATTATGAAAGAATGGATGTTACCAATACCCAATTGGTAAAACAAGTCATCAAAGACTATGAAATCACAACAGTGTACCATCTGGCGTCACTTCTGTCAGGAACATCAGAAAAGCAGCCTATTTTCGCATGGAAATTAAATTTGGAACCATTACTTCATTTCTGTGAATTGGCTAAAGAAGGTTTGCTTAAAAAGATTTTCTGGCCAAGTTCAATCGCAGTTTTTGGAAAAGGAATTCCCAAAGAAAATGTAGCTCAGGATGTTGTTTTAAATCCTACTACAGTGTATGGGATTTCTAAAATGGCCGGTGAAAAATGGTGCGAATACTATTTTGACAAGCATGGAGTAGATGTGCGAAGCATCAGATATCCCGGATTGATTTCATGGAAAACTCCAGCGGGTGGAGGAACTACCGACTATGCTGTAGAGATTTTTTACGAAGCTGTTGAAGAAGGAAAGTATACCAGTTTCATTTCAGAAAATACAGCAATGCCGATGTTGTATATGGATGACGCCATCAATGCAACATTGAAATTAATGGAAGCTCCAAAAGAAAGTCTAACGATCCGTTCGTCTTATAATTTAGGTGGAATGTCTTTCACACCAAAAGAATTAGCAGAAGAAATTAAGAAAGAAATCCCGGATTTTACGATTGATTATAAACCTGATTTCAGACAGGTTATTGCAGATTCTTGGCCGTCATCCATTGATGATTCCATTGCTAAAAAAGACTGGGGATTGACATACGATTTTGGAATTTCTGAAATGTCTAAGGACATGATTGAGAATTTGAAAGTTAAATTAGGTAAAAATTAATTATTTAAAGATTTAGTTTAAATAAAAATAGTTTTAACATCTGACTTAATGTTGATTATAAAATTTATATAGAAAATAGTTTATATGGTATTGTTCACTTTTAATGTAATAAATATTGAAGCTGATACTAAAAATGGTGTTCAGATCTCTGATGCTGAAAGACTGAAAATTACAGAAGATAATACAAAAGCTATTCTCAGAACTTTAGATATTCATGACAATAAAGCGAGCTTTTTTATTGAGATTTCACTCACTGAAAAACTCCGGAATCTTATAAAAGCAATTTCATCCCAAGGGCATGAAATTGCTTTTTATAATAAAGATTCAAACTTGGATGAAATTGAAGAAGCTAAAAAAAAGACGGAAGAATTTTTAGAAAAACAAGTCAGGGGAATTCGTCAGAAAGATGTCCGGCTTCGTCAGGAAGATTTGAAAATGTTGGAATTCAATTATGTTTCCAATATCGATAATGCGGAAATTCTTTTTCCCTTCAAACGCTTACAAAGAAACACAGAGATCACCGAAGAAAACGGATTGAGTATTGTTCCGGAAAGTATTTCTCCTTACAGCCAATTGCCATATAATGATTTTGTATTTCAGGTGCTGCCGATGAAATACTACAAGAATATGGTGTTTGAAACATTGAAGAATGATGATTTCGTTCTGATCTATCTGAACTCGTGGCAGTTTACTGATTTTAAAAAGTACCCGTTTGAAATTCCTTTCTACAGAAGCTTATTTTCAGGCAAAAAAATGGAGGACAAATTAGATGCCCTCCTTTCTTGGATCAACGAGAAGGAGATGGCTACTTCCCGTATGAAAGATTATATTTTTTAGATTTTCTTCTCCCACAGGTTCCTATCAAATTATAAAAATATACACAAACATCTGTGTAAATCTGTGAAATCCGTGGGAGAAAAATATTAAGCCAATTCAAAAAGAGTAATTTCCGGTAAAACACCGACTCTTCCCGGGTATCCCAATACTCCAAAACCTCTGTTTACATACAGCATTTTGCCTTCACTTTCATAAAGGTCCGCCCATTTTGGATAACGGTATTGAACCGGAGACCATTTTATGTTTTTCAGATCTAACCCGAACTGCATTCCGTGCGTGTGGCCGGAAAGCGTCAGATGAATGTTTGCAGGGTGTTGTTTTACCACATAATCAAAATGGGTGGGGTCGTGGCTCATTAAAATTTTTGGAGCAGATTCCGGTACACCTTTGAGTGCATCATCAATTTTTCCAAATTGAGGAAATGGCTTGAGTCCCCAGTTTTCAACACCAAGAATGTATAATTTCTCTCCGTTTTTTTCGATGATTCTGTTTTCGTTTCTCAGCATATCAAAACCTGCCTGCTTTTCATACTCGATAAGGGTGTCAAGGTTTTTCTTTTTGGCATCTAATGAAGTCCAGGTTACATAATCCCCGTAATCATGATTTCCCAGTACGGCAAATTTTCCGTCTTTCGCTTTAATTTTTGAAAATAAAGGGATGAAAGGTTTAAACTCATCAGCAACATTATTCACCATATCTCCTGTGAATAAAACAAGATCAGGATTTTGTTCGTTAATTAAGTTAATTGCGTGTTCCAGCTTACTCGGATCGCTGAAACTTCCACTGTGAACGTCTGAAATCTGTACGATTTTATATCCTTTGAAGCTTTTTGGAAGATTGGAAAAGTTTATTCTTACTCTTCTCACTTTGTGGCGGTATTTCCCAAAGGTAATTCCGTCGATGAAAAGGGCGGAAAGAACTCCTCCTAAACCTAATCCTATTAAGCTTAAAAATTTCCTTCTTTCAGGGAAAAAGTTTTCTGTCGGACGTGTTAATCCAATTAAATAACTTCCTGTTCTGAAAATATCATCAATTAATAAAAATAAAACGATGAAGATTTTAGGCAAAATAAATACGACAAACAACGAAATCATAATCTGCGCCCTCATCGTACTTCTGTCTGATTTTTGATAATGAGTGATTTCATAGGCGAAAATCCCATAAACAGCTAAAGACGCGATCCAATAACCAAGTCTTATCCAGAAATTATCTGTTAACGTTCTTACTGCCTGATAAATGTAAACTTCTAAAAATAAGAAGATTGCAGCAATGATTAAAAAATTTCTTTGCATAATTGAGTTTAAAAAAAGCACAAAGAATATTTCCCTGTGCTTTTTATATTTTTTGTTAATTAAAATATTTTTAAGGAAATCTATAAACGATAGCATTGATGTTCATTCCGGCACCTACCGAAGTCATCACAATGTTACCTTTATCTTTAAACGATTGACCTGCCATTTTTCCTTTAATTATTAAATCAAACATGGTAGGAATGGTCGCTACAGAAGAATTTCCAAACTCCTGAATCGTCATTGGTGAGATCGAATGATCGTAATCCTTCACGTCATAAAGTCTGTGAAGTCTCTCAATCATTGCATAATCCATTTTAGCGTTAGCCTGGTGGATCAATATTTTATTAATATCCTGAATGGAAAGATCAGCATCTTCAATGGTTTCTTTTATGGCTACAGGTACATTTTTAAGGGCGTACTCATAGATTTTTCTTCCCTGCATTCTTACGAAAAGACGTTTCTGATCGGCATCAGCGTTGATAGAAGAAGCGTTTTCCAGGTAACACAATTCCGGACCGTTGTCGCAGATTGTATTGTGGGCAATAATTCCTACGTTATCTTGGTCGGTAGCTTTTACTACAACTGCGCCTGCACCGTCAGCAAAGATCATTCTGTTTCTGTCATGCGGATCCGTAACACGGCTTAATGTTTCAGCACCAATCACAAGGATTGTTTTAGCTGCGTTTGCTTTAATCAGGTTATCGGCTAAAATCATGGCCTCTACCCAGCCCGGGCAACCGAAAATCATATCATAGGTAATGCATTTTCTGTTTTTGATTCCAAGCTTATTTTTTACCCTCGCTGCCATATTGGGCATGAAGTTTACATATCCGTCTACCGTAACTTCTCCGAAATTACTGGCGTAAATAATATAATCCAGTTCCTCTCCATCTACTTTTGCATCTTCAATAGCAATTTTAGCAGCTTCGTAACCGATTTGCGAGTTGGAAAGATCTTCTTCTATGAACCTTCTGTTCTCTATCTCTGTAATTTCCACGAATTTTGAAATAATTTCTTCAGCAGGCTTTTCGATTTTCACGCCATCTTCTGTGTAGAACTCAGAATTCATGAAAAAGTCTCTACCAATAACTCTATTAGGAATATAGGATCCAGAACCAATAATGATTGTATTCGGCATTCGTTTATTTGATTTTTTTTAAAGACGCAAAGTTAATAATTAATATTAATAACGAAAAATTAAAAATATTATTAAATTTGCAAAACTTGTATTGTACAATCTATGAAAAATAATCCGTCCTTAAAAGGCTTACTTGTTGCAGTTGTGGCGTTTATCGCTGCCTTTGGGATCTACTTCCTTTTTTTAGCAAAGAAAAATTATTTCCTGGTAGACAACCCTACACCCAATACATACTATTATAAGATTAATAACGGCTCTGAAGGCATTATTTCAGCAGGCCAGTATGTGCACGTAGATCTGAAACAGGGAAAAAACTCCATTAAAGTTTTTGACCAGAATAAGAAAATGCTGTATGATTCTGCATTTGAAGTTAACAAAATCCGCGGGCTTTTAAACATAGCTCATCAGGATTATTATGTTAACCGCCAATATTATGGGTATAATCTTAAAAAAGATTCATTACTTTTGAACCTTGATAAAACCATAATTGACGGGAAAGAATATTTTGGAGGGGCAAAAGGCTTCAATAAACTCTACACTGAAGATTTTTACTATAATGTAGATGAGGATTATGACCAGCTTATCAAGAATATACAGCAGGTAGAATCAAGATCCAAGATTTTCAGAAAACAAGATTACCTTAATTATTATAAAGAATATTATAAGTTTTGACAAAAGATATCAACCAAGTAACTCCCTACAATTCTGAAGCTCCTAAAAAGAGCCAGGTAGAGGATATGTTCGACAACATTGCACCCAAATATGACCTTTTAAATCATGTTTTATCCATGAAAATTGATGTTTTATGGAGAAATACGCTGGTCAAATGGATGAAAAATGACAACCCTCAAGAAGTGCTGGATGTGGCTACAGGAACGGGGGATCTGGCCATCACAATTGAAAAAGGAACCAATGCAAAAGTAATTGGTTTAGATTTATCGCAACAAATGTTAAATGTTGGCGTTATTAAAATAAAAAAACTTAATTTAGACGGCAAAATTTCCATGCAAAAGGGGGATGCAGAGAATTTACCTTTTGAGGAAAATAGATTTGATGCTGTGTCCGTTGCATTTGGAGTGAGGAATTTTGAAAATCTTAGAAAAGGTTTAGCAGAGTTAAGAAGAGTAGTTAAAGATAACAAGAGTGTTTACATACTTGAGTTTTCAAAGGTTGAGGGGTTTTTAGGGCCATTTTATATGTTTTATTTCAAAAACGTATTACCTGCCATCGGCAGATTGATCTCTAAAGATAATAGGGCATACACATATCTTCCGGATTCTGTAAATGCATTTCCTTTCGGGGAGAAGATGAAACAAATTCTTTTGGATACAGGATTTAAAAAAGTTGAATATAAAAAACTAAGTTTAGGTATAGCCACAATTTATAAAGCAACAAAGTAACCTATGAATAAATTTTTATTAAAAGCACTGGTTTTAGCCTCAGTAAATATTGCCATTTTTGCAGATGCGCAATTCAGAACCCGAAACAGAATGGATAAGTTGGAAGATTTCGACGAACAGACATTTAGTTGGGGTTTTTATTTGAATGGCAATAAACTAGACTATCGTATTGTCTTAAACCCGAGATACGGTATGAATGGTAACCAGAATCTTGTTACATCCAAAGAAAGCTACAGTTTTGGTGCCGGACTTATCGGTAAGTGGAGACTGAGCGACTATCTGGATCTAAGAATGGAACCAGGCTTACAATTTGCTCAGAGGCAATTGACTTTTAATACACAGTCGAATGACCAGTACGCTGCTGGAACTTTGACAAATCCTGCTTTTATCCCAATTCCGTTAACGGACAAAGACAGAGTAAGAGAAATCAAATCTACATTGGTAGACATTCCTGTATTATTAGAACTTCATGGTCAGAGATGGTACAACTCACGACCATATGTGGCAGCGGGGGTGAACTATATTGTTAACCTTCAATCGAATTCAGATTCTACAGATGACAACATGCAGCAGGTTTTCAGATCTACAACGCATAACTTTGCATGGTCTGCTGAAATGGGAATTCAGTTATATTTCAATAAATTTAAACTGACTCCGGCTATCAGAGGAACATTCTTTATGAACAACGAAAAAGTGGCAGATAATGCAACAACTCCTCCTTATTGGACATCTGCAGTATCTACATTACAGACCAGAGCTGTATTTTTCATGTTGAAATTTGAATAAAAAATAGGACTTAAGATATAAAGGAGGTGCTTTTGCACCTCCTTTTTTGTATAGATATCAAAATATAGAGCGTTTTATTTTTATTAATGTCAATATTTTTTTATTTTTGCTATTAGTTAGAATATACAAAACCTGAAATGCTTCAAGATTTAGAAAACAATTTTTCAGAATTAGAAAAAAAGATTTGGAATTTACAAAAGAATTATAAGAGTCTTGCTGAAAAATTATCAGAACTAAATGCTGAACATGAAGATCTGAAGAAGAAATATGATGAAGAGAGACGGAAAAATCAGGTATTAGCAGAAGAACAAAAAAATATAAAACTTTATTCAGCAATATCAGGAAATCCTGAACACAATAGGTTGATGAAAAATCATATTAACAGATTAGTGAAAGAGATTGATTTCTGTATTGCTCAGCTTCAAAACAGTGGATTATAATGGAGGTAAGAAGAATAACCGTAAACATTGCTGGAAGAGTATATCCGCTGAACGTACCGGCAGCAGAGGAGGAAACTTTGCGTAAAGTAGGGAAGCAGATAGAGAATATGATTAAAGATTTTGAACAAAACTTCGATGTTAGAGATAAACAGGATGCTTTAGCGATGTGTGCCCTTAAACTGGGAACCAACGCAGAAGTAGTTTCTCTCAATTACGAAAAAAATATACATTCAACCAACGAGAGATTAACGCAAATTAATCAGTCATTGGATGAAAACGGGAAATAGATATTTTTTCCCAAAAGTTCTGCCTACAATAGTTCTAACACATTTAAGGTAAACTCAACGCTAAGCAATAACCGAACAAATGTCCATCGAATGGCGTGCCGGATTCCCGGATTACAGACAGTGGAAATCAGTTCAAATCGTGTTGATTAGGAGTTTACTCTCAATCCCTGAATTATTGTGGGCTTTTTTTATGTAAATATGATTATGATGACAATTAAAACTCAATATATATTATGACAACAACCGCTATTATTATAAGCGTGATCTGCTTAGTAGTAGGTGCAGTTTTAGGGATGCTATCCTCTAAAAGTTCACTGAATACTAAAGCTAAATTTATTATAGATGATGCCAAGAAAAATGCCGAAAATTTAATAGAAAAAGCGAACGTACAAGCTGAATCCATAAAGAAAGAAAAAAACCTTCAGGCCAAAGAAAAATTCCTTGAATTGAAATCTCAGCACGATGCAGACATCCAGTCCAGAGAAAGAAAAATGCAGGAGGGCGAGAAAAGAATTAAGGACAAAGAGAACAAGGTAAATGACGAACTGAGCAAAACAGGAAAACTTGAAAAAGACCTGGATAAGCAGATTGCTGATTATGCCAAGAAAAATGAAGCCTTAGATAGAAAGCAACAGGAATTAGACTCTATTACCAATAAAAAAGTCGAAATTCTTGAAAGAATATCTAATTATAGCGCTGAAGAAGCTAAAGCTGAGTTGGTAGAATCCATGAAGGCAGAAGCTAAAACAAGAGCTCAGGCACATGTACAGAGCATCATGGAAGAAGCGCAGTTAAACGCTAAAAGTGAAGCCAGAAAAATTATCATTCAAACCATTCAGAGAATTGGAACGGAGCAGGCTATTGAAAATTCAGTATCTGTTTTCAACATTGAATCTGATGAAGTAAAAGGTAGAATTATCGGTAGAGAAGGTAGAAATATCCGTGCATTGGAGGCTATAACAGGAGTAGAGATTATTGTAGATGATACTCCGGAAGCGATCCTTCTTTCATGTTTCGATCCTGTAAGAAGAGAGATTGCAAGATTATCACTTCACAGATTGGTTACCGATGGAAGAATTCACCCTGCAAGAATTGAAGAAGTTGTAGAAAAAACAAGAAAACAAATCGAAGAGGAAATTATTGAAGTTGGGAAAAGAACCGTTATCGATCTTGGAATTCATGGGCTTCACCCGGAATTGATCAAGATTGTAGGAAGAATGAAATATCGTTCTTCTTATGGACAGAACCTGCTTCAACACTCAAGAGAGGTGGCCAATATTGCTGCGACAATGGCTGCGGAACTAGGGTTAAATGTAAAATTAGCGAAAAGAGCAGGTCTTCTTCACGATATCGGAAAAGTTCCTGAGCAGGAGTCTGAACTTCCTCACGCTTTATTAGGAATGCAGTGGGCTGAGAAATACGGAGAAAACCCTGAGGTGATCAATGCTATTGGAGCTCACCACGACGAAGTTGAAATGACTTCATTATTATCTCCGATCATCCAGGTAGCTGATGCTATTTCAGGAGCGAGACCGGGAGCAAGACGTCAGGTACTGGAATCTTATATCCAGCGTTTGAAAGATCTTGAGGCTGCAGCATTAAGCTTCGAAGGAGTATCAAGTGCTTACGCGATCCAGGCAGGTAGAGAATTGAGGGTGATGGTAGAAAGCGGAAGAGTAAATGACGAAACTGCTTCTCAGTTATCTTATGATATTTCAGAAAAAATTCAAAATGAACTGACGTACCCGGGACAGGTAAAAGTAACGGTAATCAGAGAGACAAGAGCCGTAAATATTGCAAGATAATAATCGGATCAAGATATTTTATAAAAACCTTTCAAGTAATTGAAAGGTTTTTTATTTTTATCAAAATTTAAAAAATGTCAACGACTGAAATGCCTTTGTCTTCAAAACTGAAATATATTTTTTCAATTCCGGTTATTATTTCTGCGCTGGGATACTTTGTAGACATCTATGACCTTCTTTTATTTGGAATTGTAAGGATTCCCAGCTTAAAAGCTTTAGGCCTCAATCCTGATGCTGATGGTACCTTTATCTTGAACTGCCAGATGGTAGGACTGCTGATAGGCGGTATATTTTGGGGAATTTTTGGAGATAAAAAAGGACGTCTTTCAGTACTTTTCGGTTCTATCCTTGTATATTCTCTGGCTAATATAGCTTGTGGGTTTTTACCGTACTTTCCAAAAGAACATTTGGTATATTCCTATGCCGGATTACGGTTTATTGCGGGAATTGGTCTAGCAGGAGAATTAGGGGCCGGAATTACATTGGTTTCCGAAAGCCTTCCTAAAAACTTAAGAGCAATAGGAACTTCGGTGGTTGCAGGTTTTGGGCTAATGGGCGCGGTTGTTGCCCAATTGACCGTACAATTAGCAGGTGGATGGAATATTTCTTATATCATCGGTGGAGTATTGGGAATTATGCTTCTGTTTCTCCGAATAAGTGTTTCAGAATCCGGGATTTACAAAAAAATAGATCACCAATCTGTATCCAAAGGTAATTTCCTTTCTTTTTTCACCAATAAGGATAGATTGATACGGTATCTAAAATGTATTGCAGTAGGGTTGCCTACCTGGTATTGTATTGGGATTCTGGCGGTATTAGCCAATCAATTTGCGCCTGAAATGGGAATAAAGGAGATCAACCCGGGTAAAGCAATTATGTGGGCTTATGTAGGCATCTCTGTCGGCGACCTGTTAAGTGGTTTTATCTCTCATCTTTTGAGATCCAGAAAAATGGCTATTTTTTATATGCTGGCTTTTACGTTGGTTGGTGCGGTTATAATGCTTTTCGGGAATACAGATACAGAAACCAAATATTATATCTTTTGCGTCTGGCTTGGATTGGGAACGGGATATTGGGCAATGTTCGTCACACTGGCAGCAGAACAGTTCGGAACCAATATAAGGAATACCGCTACGACGACCGTTCCCAATATGGTAAGAGGGCTGGTTCCTGTGATGATTTTTTCTTTTGATCATCTTAAAAATGACTTTTCTGTCATCGTGAGTGCAGCCGTGGTAGGAGCCGTTGTTTTTGGGCTGGCTTTCTATTCATCTTTTACCATTTCAGAAACCCATAACAAAGATCTGGATTTTACAGAATAGATGAATTATATAATAAATACTTGAATATGTTTTTATGTTGATCCTATATGGGTTGAAATAATATTAATAAATTAATAAAAAGCCATATCAATTATGCTTTGGGTAATAGATATTTGTTTAACTTTGGGAAGTAACTAAAACTATAATTAATACTAAAAATTAAAACCCATGACAAACAACATGTTTAAAAACGCTAAAAAATTAAAGAAAGAAGATCTTAAAAGCATCGTAGGAGGAATCGGTAAAATTAAGCCGGATTTGTCTCTATGCGGATGCAGCTGTTCAGGTGCTGTTACAGGTCCTGAATATTGCTCAACGTATTTCGGATGCCCACAGGTATACACATGTGGTACGGCTATCTAAAATAATATTATCCTAGAAATATAATTCGACATTAAAATAATAATAACCCCTTTGATTTCAGAGGGGTTATTTGTTGGGTAAAAAGGATATTTATTTCTGAAATAGCAATTTATTTAATGGCGATAGTTAATTAAGAGATGTTTTGGTTATTAATTTTTCATTAAAAATACATTTAATGCGTTTGTTGTTTGTGTTTTTGTGTGATTTTTTGTCAATATCATATTTTTGAGTAATTTTGAAGACTAAGACAAATTATTAACACCAAAAATTAAATCACATGTCACACAACATTTTGAAAAATGCTAAAAAGCTAAGAAAAACTGATCTTAAGTCGATCGTAGGAGGAATCATTAAGCCGGATCTGTCTTTATGCAAATGCAGTTGTACAGGTGCTGTAACAGGTCCTGATTATTGCTCAGCGTATATTAGATGCCTGCAAGTGCATACTTGTTAAACAGTAGCCATTATTGTGAAGATTAATTTTCACATGTAAATAATAATAACCCCTTTAATTTCAGAGGGGTTATTTTTGTGCACTATGATATAAAAGAAGTTTAATATCGATTTCATTATTTGATTATGTTTGTGTAATATTTTTATATAATCAAATATATTTTAATTTTAATATTCAATTGCTCGTGAATTATATTTTTTTTGTTAAATTTGAAAATAACTAAACCATCATTAACCATTAAAAATAAATTACATGACAAACAACTTTGTAAAAAATGCAAAGAAATTAAGAAAAGAAGATCTTAAAAGTATTTCAGGAGGAAACGGGAAAACTGCTAAACCGGGGACACCGGATTTTTCTTTATGCGGATGCAGTTGTACAGGGGCTTCTACAGGTCCTGATTACTGTTCTCAGTATTTTGCATGTCCGGATGTGTATACATGCGGATCACCCGCTGACTAAGTTATTTATTTCATAGAATTAAACATTTCCACATTTAATAAAACAGGAGCCTTTTGAATATCAAATGGCTCCTGTTGTTTTTAATGAATAATAAACAAAAGACTTCCTGTACTTATTGTTATCCAAAGAAGTACAGCAACTGCCAGCGGTTTTACACCAATGGTTTTTAACGTTTCTATCGAAAGGCTGGAACCGATAAAAAATAACGTAAGATTGAGACCGGATTTTGAGATATTGGTGATGGTTGTACTTATCGTTTCAAAGGCCGGGAAGTAAGTATTCAGTACAATTGCCACTATAAACCATCCTATAAACCATGGAATTTTGATTTTAGTTTCTTTATTCTTAAAGATAAACATGGTAATCAGAGATACCGGAATAATCCATAAAGCACGGGCTAATTTTACTGTCGTTGCTATTTTTAGCGCTTCATTTCCATATTTTCCTGCTGCCCCGACTACAGAACTTGTATCATGAATCCCCACCGCGCACCAAAGCCCAAACTGTTCTTGAGACAGATTTAATAAATGTCCAATGGCAGGATAAACAAACAGGGCAATAGAATTCAGGGTGAAAATAATGGCGAGCGCCAGAGAAATCTGTTTGGTGCTGGGTTTTATAATCGGAGAAGCTGCGGCAATAGCACTTCCGCCACAGATGGCAGTTCCGACAGAAATAAGATAGGATAATTTTCCTTCCAGCTTAAAAAGTTTTCCTAAAAAATATCCCAGTATCATGACCGTAACAATGCTCATAACAGTCAATGTAAATCCTGTTTTTCCTGCCTGGAGTGCTTCATTCAATTTGAGCCCAAAGCCTAAGCCAACAATCGATATCTGAAGCAGAAGCTGAATATACCGGTGAAGATGTTTTTCAAATGGGTTTCCGATACATACTGCCAGTGCAAAACCCAATGCCAGTGCAATAGGAGAGGAAACTAATGGAGTAAGACATAAAAGAGCCAGAAGGATAAATAGTATTCTTTTAGACTTTCCATTTTGAATGAAATATTTCATAATATAAAGTTTTGAAATCATTCTTCAAAATTCCATAATTTATTATTACAAAGTATATCGTATTTTGTTATATAGAATAACTTTTGGTTATGGGTTGTAGAGAAATAACAGTTTAGAAATGAGATGTTAATCAAGATGCTAGATTTCAGACATCAGACATCAGACATCAGACATCAGACATCAGACATCAGACATCAGACTATCAATTCAATGCACAGCCAAAAAACTAGACACTAAACACTAGACACCAACAACAGACAACCAGTAACTATCAACCAAACACAAAATCACACCTTAGCCAAAAAGAACCTAATCAATTCAGATTGTTCACCTTTTGGAAGGATAAAATGGAAATTTCTTTCGATACTGAAATTTTTAATGTCGATAATGGTTAAGGAATTGTATTTCAATTCATTTAAAACCGTACTGATCGATAAGAATGCCATGCAGTCGGAATGGAGCAGATAATTTTTAATACTTTCGCTACTTCCCAGATGCATGACGGTATTCAGTTCATCGATATGAATGCCCTTTTCTTTCAAGCGGTTCTGGATAAACTCCAGAGTTCCAGAACCTTGTTCCCTGAAAATCAGGTTTAGATTATATAGATCTTTTAAAACCAGATTTTTATGGGCTAGTGGATGGTCTGTTTTTGCGACCAGAACGATCTCATCAGGCTTAAAGATTTTATAATCAAAATAGGAAGACTGCGATTCACCTTCAATGATACCCAGATCGATCTTGCCCTGTTTCAACAGTTCTGAAATATCTTCCGTATTGTGGGTGAGGAGCTCAATCTTAATGTCTTTATAATACGTATTGAATTTTGCTAAAATCTCGGGAAGAATATATTGTGCAACGGTTGTACTGGCACCAATAATCAGTTTTCCTTTATGCTGTTGATTGATTTGTCCGATTTCGAACTCCATGTCCCGGTACAGATTGCGGATTTTTTCGGCATATCCGTACAAAGTTTTTCCGCTTTGAGTGAGCTGGATGGAAGTTCCTTTCCGGTCAAATAATTTGGTGTTCAGCTGATTTTCAATCTCTTTGATGTGTTTGGTTACAGCAGGTTGGGAAATATGCAGTTCTTCTGCAGCTTTTGTAAAGCTCAGTCTGGTAGCAGTGGTATGAAAAACTTTTAACCTGTAATCAAACATTCTATAAGTGTAAATAAATGAATTTAATAAAATTAAACAATTTCCAAAATCTGACATCTGACATCTTGATTCTTATCTTCTCATTCCCGTCACCGAATCTCAGACATACTTTTATCCTGATGATTTCCATATCTGCTGTTTTTGGGTTCACCAATTTTTTGCTTCGTATAAATGCTGTTGTGTCCGGAAAGGAGATAAGAAACGACGCAGGCAATGGCAATGTAGATCCCGGATTCCGCTCCAAACAGTTCAATTCCCATCAGGATGCAGGCTAATGGGGTATTGGTCGCTCCGGCAAATACAGCAACAAATCCCATACCGGCCAGTAAACCAAATGGGAGTGGGATAAAAAGAGCTAGACCGCTTCCAAGAGTAGCTCCTATGAAGAACAAAGGAGTAACTTCACCCCCTTTAAAACCTGCGGCAAGGGTAACGATCGTAAAGATCATTTTTAGGGCAAAATCATATAGGGGAAGCTGTTGTTCAAAAGATTCTATAATGACTGGGATTCCCAGTCCGATATATCTAGTTGTTCCCATTGCGAAAACTGCTGCCGCAACCAGAATACCTCCAACAACAGGACGCAGGGGAGGGTATGTAATTTTTGATTTAAAAACTGAACCTGCCCAATGAATACACCTACTGAATGCTGCTGCGCAGATTCCGAAGGCGATGCCCGCCAAAATACTGTATAAGATAGGCAGAAACTCAAGTTTCGGAACCAGATCAATATGATAGTGGGTGTGCTTTACCTGCCAAAGATCTGTTACCCAATCGGCGAGTATTGCAGAGGCAAAAGCCGGAAAAATAGCATTATAACGAATCCTTCCTATTAAAAAAACTTCAAGGCCAAAAATGGCACCTGCCAGCGGAGTTCCGAATACGGACCCAAAACCTGCAGCGATGGCAGCAATAAGGAGTATTTTCCTTTCTTCTTTGTTAAGTTTAAAAGGCTTGCTCAATTGATCTGCAATGGCAGCAGCCATTTGAAGTGCAGTCCCTTCACGGCCTGCAGAACCTCCAAAAAAATGTGTAGCTATTGTTCCCAGATAGACAAAAGGTGCCATCCTGAACGGAATAATTTCTTTAGGATCATGAATGCTGTCGATCAGAAGATTATTCCCGGCTTCAATATCTTTGCCCAGGCGGTAATATAAAAGTCCTATTAAAAATCCTGCAACCGGAAGAAAAGCAATAAGCCAGATATGGTTTTCCCTGAAATCAGTAGCCCATTGCAGCGATTGCAGAAAGCCTGCAGATACCGTTCCTACCAGTAAGCCGATGATGATACTGATGCACAGCCATTTTGCAATAGAGGGAAGTGCCGGAAATTTTCTAAAGAAAAACCGGGTGTACACTGATATTGTTTTACTTAAATTTCGTTGATGTTTAAACATAATAATTCCTGATCAGTTATTGTTAATAATCTGTTAATCAGGCGTCATCAGCTTTTGTAAAGCGGTTGGGGAAGGAAGAACACCATTTCCTTGATCTTACAAATATAATAATAACCAATAAAAAACTGTTCAGTTTATTTTATAAATGGTTTCATTTCATCTTCAATCTGTGTTCTGAGGTCCATAAGGCGTTTAGCATATTTTTCCTGCTGCTTTTCCTCTTCGGTTTCCGGAATCCATTTTGGGACCGGTAATTTTTTACCATTTTCATCTACCGCAACAAATACAATAATACAATGGGTTTTTTTATCGAAAACCGGCTGTTTCAGATTTCTTGAAAAAACATTAATGGCAATATGCATACTTGAAGAACCTGTATAAATAACCTGGGCTTCCACTTGTACAATTTCACCGATTTTTATAGGCTCGTAAAAACGGATGCCTCCTACATACACTGTTACAGAATAATTCCCACTCCACGTTGTAGCACAGGCATAGCCGGCCTGATCAATCCATTTCATAACACTTCCTCCATGTACATTTCCTCCATAATTGACATCCGAAGGCTCTGAAATAAATTGGAAGGTAATAGGTTTGTTCTGCATTTTTATAAAATTTGAATAAAGATATTTAATAATTTTTAAACTTCAGATAAATACGACTTTAGATGTATCAACTTTTAAAAGATTACATTTGTGTAATAATAGAAATTCAATAATAATAATGAAAAAAGTATTTCATCTTAATAGCTGCGATACCTGCAGAAAAATATTAGCAAAGTTTAGCCTTAAAGATTGGGAGCTTCGCGAGATCAAAAAAGATCCTATCACGGAAGAAGAATTAGAAGCAATGTACAAGCATACAGGATCTTATGAGGCATTATTCAGTAAAAAATCTACTCAGCTTAAACTGAGAGAAATCGATGTGAAAACTTTGACGGAAGAAGATTATAAAGAATTACTTCTTGATCATTATACATTTTTAAAGCGTCCGGTTTTCCTTACCGATACCCACGTTTTTGTTGGAAATGATAAAAAGAATATTTCCGAGCTGGAATCTTTTTTTGGAAAAAATTAATTCAACACCAGTTTTTATTTAATGATAGCACCAATAATAGAGTAATCTTTAGCTGAAAATAGTGTGTAATTATATACTGTTTTATAGATAAATGGCTAGGTTGGGATGAAATGTTATTAGGTGTCTCTTTACATAAAAATAAAAAATAAACCCGCTGAAATGCTCAGCGGGTTTTTGTATATGATCTTATATTCGATTATACAAAAGGAGTTTTTACCACTTTTGCAGGAATATTTTTATTTCTGATCTGAATAAAGATTTCAGAGCCTAATTTGAAGTGTGGTTTGTCTACATAAGCCAATCCCAAACCGATCTTTTTCATAGGAGACTGAGTTCCGGAAGTTACTTTTCCAATGACGTTGCCCTCTGCATCTACAACAGGGTAGTCATGTCTTGGAACCCCTTTATCCTGAAGCTCAAAACCAACCAGTTTTCTGGTAACACCTTCTTCTTTTTGTTTGGCGAAAATATCTTTGGAAACAAAATCTTTGTCAAATTTCGTAATCCAACCCAATCCGGCTTCAATAGGTGAAGTGGTATCATCGATATCCATTCCGTAAAGACAGAAACCTTTTTCAAGTCTTAGCGTATCTCTTGCTGCCAATCCACATGGAATAATTCCTTCAGGCTGACCAGCCTTAATGATTTCGTCCCAAAGCAATTCAGCATTGTCATTGTTAAAATAAATTTCAAAACCTCCGCTTCCGGTATATCCGGTGTTGGAAATAATAACATCATTTACTCCGGCAACAGACCCTATCGTGAAATGATAATAAGGAATTTCAGAAAGGTTGATGTCAGTCAGTTTTTGAAGGATTTCAGTAGCTTTTGGCCCTTGTACAGCCAGTAAAGACATGTCATCAGAAGCATTCGTAAGAACAGCATCGAATTTATTGAACTTTACGATGTGGTTCCAGTCTTTCTCAATATTAGAAGCGTTTACCACTACGAAATATTTTCCGTCTTCAATTTTATAAACGATAAGATCATCTACAATACCGCCATTTTCATTGGGAAGACAAGTGTACTGAGCTTTTCCGTTTTCTAAAGCATCAACGTTATTCGTTGTAACGATCTGCAGCAAATCTTTAGCTTCCGGACCTTCAACAAAAAACTGTCCCATGTGGGAAACATCAAATAATCCTGCTTTTTCTCTTACTGCAAAATGCTCTTCCGTTACTCCGGAATATTGCACAGGCATTTCATAACCTGCGAAAGGTACGATCTTAGCTCCTAAAGAGACGTGTTTGTCGTACAAGGCCGTTTTCTTCATATTAATTTTTATTTCTTTATTTTAAAACTATTGAAAGTTTCGTTGAAAAGGTTCATGTAGTTCCCGTTCCAGTATTTCTGTCCGCAGTTGATGGAAACCAGATAAAGATCTTTGTCTTTCTGGAAAGCCCTGGTGATCCAGAAAAGTTTTTCTTTTTCATCAAAATACTCGTAAAAATATTCTGTATATCCTTTTTTACCTTTATTTTCTTTTACCTTTTGTTCCTCTTCCTTAGACTGATAAAGAGCAAGAATGAATTTTTTCATTTCTGCCTTTGGAAGGTCTAAATCGTGATATTCCGAAATGGTAATTGCCCCGATTTCGCTAGTAGGAAAAATGTTGATAATATCACTGTCGTTGGTAGACTTCCATCCTTCGGGAATGTTGATGGAATAATTGGAGCTGTCAAAACTCTGTGCTTTTTGGGCAAAGGCAAAGCTTCCCAATGCAAAAGCTAGTACTAATGCTGTTTTTTTCATCACTTAAAAATGGTGCTTATATTCTTCAAGAATGATCTTAAACCACTCTGTGAAATTTTCAGGGGAATTCATTATTTCTGTATCCAGATCGGCCATGGAAATATAGCGTACTTCTTTCACTTCATCCTTGTTTAACTGAAACTCATCTTCATGATTTCCAATAAAAACATAGTCGAGTTCATGCTCCCAAAGGCCTTTGCCGACGTCTGCTTTATAAATGAAATTGAATTTTTCCGAAAGATCAGCCTCAATTCCCAATTCTTCCTTTAATCTGCGGTTAGCGCCTTCCAGATACGTTTCACCTTCTCTGGGATGTGAGCATACTGCATTGGTCCACTGGTTGGGAGAGTGGTATTTTCCCGAAGCTCTTTTTTGCAGCAGCATTTCGCCTTTGCTGTTGAATAGAAATACAGAAAATGCACGGTGCAGCAAACCATTGATGTGAGCCTGCTGTTTTTCCATCAGACCCAAAACTTCATCTTCAGGAGTTACTAAAACTACGAATTCTTCCATTTCTACAAATGTAAGTTTAATAAATGTATTTTGGAAATTTTTGGGAAAACATCATATCCGAAAGCGATATTGAGCGTAATCAGAGGCCCTGATTGTGGTGTTTTTCAGCAGGTAATACTGTTAAATATAATCTATTACTCCTGCTTTTTTGCCTTTCTTAGTAAAGATGCAATGAGTCCGAAATGTTTTTTCAGAGATTTATTTAAATGGCTTCCATCGGTAAAACCTAAACTCCAGGCAATTTCCTGAAGAGGAGTCTGGGTATATTGTATTCTGTTGACAGCAATCTGAAGTTTTGTTTTTTGAATGTATTCTTTCAAGGATTCGTGGCTGTTTCTTTTAAAATATTCGCTGAAATATTTGTTGGAAATATTGAAACGCTCGGAAAGATAAGCGACAGATAGTTTATTTTCATCAATAATATTCTGATTAATGTGTTGAATAATCTCCGAAAATTTACTGTCATTTTTTTGAGACACTTCCGGATTCAACTTTGAGCTGATGATGGTCAGCAGAGAAGACAAACTATTGGCTGTAACTATTTCTGAGTATTCTGAGGGTTGTGCTTTCTCGTTCCAAATGATTTCAAAAAGTTTCTTAACCAGATTTTTATCTTTTTCATTCACAATAGGCAGCCCAGTGCTGAAATCATAAAAACCAATAATATAATTAAGCCTGCTGTACCATTGCAGATAATCTATGGATGTATTGCTAAGATTTTTAAAATAATGCTCTGTGAACCGGATGAACAGAAATGTCGTTGGCTCTGTAATTTCATAAGCATGACATTTGGAATAGGGAAGAAGAAAAAAATCGTCTTTTTGGTAATTCCTGGTTTTATACTCTATACTTTGAATTCCTTTTCCTTTAAGAATGAATACCAGTTCAAAGAAACTGTTTGTACGGAATCTGTCCTGCCACTCTGTAAGTTCAGCGATTTCTATTTCAATAAGTTCCTGTATGTGATTCATTCCTGTGAAGTCTGGATTTGCAAAAATAAATCTTTTATTTTTACTCAATGATCAGTTTATTATACTCTTTTAAAAATGGCTGTACTGCTAACTTTGTCAAAAAAAGTATGGATTATAAAGAGATTTCAAAAAGAACAGTGGGGCACTTGTATCAGGCACATACAAGTATCAGAAATTCCGGAATGGATAACGCGCTTATCGCCCTTGCCGAATTAAGAATATCACAGTTAAATGGATGTTCATATTGCTGCAGCTTTCATTCCAATGAATTGCGGGAAATGGGACTTGAACAATCTTTAATAGATAAAATTCCCGGATATAAACATTCTGTTTCATTCAGTACCAAACAGGTACTGGTATTAAGATGGGCTGATACAGTAACTAATCTGACAGAAGAAACAGAATATATTCTTAAAGATTTGCAGCAAGAGTTTTCAGAAAAAGAAGTCGTAGAATTAACTGCCAGTATCTCCCTAATGAATGCTTTGAACCGGTTGCGGATAAGTTTGGGTGATAAATTTTAGTCTTTACATAATTTTATATTGAAAATTGAGGATAAAAAAAGAAAAATTTTAACCATAATTGCAGAAACAGCAAGGTAAATGTTTAATTTATCCATTAAATGCATGTTTATGATGTTAAAAATCAATATAAACTAAGTTTAATGATTTCTTTACATGTAAAAACCTTAACTTTGCAATTCAATTTTTTATGGATGGAATTAGAATATAATGAGCATATAAGTCCAATTCTTAAGGACGGGGTAAAAAACTATTTAATTGATATTGACGGAACCATTACAGATGATGTTCCCAATGAAGAACCAGAAAGAATGGTTACCTGTGAACCTTATCCGGATGCTTTGGAAACCGTGAACAAATGGTATGACGAGGGACACCAGATCTGCTTTTTCACTTCAAGAACAGAAAATCTAAAACAAATTACAATAGACTGGCTGGATAAGCATGGTTTTAAATACCACAGCGTACTGTGCGGAAAACCAAGAGGCGGAAACTACCACTGGATCGACAATCACCTTGTGAGAGCTACAAGATACAAAGGGAAATTTACGGATTTGGTAGAAAAGCAGGTTACTATCGAAGTTTTTAAAGAAGATTAAAACAGATAATGGAGAGATTTAAGGAATAAGAAATCACAAGGATTTTTTTACTCTTTAAATCTCTTTAATTTTTAAATATAAATTGTATTTATGAAAATTTTAGCAAACGATGGCTTGGATCAATCTGGGATTGATGCATTAACTGAGAAAGGATTTGAAGTGATTACTGCAAAAGTTCCGCAGGAGTTTTTGGTAGATTACATTAATGAACACAAGATCCGTACATTACTGGTACGAAGTGCTACACAGGTAAGAAAAGATATTATTGATGGTTGTCCTTCGATTGAAATTATCGGAAGAGGAGGAGTAGGAATGGATAATATCGATGTAGATTATGCAAGAGAAAAAGGACTTCATGTGATCAATACACCATCAGCTTCTTCAGAATCGGTTGCTGAACTTGTTTTTGCACATCTGTTTTCAGGAGCAAGATTCTTACAGGATTCCAACAGGAAAATGCCAGTAGTAGGAGATACAGATTTTTCAGGTCTTAAAAAAGCATATGCTGCAGGGATTGAATTAAGAGGGAAAACTATCGGTATTGTAGGGATGGGAAGAATCGGACAGGAGGTTGCAAGAATTGCTTTAGGACTTGGCATGAGAGTAATCGCTGCTGATAATAATATAGGAAGAGCCAGTATTAAAGTAAAATTCTATAACAATCAGTTCATCAATGTAGATATTGAAACTGAGCCTTTACAGGATGTTTTAAAGCATTCAGATTTTATTACCCTTCACGTTCCGGCTCAAAAAGACGGATATATGATTGGTAAAAATGAATTTGATATCATGAAAGACGGTGTTGCTGTCGTAAACTGTTCAAGAGGCGGAGTGATTGATGAAAAGGCATTAATAGAAGCTCTTGATTCCGGAAAGGTAAGATTCGCAGGATTGGATGTATTCATTAACGAGCCAACACCTTCTAAAGATATTCTTATGCATTCTAAAATTTCTTTGACCCCTCATACAGGAGCGTCAACGATGGAAGCTCAGGACAGAATTGGTCTTTCTTTGGCAGAACAGATCTCCAGCATTTTACAGATCCATTAATTTGAATCGGATAGAAATAAAAAACACCTCAATTGAGGTGTTTTTATGTTATATAGTGTTCTTGCTTTTCAGTAAATCTCTGATTTCTATTAATAATTTTTGATCTTCTGTAGGTCCTGCCGGAGCCGGATCTTCTTTTTTGGAAATTTTATTAGCACCCTTTATAATCCAGAAAAGAACCATGGCGATACATAAAAAGTTGATGATTGCAGAAAGAAAATTCCCATACATCACTCCATTCCAGGAAAGTTTAGAAATGTTTTCTGCACCAGCAGCTTTTAATGCCGGATTTAACAATAATGGTGTAATAACATCTTCTACCAGTGAAGAAACGATTTTTCCAAAAGCTGCACCAATGATCACACCGACAGCTAAATCAAGAACATTGCCTTTAAAAGCAAAACTTTTAAACTCAGTAACAAATCCCATAATTTATATTTTTTTAATTAGTATATACACAAAAATATAATTAAAAAATGTAAAAAACGTGAAATTTGAAGGTTTTTTTATTCGATACAGAATGAATTAATGGATAATTAATCCTGGTTTTTATGAGAATGATGAATTTTAATTTAAGCTGTTTTGAAGGATAATGGAACAGGAATGTTTTTCATATGCAACGGGTTATGAGTGGTTATATTAGGAAAATCTTTTGTAATTTGCCTGAAACTTACGATCAATCATGAAAATTTTCACTGCAGAACAGATCCGGCGTTGCGATCAATATACTATTTCCCACGAACCTGTCTCTTCCGTACAATTGATGGAAAGAGCCTCACTGGCATGTGCAGACTGGATCTCCGAAAATTGTAAAAATCACAGAAAATGTGCCGTTTTCTGCGGAAGCGGAAACAATGGCGGAGATGGATTTGCAGTAGCAAGAATGCTTTATCTGAAAGGGTTTGATGTTGATGTATTTATGCAGGATCCTAAAATGAAGCTTTCAGATAATGCTGCGGTTAACTTTAAAAGACTAAAAGACGTCTCCGGAATTTCAATCAGGGAATTTAAAGAAATTGATCAGTATCATTTTGACAGCAAAACACTGATTATTGATGCCCTTTTTGGAACAGGACTGTCCAGACCGTTGGAAGGAATTTATAAAAGACTGGTGAATCAGATCAATTTAAAAGAGAATGTTAAGATTTCTATTGATCTTCCTTCAGGGCTGTTTGCAGACAGTTTTTCTGATGCGGGAGCTACGGTTGTAAGATCTGATTATACATTGAGCTTTCAATCCTGGAAGAAAAGCTTCCTTCACCCTGAAACAGGGCCTGATGCAGGAAAAGTTATTATTTTGGATATTGGTTTGAGCAGGGAATATATTTCAGCGACAGAAACGAATGATTTTGTGATTGATGATGAAGTGGTTAAGCATATTTTTAAACCAAGAAAAGATTTTTCCCACAAAGGAACGTATGGTAAAGTGGTGATTAGTGGCGGAAGCTATGGGAAAATAGGTGCGGCAGTACTGGCTACAAGATCAGCTTTGAAAACCGGTGCCGGCCTGATTTTCACTTTGGCTCCGAGATGCGGATATGATATCCTTCAGGTTTCATGCCCGGAAGCGATGTTTATTGAAGGGGGAAATCAGTATATTGACCATTTTGATATGGAAAAAGATGCTGTTTTCGGAATTGGTCCCGGTCTGGGAACCCACCCTGAAACAGAAAAAGCATTTTTATCATTTCTGAAAAATTATTATGAACCTTTGATTTTAGATGCTGATGCTTTAAATATAATTTCAAAAGCTAAAGGAAATTTGAAAATGATCCCTGAAAAATCCATTATAACTCCACATCCTAAGGAATTTGAGAGGTTATTTGGAAGTACCGAAGATTCTTTCGAAAGACTTGTATTAGCTCGGAAAAAAGCAAAAGAACTGGATATTTATATTGTATTAAAAGACCATCACACCCAGGTGGTTACTCCCGAAGGAAACGTTTTCTATAATATAAAAGGAAATGCAGGCCTTGCAAAAGGAGGAAGTGGAGATATTCTTACAGGAGTGCTGACCTCTCTGCGGGGACAGGGATACTCTAAAGAAGATGCCTGTATTCTTGGAGTCTGGCTTCATGGAAGGGCAGCCGATCTTGCTGCTGAAAAACATGCGCAGGAGGCGATGCTTCCTACCGATGTAATCAATGAATTTGGACATGTTTTTGAAGAACTTCATAAAATGACGGCGATAAAACTCTAATATATAAAGGAAAGAAAAAAGGCAAATTTGCATATCGCAAATTTGCCTTTTTTTATAGATCGTCTTCAATGAAGATGTATACTAGTCTGGTTTTTCGTTTTCAGCCTGAGTGATCTTAAATTTATTTGACATAAACATAATGATAACTCCTGCAATCATAAACGGAATAGAAAGCACCTGTCCGGTATTCAATCCTCCGATTTGAATGAACTCATCACCCTGAGGCATTTTTAAGAATTCTACAAAGAATCTGATGGCCCAAAGAATGATAAAGAACAATCCGAAAAGCCAGCCCTGTTGATATTTTTTACTTGTTTTTGTGTAAAGAATCCATAACAAAACAAACAGACAGATATACCCGAATGCTTCGAATAGCTGAGTAGGATAGCGGGGAACCGTAGCGCCGTATTCACTGCTCTGCTGCGGAAAAAGTATAGCAAACGGAGAAGTTGGATCAATCGGTTTTCCTATGATTTCAGAGTTGAAGAAATTTCCCAATCTTACAAAAGTACCGCCCAACGCCACAACAATTCCTACTCTGTCCAGTACCCATAAAGGATTTTTTCTGATGATCTTAAACGAATAGTATAATGTAGTAATGATAACGGCTATAGTGGCTCCGTGGCTTGCCAGACCGGAAAATCCCGTGAATTTTAAACCGTTTTTGGTGCTGATCGGTAAAAATACGCTCCAGAAATCTTCTTTAAATAATTCAGGCTGATAGAAAATAACATGTCCTAATCTCGCCCCAAGGATTGTTCCGATTAAAGTCCAGGTAAAAAGAGGTTCCAGATATTTTTGGTTAACATTGTCTATTTTAAAGATTTTACTCATGATAACATAACCGAGACCAAAAGCAAGAACAAACATTAAACTGTAGAAATGTAAAGTAATTGGACCAAGCTGGATACCTTTGGAAGGATCCCAGATGGAGAAAGGAGTTTCAAGTGTTACATGATCATTGGCTGTAATCTGCTTGTTGGATTTTACAGCATACTTAAAGTTCCTGATATTATCTTCCGTAATCTGGTTGCCGATCGGTTTGAAATTTTTATCTAACAGCTGATATCTTGAAGCTTTATATTTGGCAAGAGTTCCTGCAGTAAAGCTGTAAAAAGAGGGTTCAAAACTTGATTCATTCAAAATAACCAAAACATTATTTTCGGTAGTTTTGTCGGGAAAAGCATTAAGATCACCTGCTTCAGTAGTAGAATAAATTTTTACGGGAAGAGCGGTTTCATTTACTTTTAGAGTTCCGTCAGATAAGCCTCCGGGATATTCCTGTGCAAAAAAACACTGAGTGATGCATACAAATACGACGAGGTAAATTCTGAAAAAAATATGACTCATTTCTATTTATTTAATAGTTGGTTTACTGATTTAATTTCTTTGGAGGTACGGGATCATAACCGCTTCCACCCCAGGGATGGCATTTTGAAATTCTTCTGATTCCCAGCCAGAATCCTTTAAATATCCCGTGAACCTGCAGCGCTTTCACCATGTAATGCGAACAGGTAGGTTCATAACGGCAATTTTTAGGAAGTAACGGCGAGATGAACCATTGGTAAAATTTTATTAAAATTACCAGCGGAAAAGTAATGATTTTATTGAATGTAAGTTTCAAAACATTGCAAAAATAGGGTAAAAAAATGAAAATTAGTTTAAATTTGTTAGAAGTTTCAGGCGGTCAGACTTTGAAACATTCATTCAAAAATTTAAAATTATCTTGAATCAAAATATCCCACTAGCTGAAAAATTAAGACCGAAAACTTTGGAAGAAGTTCTCGGGCAGGAACATCTTACCGGAGAAAAAGGCACGATAAGAAAAATGATAGAGAACAATACGCTGAATTCATTGATTTTCTGGGGACCTCCGGGAACCGGGAAGACAACGCTTGCAGAAATTGTTTCTGAAAAATCGGGAAGGAATTTTTATAAGCTTTCAGCGGTTTCTTCAGGAGTAAAGGATGTACGCGATATTATTGAAGATGCCAAAAATCAAAATCTGTTTTCGGGAAAATCACCGATTTTATTTATTGATGAAATCCACCGCTTCAACAAATCCCAGCAGGATTCCCTTCTTCATGCTGTTGAAAAAGGATGGATTGTCCTGATTGGAGCAACTACAGAAAATCCGAGTTTTGAAGTGGTTTCCGCTTTACTTTCAAGAAGTCAGGTGTATGTGCTGAAAGCGTTGAGTTATGAGAAACTCGAGGAGCTGATAGATACAGCCTCCGAAAGGTATAATAAAGATGAAGGTACTGATTTTAAAATCCTTGAAAAAGAGGCTTTTATACAATATTCCGGAGGAGATGCCAGAAAATTGATCAATTCTGTAGAGCTGGTGCTTAATCAGTATAAAAACTCAGATACAAATGAAATCATCAATGCTGATGTGCTTTCAGTTCTTCAGGAGACGATGGCATTGTATGATAAAAATGGTGAGCAGCACTATGATATTATTTCAGCGTTCATCAAGTCAATGCGTGGCGGTGATCCTGATGGTGCGGTATACTGGTTGGCCAGGATGATTGCCGGTGGCGAGGATATTAAATTCATTGCAAGACGAATGCTTATTTTAGCTGCTGAAGATATCGGGTTGGCTAATCCTAATGCTTTAGTAATCGCCAATAACTGTTTTCAGGCGGTGAATGTCATCGGAAATCCCGAGTCGAGAATTATTTTAAGTGAAACGGCAGTCTATCTTGCGGTTTCTCCTAAAAGTAATTCCGCCTATATGGCCATCAATGATGCGTTAGCACTCGTAAAACAAACCGGAAATCTTCCGGTTCCTCTGCATCTCAGAAATGCACCTACGAAGCTGATGAAGGATCTGGACTACGGAAAGGAATATAAATATGCTCATTCTTATGAAGGAAACTTTGTAGAGCAGGACTTTCTGCCTCAGGAAATCAGGGACGTGAAAATATACGAACCTGGAAATAATGCTACTGAAAAGAAAATCTACGAAGAGCTCAAGAAAAAATGGACTCACAAATACTAATACAATAAAGGATACCCGAAAGAGTATCCTTTGTTATAAATATGATATAGAAAACTATTTAGTGGTAATAAATAAAGATTTTTTACCGTTGTAATCTTTAACTTCAGTTTTAACTAGAATGTCTCCGTACACCATTGTTTTGGTATTAGGAAACTCATAACCTTCGATGAAGACAGGAGTATCTTGTGCGATATTATTCTGTTCATTCAGTTGTGACAGGGCTATTTTATCTAAACCCTGAAATCCGTTTTTGATTTTAAATTCAGTAATTCCCTGATCGGCAATGTAGCTGTATTTTTTTAGATTCTGGGGTAAAGCAGCCTGCGTTTTATAGACATTTGAACTCTGCACAATGCTCTTTCTGGCATTAAACATATCTACAGTCCCGACAACGTCATTGGCTACTGCAAACTTTACGGAAGGATTCTTTTGTGCAGATAAAGCAGCAAATGATAACAGGAAAAAGGAGTATAGGATTTTTTTCATAATCAGAATATGTAACTATTAAAAACGTGATAAATATAGTTAATTTTTATAAAATCTGAATAAATTTTTATTATAATTTAAATATTATATAAACATATGCTTTTGTTGATGCTATGAGTGCATGTTTTCATCCTGTTTCTCAACGAGATTGGTAATAATATTTTTAAGCCGCTGAAACGTAAATGAACTCAGCAGCAAAATGATTCCCAGAATAATGAATGCTATGATCCTTGAAATGTTATCCATCTGCCAGACATCGTACGCATACAGCTTTACTACCATAATGCCGATAAGCGCAAAACCTATTTTATTATACTCCGGATTTTTCTTTTGTAAGCCAATATAAATAAAAGCTGTGGCAATAACTGTCCACAAGATCGGGAGATACAGAATGTTAAAATGCCGGCTTGCTTTGTAAGAAGAAGGAATATTATTCGCCGTAATTAATATATAAAGATGATAAAAAGTAGAACTTACCGAAAGCACAAAGACGAAAGAAATGATCCAGTACGATATTTTTGTGGTATAAAAATTAGACGAACGGGGAGTCGTAATATATAAATACAGAAACGGCAGCCAATACAGTAAGTGTATACAATAGAAACTAAATGGAATTGTATGTGATAAAATAGATGTTGAAACCTCAGATGCCGAAAAAGAAACATGAACTGCCACCAGAAAAAGGAAAATATAAATAAGTCCGGTTTGGAAACTGTTGCTCAGAGATAATTGCTCTTTTAACAAGAGTAAGATAAAAAGATAATAAATACTGAACAGTACACTAATGCTTATCATCACAGATCCCTGCATTCCTGAGATGTGATAAATGATCTCCAGCAGCATCGCCGTATAGATCACTGCATAACTTATCGTGGAAAAAATAGCTTCAGGAAAAAAGCCTTGTTTCTGGGTTTCATGTATTTTTTTTAATAAAAACAGATTAACAACCATCGAAATGATAGTAACTAAACTTGTTAAAAATATTGGATTGAAGACAACAGCTAATTGATTTGCATTGATGTATTGTAACCAAGTCATGATCTGCGCTATGATGACTAAAGGAAACAGAACGCTGAAACACGTTTTAAAAATCTTAAGATTGGTTTTTTTCCATAGGAATAGCAGTAGAGTAGCCTCTACAGCCCACACACTGGTAATTAAATGAACTTTGAACAATAAAGCAATGGCAATGGTAACCAGACTGATTGTAATTCCTGTAAAAACGGAATAAGCAATACCTATATTTTTTTGTGCATTTTCCCTGAAAAGAAGAGCTCCATTCACTAAAGCAAAAATAATGGGGAAAATAGCTGACGGTTCATAATTGAGCTTGTTAAAAATATAAACCATTCCAATGATACTGGAGAAGTTAATTAATACCAACATCAATATATCGGAAGCAGATAGGGTCTTTTTCCTAATATACTCCTGTAATGCAAAAACATAAAAAATAATATAATTGATGCTATAAAATACAATGCTGAGAAGCTGAGGTTGATTATAAGTCCAATACAATATATATAAAGTAGTGAAGAAAAATGAGACCCATCCGATACTTCTCCACTGTTTCAGGAATACAAGAACCAGCATTCCGATATTCAACAAAGTGAGGTAGGTGAAAAGAAAATAATAATTACTTTGTCCCGTGCTGATCATTAAAGGAGCCAAGAATCCGCCTATTAATGAAAAAATAATTAATATTTCACTCTTATAGTAATACGAGAGAAGAATTGAAACGATGGTAATAAAAGTAGCGACTGCAAAAGCCGTATTTTGGGTGAATAAATGATACTCCCTGAATGCAATAGTAGTAGTGAAATATAAAACAGCAATCCCTCCACCTGTAATGATGGATGAAAAGACACCGTAGTTTTTTCTCAGGAAATAGCCGGTTAGTAAAATACCGGCCCCCGTGCAGAGACCTATTCCGGCTCTTGCAGTTTCACCGATCCAGTTATTATCAATGGCATATTTTACAAAATAACCTATTCCCAAAACTAGGGTGAAGATTCCAATAACTGTGAGTGCGTTTTGTTTTAAGAAATCGGTAACAGGAGTAATCCAATTTTTTTCTTGCGGTAATATTGGGCTGTTGTTTGTAGCAGGTGTTTCCAGAGGGGTACTGGCCTTTAGAATGTTGTCCTGCGTAACGGCCGTATGATCCTCTTGCAGGTTTGGGTCTTGTATTGTTTTTGGTTGATCTAAAGAAGTATTGATTCTCTTATTAAGCTGCGAAACTTCATTTTCCAGTCTTTTAATTTTACTGTTTAACCGGCCGAAAATGAATACAACAGCTATAATTAATATAATAAGAAGAAGTTCATTCATTCTGTAGTTTTTACCAAATATAGATAAATCTTTGTGAAGAGGCTACAATTAATCCATCACAGAAACTGAGATGGATTAATTGTGTAGAGTGATTAGATTTGAATGTCTTTCTAATTGGACACCTTATAAATGTAAAATGAACTTACACTGGAGCCTAATAATCCCACATCAAGTGCTGTAGATCCGGTAAGACCTAATGTGATTTGATCTCCAGCCTGCAAGGTATACAATGAATTGATGCTGCCTTCAGAAATCGTAAGACTCAGAAGGATTAGATTTGCACCACTGAAAGGGCGGTTATCAATAGTTGTAGCGACTCCCGCTCTTGTTCTGACAATTCCAATACCAGGTGCGTTGGCTAATATGGATGCCTGAAGACCTGTACCATAACGGAAACTAAACCCTATTTGATATACTCCGGAAGAAGGGATAGTGTAGTAGTGATCTGTATCAGAAAATAAACTAGCGTCACCCAGTGTTCTTTCTGCTGCCAGAAAGTTAACTGCTCTAAAGCCCGAAGGAAATAGTCCCAAAGTCAGTAAACTGATTCCTGCTGTTTTTTTTGCAGCATACACTGAAGTATTCGTATTTGCATTCAGCAGGACCTGAGGGTCTACCTGAGCTATTTGAGCACTTCCCTGATTAAGAGCCAAAATTTGATACCCTGGCAATGCGGTTGTTGCAGGAATATCACGAACTTTCACTGTTCCATTAACGTCAAGGGTAGCAGTTGGCGTGGATGTGTTAATCCCGACTTGTGAAAAAACCGGGATTGCGGACACAGCCATAAGTAAGCTGTAAATCTTAGTTTTCATGTGTTAAATTTTTAATTAGTTTTCAATTTTATATAATGCAATAATCGTGCCTTATGACTATATTTAATACAGTTATATTTCATTTATAGTGTGAATTTATTAAACATATGTTTATATTATGATTAATAATATTCTTTTTTTTTCTTTATTGATCGAGGTTTTCAAAGGGATTCAATAGATTTTATGTTAATATTATTAACTAATTAAGTCTCTTTAAATTGAATTAATTTATTTTTTAAGAGGTTTTTTTGTCATAGCTATTAACTGCCAATCTAGCAGTATGACTCAATCGACTGCCATAAGTGATGAAAAATAATGCAGTTAATTATTTTTTTAAAATAGGTAAGAATGATTTATTGCAGTTATCAGAAAAATTTGGAATTTAAGGTGGTTTCTTTTTTTATATAAACAACAGAAGAAGAGCAAAATCATGTATTAACAATTATCTTAGATCATTTAGCTTTAATTCTGTCCATAAAAAAACACTGCTTATGATAAGCAGTGCTATATTAAATAACGATGTGACTATTTTTAACTTTCCAACAGGAATTCTTTATAATTTCCAAGGAAGTCAACATCTGCGTTGATTGATTCGAGTTCCTGTAACGCGTTTCCATGCAAGACGTCTTCCCATTTTCCGTTTACATTCATAAAGAAAAAATAATTCCCAAGTCCTGTTTTTAAGGTTCGGGATTCAATTTTACTAAGGTTCATCTTCCTCCATGCAAAAACAGATAAAACCTGATGAAGTCCTCCCGGATGATCTTCAGGAAGGGTAATCAGCAAACCCGATTTTTCGCCTATTACCTGAAGGCTGCTGTTCTGGTATTGAGTATTCTGCTTAGAAATCACAATAAATCTGGTGTGATTTTGTTCAAAATCCTGGATATTACGGTTAATAATCTGTAAACCGTATAAATTGGCAGCAAACTGATTGGCCACCGCTGCAATCTTCATATCCTTGTTTTCAGAAACATATTTTGCCGCTGCTGCAGTGGACGAAAAATCCTGTCTTTTATAGTGTTTATAATGAGTGTCCAGGAAATGGAAGCTCTGCGCCAGCGCCTGAGGATGTGAATAAATGATTTCAATATCCTCAATAGTATTCTCAGGATGAATCATCAGATGGTGGGCAATAGGCATTACGGCTTCAGCCTCAATTTTAATCGCCGGTGTTTTGTATAAATAATCCAGGGTCATAGAAACCGTTCCCTCAATAGAATTTTCCAGGGGAACGACTGCCTTGTCGACGTCTCCATTTTCTACTGCATTGAAACAGTCCAGAATATTGGCCTGTGGTAAAAGTTCTTCATTCGGGAAGAGTTGTGTGGTCGCCAGCTGGGTAAAACTGGCATGCGGACCTAAGAATGCAATCTTCATCTTTTTCATATCAATTAAAAAGTTATTTTTTTCTCATTTTGTTTTATTCACTTCAAATATCATCATTAAATAGGCTAAACCCTAATTATTATAGCAGATTATTCCTCTTTCCAGTTTTCTTCAATCAGTTGGATCAGAAAATCCGGACACTTGATAATTTTATTGGTGTTGGAATCTAAAAAGAAAAGGGTAGTGGAAGCCTCGGTAATTTTAGTATGCTCTTCATTGTAAATTTCATACTCAAATTCAATTTTTACTCCCGGAATTTTTTTTAGGTACGTATGGATTTCTAATTTTTGATCATATAAAGCAGGCCGCAAATACTTAATTTTATACTCCGAGACAGGCAGCCAAATTCCTTGGTTTTCAATCTCATCGTATGACATTCCTATGGTTCGGAATAGCTCTACTCTTCCAATTTCGAAGTACTCGGCGTAATTACCGTAGTAAACATATTTCATAGGATCTGTCTCTCCGTAACGTACTCGTAATGAGTGTTTTGTATGTATCATTTTCGTCTCAAATTATACATACAAATATATTTTTAAATAATCAATACCCGCAATATTTTTTTTTAAAAAGAAAAAAGTGGACCTTTGTCTTCCTTCTAAAAAACGGACTAACTAAGAACAATCGGGGCATAAATATGGATGAAAATTTAATGATGATATGGCGGAAGTGCCTTCAGTTCATGCGAGACAATTTGAACGCGGCTGAAGACAATTCTGATTTAAAGAAGCTTGAAAAATCTTTCGATTTACTGTTTGATAAAGTTCAGCCTATTTCCCTGGCTGATAATAACCTTACGTTAATGGTTCCGAGTGATTTTTACAAGGAATATATCGAAGATAATTATTTATCTCTTCTTTCTGCTGCCCTTAAGAAAAATATAGGAAAAGGAGTTAAATTATGGTATTCTGTAATGGAAAACAGACCTAATGGTTTAGAGAAACCCGTTACTATGAATATGAAAGGGAAAAGCGTCCCTACTCCAAGAACTCAGGAAACAATGCCGCAGGGATTTTCATCAAATATCGTCAACCCTTTTGTTGTTCCGGGAATTAAGAAAGTAAATATCGACTCTAACCTGAAGTCTGATTTTTCTTTCGATAACTATGTAGAAGGGGAAAGCAACAAGTTTGCAGCTACAGTAGCACGATCCATTGCTAAAAGACCGGGTGCAACGGCTTTCAACCCATTATTCTTATATGGAGGATATGGTGTTGGAAAAACCCACTTAGGACAGGCTGTCGGTTTAGAAGTGAAAAGCCAGTTTCCAGATAAAGTAGTTCTTTATCTTTCTTCTGAAAAATTCATTCAGCAGTTTATTTCTTCTGCAAAGGCCCATAAGCAGACAGAATTTGCTAATTTCTATCAGATGGTCGATGTATTGATCATTGACGATATTCAGTTCTTATCCGGAAAATCAGCTACTCAGGATAGCTTCTTCCATATTTTTGATCACCTGCATCAGAATGGAAAACAGATTATCCTTACTTCAGATAAAGCTCCGGCGGATATCATGGATATCCAGGACAGAATTGTTTCCCGTTTCAAATGGGGACTTTCCGCAGAAATTAAATCTCCGGATTTACAGACCCGTAGAAAAATTATCGTAGATAAATTAAGCAGAGACGGAATTGTCCTTACCGATGATATGCTGGATTTCCTGGCTTCAGAAACGAAAACCAATGTAAGAGAGCTTATCGGGGTTATCAATTCTGTAATTGCTTATTCTACAGTATATAAAACAGAATTAAGTCTTGAACTGTTAAAAGATACCATCAGTAAAATTGCTGCCAACCAAAAGAAGATCATCAATATTCCTTACATTCAGGAAGTGGTGTGCGACTATTTTGGAATCAAAAAAGAACAGCTTTTATCCAAAACAAGAAAAAGAGAAATCGCTCTGCCGAGACAATTGGCGATGTATTTTTCTAAAGAACTTACCAATGCCACCTTTACTAAAATAGGGGAGGAAATGGGCGGAAAAGACCACTCTACGGTAATGTATGCTTGTGACACCATCAAGGATGTATCTAAAATAGATAAAGAAGTAAAAAAATACGTTAAAGATCTTTCAGAAAGAATCAAAAAGTAAGATCATAATTTACTGACAATAAAGAAAATGGAGAATAGGGATATTCTTCATTTTTTATTTAGATTTGTTTAAAATTTTAGTTCCAGTTATAATTTGAAAATATGAAAATATTGATGGTCTGCTTGGGAAATATATGCAGAAGCCCTTTAGCAGAAGGAATTATGAAAACCAAACTTTCCGATGCATTTTTTGTAGATTCTGCCGGTACTATTTCCATGCACGAAGGAGAGCATCCCGATAAAAGGGCTGTTAAGACTGCGGCCAATCACGGAATAGACATCTCAATGCAGCAATCAAGACCTATTACGAATTCAGATTTTGAAAATTTTGATCTCATCTATTGTATGGACCGTAAAGTCTATCAGGATGTAATGTCGAAAGCTCATCATGAACAGAAACAAAAGATCTCTTTGTTTTTAGAAGCGGATGGAAGCAATTCAGATACAGAAGTTCCCGATCCGTACTGGGGAGATATGAAGGACTTTGAGCATGTTTTCCAGTTACTGGACAAAAGATGTAACACAATTGCACAACAGTTGATGACTGAATTTTCAGCCATTAAAAATTCAAAATAATTTAATTTTATTCACCATTTATACCTTATACAATGCTTTTCTTACTTCCAGCTTATTTATCAGAAAATACTTCTATCAGCCATTTTTCACCGGTCATGAAAGAATATATCATGCAGACGGATTATTTTTTTGTAGAAAATGAAAAAACAGCCCGCAAGGTTATTAAATTTTTTGCACCTGAGAAAAAACAAGCAGATTTAAAACTGTTTTTACTGGATAAGTACACGGAAAATGCTGATATTAAAGAAGCTCAGGAACTGATGCGTAAGGGCCAGGATTTTGGTCTGCTTTCAGAGGCCGGACTTCCCTGTATTGCAGATCCGGGAAATCTGATCGTTAAATGGTGTCATGAAAAAAATATCAGGGTAATCCCTATTTCGGGGCCTTCGTCAATTATTTTAGCGTTGATTTCCAGTGGTTTCAACGGCCAGGAATTTAGTTTTAATGGTTATTTACCAATTGAGAAAGGGGAGAAAAAAAGACAGATGCTTCATTTGGAAAGCCTCGTTGAAAAAACCGGGTATACTCAGATTTTCATGGAAACACCTTATAGAAACAATCCGCTTTTCGAAGATCTGTGCAAATTTTTATCACCCAATACAAAACTTTGTATTGCAGCCAATATCAACGATCCGGAGCATGAATTTATCAAGACCAGAACCATCAAAGAATGGCAGAAACACAAGCCGGAACTCCATAAAATCCCTGCTGTATTTGTGTTAGGAAAATAAGTTTAACACGCCCTTAACGTATCTTTAGCATTATTCTTGCGCTTTAGCTAATATTAAAAAATTGAATAATGTCAGAAAAAAAATTAGCAGGTCTTTGGTTAGATCAAAAAAAAGCAGTTATTGTTAAAAATAATGACGGCCAGAATGTCTCAGAGTTTGAAATTTTTGATACGATACAATCAGAAAATACGGGTGGTAACTCCAGTGAATATGCATTTCATAATTCAGAGAATGCGCACAAGGAGAAGTATTTCAAGGAAATTGAAAAAGCCATTACCAATAGTGTTGAGCTGTTTGTTACTGGTCCTGGTGTTGCTCAGGAAGAATTGAAAAACCATCTTTTAGATACGGCACAGTACAAAAATCTAAAGATTACATTAGACTCTTCTCAGCAAATGTCTGAAGAACAGGTATTAGAAGCTGTGAAATCTCACTTCAACGCTTAATTCTAATTCAATACATAAAAAATCCGGCTATTAATTATAGCCGGATTCTTTTTATTTATTTTTTCTTCGTGATCGCCACTTCTTCCACAGAAAAATAATGAGCGGAATGATCAATAAAAACGGCCAAAGTGCTATAAGCCCGAGAGAGAAGCCTACAAAAGTATTCCATCCTTCCGTTAAAGAATCTGCAAACCGGCTTCCAAAACCAATCTTTGAAGTGGCAGAACTTCGCACCTTTTCTTTATACAGGTCCAAATGTAGCGTGCTGAAATCCACACGATCATCAATGAATCTAAGCCTTCCCTCAGAAGTGTCTATTTCATCTTCAAGTTCACGGATATTTTCCTGAATTTCCAGAATGTCTTTTGTGGTAGCCGCAGTTTTTAGCATGTTGCGATACTTTTCAAGATAAATATTTTTATTAGCCAGCCGTATGGAAACATCAGTATATTCTTCGGTCACGTCATTAGTAGAAATATTCTTTGAGGTAACAGATCCTATTCCGTCTGAAAAAGAATTGATAAGGCCATCAAACTCCTGATGGGGAGCCCGGATAACCAAACTTATTTTTTCAGCAGTATCTGTATTCTGGTAGTCTTCTTTTTGTATATATGCTTTATTTTTTTTGAGAATATCACCCACCTGTTGTTGTGCTTTTTTGACATCACCCACCTGAATGCTGATTTCTCCGTTTTTAATGATCTTTTTAGAAATTGGTTCTACACTGGGTTCTGGTTCCTGTTGATCTACCTTTGCTGGCATATAAGCCATCGTATTTTTATTTACAGGACTTTCCTGGGGCGGGGGCGGTGGAGTTTCAAACGCCTTATCTTCCTGTAAAACTTCTACAAGATCAGCATTGACAGACTGAGGCTGTTGTTTGTTGCAATGAATGGAAATTAAACAGAATAGAGGTAATATCAATAGACGTTTCATGATTATTTTTTCTGTATGATATCAAAAATTATGCTCAAAATGAAAATTTACTTTCAAATAGATGATTTTTAATGGATTTTACCTCTAAAATAGCAATGAAGCATTTTTAATAGTTTTAAAGAGGACGGAGTTTAAATTATTTTATATTTTTATCAAATGAAAAAGAGTCTTTTAGCAATTATATGTGCCCCATTTGTAATCTATGCTCAGGAAGTTCCGAAACTGACCGATGAAATGGCTGTTAAATTATCGGAAAAACCGCTTCACTGTATCAACCAGGAATATCCTAATAAAACAGCTCATATTATTAACAATGAAAAGGAAGTTTCTTTAACACCAAAAGCGCTTCATCCAACTTTTTATGGTTGTTTCGACTGGCATAGCTCGGTTCATGGACACTGGATGCTGGTTCGGCTATTAAAGACTAAACCTGACCTTTCGGTAGCCAAAGAGATTGAAAAGATTCTTGACGAATCCTTTCAAAAAGAAAATTTGCAGTCGGAAGCGGATTATTTCAATAAATATGAGCTCACAGGCACTTTTGAAAGAACGTACGGCTGGGCGTGGCTGCTGAAACTTGATGAAGAGCTAACCACATGGGACCATCCAAAAGCTAAACTCTGGCACCAGAATTTGAAGCCTTTGACAGACCGTATTCTAACATCCTGGAAAACATATCTTCCCAAACAAACGTATCCAAACAGAACCGGAGTTCATCCCAATACTGCCTTTGCTATGGCTTTTGCCATAGACTGGGCCCGGGCGAATAAAGACAAAGCGTTTGAAGACATGCTTATAGAAAAAGCAAAATATTTCTTTTTAAAAGACCAGAAAACTCCGGCCTATTTAGAGCCTGACGGTTCAGACTTTTTCTCGCCAAGCCTTGAAATTGCAGATCTGATGCGTAGAGTGATTCCTCAAAAAGAATATGTACAATGGCTGAATAATTTCTATGAGAAGCGAAGTGTAGAGAATATAGAAAAAATACCTGTAGTAAGTGATCTTAGCGATTATCAGACGGTTCATTTGGTTGGACTGTCATTTACAAAAGCATGGTGTATGAAGGGGATTGCGAAAACACTTCCTGACGGCCATCCGTTGAAAAAGAATTTCCAGAAAACAGCTAATGTATTTTTAGCGAATGGACTTCCTTTATTATTTCAAGGGAATTATGGCGGAGATCACTGGCTGGCCAGTTTTGCGGTGTATGCCCTGGAAGATTAATAGCGTATTCCTGTTTTTTTTAAGATAAAACTTAAGAGCCAGATAGGGCCAATGAGAAGAAACTTAATGTCTTTAAGGAAGGATGGTTTTTTTCCTTCTATTTTGTGCCCTACAAACTGCAGAATCCAGGTGATTACGAAAACAGAAAGGTAAACGATCCATGATTGTTTACCGAATTGTACATTAACGGTGTAGGTTAAATGTTCCATCAGAATCATCACGAAAATCATAATGAGACTGATTAAAATAGAAAGTCTCAGATAAAAAAGACTCACCAAAATGATAGTGATCGTGCTTACTATACTGATACATCCGAAATAGGGTGTACAAAAGTGAGGCGATGGAATGAGAGAGATAAAACCTAATATCGTCCAGAAAATCAAAGGGACACAGATCCAGTGAATCAGTTTGTTAGCTGCATTTCTATGGCTTTCGCTGTATTCCGCAAAAAATAAATCTACTTTTCTCATGATGACCATTTTGGAAAAGACTAATTTAATAAAATTTTGTAATCACTAAAGACTTTGATTACATTTGCGTTATGTCTATCTTAGAAAAATATGGAGTTGAGATTTTTACCCAGGAAAATATCTTTGAAAGAATTTCCGCTGATAAGCCTTTCCGGCCCGATAATCCCGCTTTTATTTTTATCAAAACAGGAACGATAAAACTCCGCCAGCATTTCAGCGACCTTGAACTTTCTGCCAATATGTTTATGGTAACAGACCCGCAGACTGTGTACGAAATGGTTTCTGTAAGTGATGATTTCCAGTCCAGAATGGTGTCTTATAAAAGAGAATTTATTTCTGCTTTATCTTTGAAATTTAATCGTTTGATTGCCTACAGGTATTTCAGACAGCAGATGAATAAAGGCGTTCCTTTTCAGGAAGATGAGATGGAAATTGTCTGGAAAAGCGTCAATTTTCTTAAATTTATTTTAGATTCTTCTACGGAAATGATCTATAAACAGGAAATTGTGGAAAGTTTATTTTCTGTTTTTATTTACCAGATGGCTGGAATTATTTCTAATGAAGATAATAATTCAATGAGCCAGATGTCCAGACAGGAAGAGATTGTTTTCCTGTTTTTAACTGATCTTTCAGAATACCATCTTTCAGAACGAACTGTAGAGTTTTATGCCCAACGGCAGTCGATTACAACAAGACATCTTTCGTCTGTGGTTAAAACCATTACCGGCAAGTCGGCGAGCCAAATTATAGCGGTTATTGTAATGAATGAAGCTAAGGTGTTACTTAACTCTTCAAAAAAGCCTGTTTCAGAGATTTCATCTATTCTTGGATTCAGTGATCAATACTCATTTTCTCACTTTTTTAAGAAGCATTTGGCGCTTAGTCCCGTTCAGTATCGTCATCAGTTCGAAAGTTAAAATCCTACATTTGAACATCTTTTTCCCGATATCAAGCATTTCCCTGATCCTGTTTCCACTGTAACTTTGTCCTCGTAAAACAAGGTAAAATGACAAAGAATGTAAAAACAGCACTATCACTCGTGATAGCACTATTTCCTGCGCTGTTTTTTTCACAAGAAATTAAACAGCTCACCGCAAAAGAAGTGGTAGAGCTTGCTGTTCAAAATCATCAGCAGCTGAAAGTAACCGCTCAGAATATAGATATTGCCAAACAGCAGACAGGAATCACAAAACTTCAAAAACTACCCACCATTACGGCTTCTACAAGTCAGTTTTATTTGGGAAACGTAGTTGCTATAGACAGTGATTTTTCCAATTCAACAACGATTCCGATGCCTCATTACGGAAGTTCATATGCTGTACAGGCCACTCAACTTATCTTTAAAGGAGGATTGGTGAATAAGTCTATTGAATTGGCCGGACTCCGCGAGCAGCTGGCTGAACTGGATTTAGAAAGAAACCGGCAGGATGTTAAATTTTTAGTGATTTCCAATTATCTGGATGTCTATAAGATTTTAAATCAGGAATCTGTTTTCCAGAATAATAAAAAACTGGCTCAGGAACGTCTGAAAAATATCCAGAAATTTTATCAGCAGGGAATGGTGACCCGAAATGAAGTGATCCGTGGAGAACTGGCGATTAAAAATCTGGATCAGGGAATTTTAACGTTAGCCAATAATAAGAAAATACTTAATTATAACCTGAGTATTGCTTTAGGTCTGCCTACAGATACCGAGATCATACCCATTGAGAGTTTGACAAATAAAGAAACAGGTATTGGGATGGACTATTATATCAATTTAGCCCATGAGACTAATCCTCAATTGAAATCTGCAAAGAAAAATATCGATGTTGCCAACAAGAATATTGAAATCATCAAAACGGATAAGATGCCTACGGTTGCAGGATTTGGAGGATATACAATGCAGCGTCCGATCACAACAAGAAATCCTGTATTGGATATGTATTCCGGAGGATGGCAGACCGGAGTTTCTTTAAGTTATAATATTGATAACCTGTATAAAACGAAAGAAAGGGTAAAACTTGGAGAATTGCAGAAGACCCAGGCAGGTGATGCGATGACTTTGGTACAGCAGAATGTAGATATGGCCGTTAATGCAGCCTATGTGAAATACCAGGAATCAATCCAGCAGGCAGAAATTTTGGATGATGCGAAAAAATTAGCCGAAGAAAACTATAAGATTACGGAAGCTAAATATTTGAATCAGCTAGCCGTACAGGCTGAAATGATCGATGCACAAAACCAGAAATTACAATCGGAGCTGGATTTTGCCAATGCAGAAATCAATGTACTGTATCAATATTATAATGTACTGAAATCTACAGGAACTCTTTAATTGTAAAACTGAAAATCAAGATAATGGAAAACAAGGAACAAAATACTCAACATACACAAGCTGCTCCCGCAGCTGCACAGTCTGGAGCATCTACCAAACATAAACAGAATAAAAAAAATAAGATCAGGGCAATCATCTCCAACATCATCGTTTTTCTGGTGATAGGATTCGGACTCTTCTGGCTTATCCGTGAATATTTTCATATTGGAGACAAAACCTATACAGAAGCCGCTCAGGTGGAGGAATTTATTAATCCCATCAATACCAGGGTTTCAGCGTATATCAAAGAAATCAGATTCATTGAGCACCAGCAGGTAAAGAAAGGGGATACGTTAGTCGTATTGGATGACCGTGAGCTTTTAACCCAATTAGGCCAGGCTGAAGCGGCTTATCAAAATGCATTGGCTCAAAGATCAGCAACAAGTTCATCCGTTAATACCGTTTCCAATAATGTTAGTGTGATGGAATCTAATATTGCCGGTGCTAAAGCAAGATTGTGGAATGCAGAACAGAATTTAAACCGATACAAAAACCTTCTAGCTTCTGAAGCGGTAACCAGACAGCAGTATGATCAGATAAAAACTGAATATGATGCTCAAAAGGCGGCCTATGAAACATTGGTCAATCAGAAACAGTCGGCAAACCTTTCTACTACTGAGGTTAAAAGTAAACTGGGGATTAATGACGCTGAAATTAAAAGAACAAAATCAGCGTTGGATATGGCAAAAATCAACCTGTCTTATACCGTAATCACCGCACCTTATAACGGAATTATGGGACGAAGAACTATCTCTGAGGGTCAGTTGATTCAACCCGGACAACAGGTGGCTACCATTGTGTTGAACGGGCAGAAATGGGTAACAGCTAATTTTTTGGAAGGCCAAATGCCTAATGTAAAAATTGGTAAAAAAATAATGATGACAGCCGATGCTTTAGGCGGACAGAAATTTGAAGGAATTGTGACCGCTGTTTCTGCAGCTACGGGTTCAAGATATTCAAGCGTTCCTACAGATAATTCTACCGGAAACTTTATTAAAGTGCAGCAGCGTATTCCTGTAAGGATAGAGTTCACATCTTCCAATAAAAAAGAAGACATAGCAAAGCTAAGTGCAGGAATGAATATGAATGTGAATATTGATTAGGATTGGCGAGAACCAAGATGCTAGATTTCAGACATCAGACATCAGACATCAGACATCAGACATCAGATTTTCAGTTTTTTGCTTGAATAAGATGATATATTCTTACCACTGAAATTTATGCGTTGACAAGTACAGTCTGACATCTAGCGTCTGACATCTAAAAAAACAACAAAATGTACAACAAAGGATTATATCATGACTGGGTACCAAAACCCATACAGCTGCTGCTGATCGTATTGCTGCTTACGGTAGTGATGCCGCTGGGTGGAGTGTATACCGGTAATATCAGCTATGTGGCAAGTGGTACTGGTGCCATGACAGAATATTTTATGTGGGCAAATTATGCCACCACGATTGGGATGGGAGCTTGTATGCCTGTCGTTCTCAGAATGAAAATGAGATTTAAGGTCAGAGACAAAATGATATTGCTTCTCGTACTGCTGGGATTCCTTAGTTATGTGAATGCTACCAGCCAGCAGCCGATGATCTTTATTTTTACATCACTCGTTATCGGATTTTTAAAAATGATGGTGACGATTGAATTATTCCTGCCATTAATGGCGATGATCGGGCACCGGGGTATGTTTTACGGAGCATTTTACACCTTTGTTTTAGTCATGAATCAGGTGGCGGCGTATTATGCTGCAGATGTTTCCATTCGGTATAACTGGCAGCATTTTTATCTCATTGTTTCCATTTTATGCTTTATTCTTGCACTCATCCACTGGATTTTTATGCATGATAAATATTTTGCCTTAAAAGTTCCGCTGCATTATATTGACTGGCTCAGTATTCTGCTTTTTGTTTCCACTTTTATATTTGGTGCTTATGTTTTTTCTTTTGGAAAACAGCAGGACTGGTGGAATTCCAAAAATATTATGAATGCAAGTATTGCTTCTTTTGTGAGCTTTGCATTGCTGGCCATCCGGCAGATGACGTTGAAGAGACCTTATCTATCCTTTGCTATATTTAAAAGGAATAATGTTCAGCATGGATTATTTATGCTGTTTTGGCTGGGAATGTTCCTGGGAACTACTTCTATTCAAAATACATTTGCTGTGGGCGTACTGGGATATGACCAGCTGACCAATGCCAGATTGAGTGTCCTGATGATTCCGGGGATTATTTTAGCGGGAATTATTGCTATATTTTGGTTTAAAAAGGAGATTCCGCTGAAAATGTATATTTTTTCAGGATTCTCAGCAATGATGGGCTATGCAATTATCATGTACTTTTCCATGGTACTGGAGTTTAATTATGAAAACTGGTATCTGCCCATGTTCCTGAAAGGATATGGAACATGTTCCTTATTCATTTCAGTTTGGTTCTATACATTAGATAAATTGGAAATGGATGAAATGCTGGCAGCAATCGGACTTGTGCTTGTATGGCGTACTTTTTTGGCGGTCGGATTTTTCTCTACGCTGTATTCATGGTTCCAATACCGTTTTCAGATTATAGCAGTAGGAGATCTTGCAGTATATATTGACGGGATGACGGTGAATCCTCAAAATATCGCTGCCAATATGAAATCCATCCAGCTGAATGCAGTCATCGCCTCCGGTAAAAAAATATTCGGGTACATCATTCTGACTGGATTTGGAGTATTGGTATACATACTAACCCATCACTTCGGAAAAGAACGTTTCCGGTATTTAAAATTTATAAGAGTGCTTAGTGGAAAATCTGTGATTGCCAGAAGGAGACTTAGGGAAAGAAAAAGATTATTGGAAGATATAAAAGACGCAGCAGGACCTGCGATATAACGATACCTTGTTTTTCACGAGTAAAGCCCCGGACCTTTTCTAAGGCTGGGGTTTTACGTTTTTAGGCCTATTGATGTCGATTTTTTTTAATTGATTTCTAATAAATATGAAAAATTTCATAATGTCTTATTTTTATTGCTTCTAAATAAGAATTACCTTTGAAGCCATTATAAAAACTATTATTTAAAAAGAATGAAAAAGCAGTATGCAGTCATAGCTTTGCTGGCTTCGGGATTGGCATTTTCTCAAACCGCGAAAGATTCCGTAACATCTAAAGGTATTGATGATGTAGTCATTGTAGCCTCCAGAAAACCTACAAAAATCTCAGATATTCCCGGAACGGTATGGGTTGTACAGAAAGAAAAAATCCAGGAGCAGGCAAAAAGCGGAGTTCCTATTAAAGAAATGCTTTCTATTCTGATTCCAAGTATGGATATTGGCCCTCAGGGAAGAACCAATTACGGACAGAATATGAGAGGACGTTCTGCATTGGTCATGATAGACGGAGTTTCCCTGAACAGCATCCGTACCATCAGCCGCCAGCTGGATGCTATTGACCCGTTTAATATAGAAAGAATAGAAGTGCTTTCAGGGGCAAGTGCTATTTATGGGGGAAATGCCACCGGTGGAATTATTAATATCATTACCAAAACTCCTTCCAAAAAAGGAATCAGCGGTGAAACAGAACTTGGTGTACGTACTGGTTTTATGGGCAAAGACGATCACGATTTCCGCGCTGCACAGTCTATTTCAGGAAAAGGAGAGAAGCTTTTCGGAAGATTGGGAATTGCTTATCAGCAGAACGGCGGGGTATATGGAGCAGATGAAAAGCAGCTTTTAACGGATATTACGCAAACTGATCTTCAGTATAATCAAACCATTGATATTCTGGCAACAGGAGGATATCAGTTTAACAATAAACATAAAATTACAGCTTCACTTCAATACTATAATTCTAAATTTAATGGAGACAGAAGCCTTTATTTAGGCCAGAACTTAAGTGCTTTTACCACGAAAAACGCAGGACTGCTGGAAATGCGTGATGGTTTCTCTTCCAATAAAAATGTAGGAACAGAGCGATACATGGGAACAGTAGTGTATAATGCAAATGGTATTTTAGGAGGGCAGGATCTGTACGTACAGCTGGCAACACGGGGTGAAAAATTAGGATTTTATCCCTTCCCCGGAAGTGTGAAAATACCGGCTACCATTTCTTATATGTCTTCTTCCCAACAGGACACTTATTATTCAGGATTGAAGGCATTATTATCCAAATCATGGCGCGGACTTAATGTAACGTATGGAGTAGATGTAGATTTTGAAAAGTTTGAAGGGAATCAGTCCGTCTATGATATTGCCAAGACCATGTCAAGCGGCGGATTGGTCAATGAAACCAAATATAGCCTGGGAAGATATCCTACCAACAGGTCTCAAAGTTATGCAGGATATGCACAGGCAAAATATAATATTCTTCCAAAACTACAGCTGAATGCCGGGATCCGTTATCAGAATATCAATGTCAACGTAGATGATTTTGTTGCCTCCGAAAAACAGACTCAGGTAGCAATGGGATATGGAAGCTCAGCTTCAGCAATTCCGGGCGGAAAAAGTTCCTATAATATGACCCTGGCCAATGCCGGATTGTTATATAAATTTAATGAGCAGCATCAGGTCTGGGGAACATTTTCCCAGGGAGTAAGTCTGGCAGATCCATCCAAATATTACGGAATTGGAATATATACTCTAAATACCATGACGAATAACTGGGATGTAACGTCCAGTATTAATGTAAAAGAACAGCCGCTGCAGGCTATTAAAACCAATCAGTTTGAAGTAGGATACCGAATCAATACAGGAGGTTTACGAGGTCAGGTTGCCGGATTTATGAGCAACTCGGACAAGACTGTAACCGTAGATAAAAAGACGTTCCAGTTATTGGTAAATGATCTGAAATTAAGAAATATGGGAATTGAAGCTGAAATATCCTACATCCTGAACAACGGGGTTTATTTCGGAGCCAGTGGATTATTAATCAAATCTGAAGTAGATACCAATGGAGAATGGATCAAACAGGAAGTGTATAATGCGTCGCCTTCAAAATTGGTGACTTATATCGGATATACTATCCAAAACTGGTCATTCAGATTCCAGTCTCTACAGAATTTCAAACTGACGGATAATCTTAATAATGAGATTGACGGCTATAATACTTCCGACTTAATGGTAGGGTACCGGTTCAATTGGGGGAAATTTAATTTAGGAATTCAGAACCTGTTTAATACAGATTATCAGACGATCTGGAGCAAGCGTTCACAGATTCTGTATTCTACGTACGGACTTCCTGATATGTTCAATTATAAAGGAAGAGGAAGAACATTTAATCTTTCCTATACATTCGATTTTTAAAAAGTTAAACTAAGTGGCTTCGTCTTGGTTTACGTGTACATATTTATCATTCCGGCTTTGAAGCAACCAGAAAAGCCGGATATAACCTTAAAATTTCAGTTATGGCTAAAGTTCAGATAGGGCAGATCATTGCCGAAGTGACCAGAAAAGAATACATCACTGACCACTTTATCAGAGTGTACTTATACTCACCCGATGTTCAGCAGTTTAAACATACGACGATCGGGGATAACAATAAAATTGCAGTTCCGCCTCAGGGACTGAATGAAATTCATTTTCCTACACTCGATGAAAACCATCAGTGGATTCATCCTGATAAATCGATTGCTCCCACCGTAAGAACCTATACACACAGAGGAATTGATCTGGGGAAAAATCTGATCTTCATTGATTTTGTGGATCACGGAGATGGAGGTCCTGCTTCGAAGTGGGTTAGAGATGCTGAAGTAGGGTCTAAATTGGGCGTGATGATGCGTGCTGAACCTAAAGAATTATATCCGGAGGCAGATTGGTATTTTCTGGTTGGGGACGGAACAGCAATTCCTGTATTGAGTGCTATACTGGAAACTCTTCCGGCCACGGCAAAAGGCGTATGCATCATTGAAGTACATGGAAAAGAAGACGAACAGATCCTGGAAACCAAAGCCGATATCGAATTCAGATGGGTTCATAATGCGGAACCCCAGGTGAAAAGTGAACTTGCTGAGGTAGTGAAAACCATTGAGATCCCAAAAACATCCAAATTCGGATATGTAGCCTGTGAATTTTCAAGCGTTAAAGAGATCCGTTCTTACCTGAGAAAAGAAAAAGGCTGGACCTCCCAGGAACTATACGCTTATTCTTACTGGAAGGCAGGGGTTGCAGAAAACGAATCCCAGGCAGATCGCCAGAAAGAAAAGGAAATTATAGAATAAACAAAACCCGGGCAAATGACCGGGTTTTTTGTATCATTACTTTGCAGAAGGACAATTGTGTTTTATTTTTCTGAAGCTAATTCCCGCTATCCACTCATACTCCTCGCTGCCTTGCTTATTCCAATTCAGCTGTGGGGTAACCGTTTCTATCGGGGCTAGATGGTGGTCATACTATTCAATCTCATATAGAGCAGGTAGTATTAATAAAGCGAGTTTCATCATATAAAATGACAATATATCCATTACATGTAAAAACCCGTATCTTTGGGACTTTAAAAGAGAACTATGAAAGACTTAATGGGTAAGGCGATTTGGGACTATTACCACAATGAAAATCCTGAAGATCTGCAAACCGAGACTTCAATTTCTGAACTTGATGAGCTTCCGGTAGAATATCTTTTCAGGGATTTTGAAGAAATGAATGAAGTAGAGCAAAAAGCCCTGGAATCAGCAAATGGAAAAGTTCTGGATATAGGAGCAGGAGCGGGTTCGCATTCCCTGTATCTTCAAAATGAAAGAAATCTTGAAGTACTGGCATTGGACATTTCCCCTAAATCTATTGAAATCTGTAAGTTGAGAGGAATCAAAAAAGCGGTATGTGAAAATATGCTGGATTTTTCAGGAGAAACTTTTGATACTGTTTTACTGTTAATGAACGGAACCGGGATTTTTCAAAGCCTTTCAAAAATTGATACGTACCTTCAGAAATTAAACACTTTACTCAACGAAAACGGTCAGATTCTTATTGACAGTACAGATATCTTGTATATGTTTGATCGCGACTATGATGGTGGAGTTTTAATTCCAGCGGGAGGATATTACGGTGAGTTAGATTATGTTGTTCATTACAAAGGAGAATCAGAAGATCCGATCAAATGGCTGTATCTTGATTTTAATACATTACAAAATGCTGCCGAAAGCAATGGCTTCAACATTGAAAAAGTGATGCAGGATGAAGATTCTTATTTAGCAAAACTGACTAAAAAATAAAGTAAAATAGAAATAAAATGCTTTGACTCCGCTCAGCATTTTATATTTCAACACAATAAGACAACAAAAGACGCATAAAATTTATGCGTCTTTTGTTGTCTAAAATATTGAAGATTATACTTTTTCAACATTAGAAATTTATATTATAATTTAGTAAGTCTTAGTAAAAAATAACTTGAAAACAATTCCTGATAGTTGATGAAAATCAAAATCAGCATGGCAATTCCAAGAATTACTGGCAAAATGAATGACTGCGCTCTATAGACAAGTCTTTTAGGCATCATTAGAACCCAGATTATAATTAAAATTAATGGGCCTAAAATTAAAGGAAGAATTTCGGGACTATATCTTGAAGAGCTTGAAAAACCATTTTCCATTAAAAATCTGTAAGTATAATATTGAAAAGGGATGTAGATGATTCCGAACACCATAGTAAATACTGCTGAAGCATATTTTTTTAGTTTTATAAAATTTAGACTTAACAAAAAAGCACCATAAAAAGTTCCCAGAAACATACTTGAACTCAAAAGTAATGCTCTTGAATATAATCTGACGGCACCTGAATCTGTAGTAATATGGTCTTTCCAGTCTTCAATTTCTTCGTCTTTTTTTGCTATTTCAGATTCCCTTTTGTTTTGAATGATATTTTGAATACTGATTTTCTCTTCGTCTGTAAAAGTTCGTCCTCTTTCCTCAAGAACTTCAAAAGCCATCTGAACCGCTTCGGGAGTAAATCGGTTACCTTCTATTACATATTTTTCTAATTCAAAACTGGAAAGTTTCTTTAAGACATTTCTGTTAACCATGATTAATAAAAAAATGGGCATAAAAATGCCCATTTTATATAGTTTTAATTAGAATTTATCCGATTTCAATACCGTTTTTTACATCGCTGTCATCCGGCGTAACAAAAGATAATTTACCATCTTCTTTTGTTGTAAGTAATAACATTCCCTGAGATTCAATTCCGCGGATTTTTCTCGGAGCAAGGTTCAGTAGAATCATTACCTGCTTTCCGATTACTTCTTCCGGAGTGAAGCTTTCAGCAATTCCAGAAACCACTGTTCTTACGTCAACGCCTGTATCAACAGTCAGTTTTAAAAGCTTATCCGCTTTTTCTACTTTTTCAGCTTCAATGATGGTTGCTGTTCTCAGGTCGATTTTCGTAAAATCATCAAAGGTGATTTCCTCTTTCATAGGGTTTGCGTTAGGATTTGTTTTTTTATTATTTTGTTTTGTATCTTCTAATTTCTGGATTTGAGCTTCAATCACATCATCTTCGATTTTTGAGAATAGAAGAGAGGCTTCGTTAATAGTATGACCACTTTCTATTAATACCGATTGAGTTTCAACATCATTCCATTTCACAGCCGAAACATTAAACATATTTAAAAGCTTTTCAGAACTGAAAGGCATAAAAGGTTCACATAACTGAGCCAAAGCAACAGCAATCTGAGCTGCAACAAATAATGACTGAGCTGCTTTTTCCGGATGGTCCTTAATGGTTTTCCAAGGCTCTTCCACCTGAAGATACTGATTTCCAAAACGGGCAAGATTCATTAAAGCTGTTAATGAATTTCTGAATTCATAATTTTCCAGAAATCCTGAGATCTCTTTTGCAGCTTTATTGATTTCTTTTAATTCCGGACTATTGATATCTCCCTGTGGAATAACTCCGTTGTAATATTTATGCATTAAAACCGCAACACGGTTAATGAAATTACCAAAAATTCCAACCAGCTCAGAATTATTTTTCGTCTGAAAATCCTTCCAGGTAAAATTATTATCCTTAGTTTCAGGTGCTGAAGAAAGAAGAGAATATCTTAATACATCCTGCTGCCCAGGGAAATCCTGAACATACTCATGAGCCCACACGGCCCAGTTTCTTGATGTTGAAATTTTATCATTTTCAAGATTCAAAAACTCAAAGGCAGGAACATTTTTAGGCATGATATAATCTCCGTGAGCCTTCATCATCGCAGGGAAAATAATACAGTGGAATACAATATTATCCTTTCCGATAAAATGCACTAAATCACTGCTTTCGCTCTGCCAGTAGTCTTTCCAGTCTTTTCCGTTTTTCTCTGCCCATTCCTGGGTGAAAGAAATATAGCCAATAGGAGCATCAAACCATACATACAACACTTTTCCTTCTGCATTCGGAAGGGGAACAGGAACACCCCAGTTAAGATCTCTGGTCATCGCACGCGGTTTTAAACCATCCGTAAGCCATGATTTTACCTGTCCGTAAACGTTTGGTTTCCAATCATCTTTATGACCTTCAATGATCCATTCATTCAGGAAGTCTTCATATTCATTTAAAGGAAGGTACCAGTTTTTTGTTTCTTTAAGGATCGGAACATTTCCGCTCAGCATCGATTTTGGATTGATAAGCTCAGAAGGGGAAAGGGTAGAACCGCATTTCTCACACTGATCTCCGTACGCATTTTCGTTACCGCAGTTAGGACAAGTTCCTACAATATATCGGTCCGCTAAAAATTCATTAGCCTGTTCATCAAAATACTGCTCAGAAACTTCTTCCGTGAATTTCCCTTTTTCATAAAGAACTTTAAAGAAATCCTGACTGGTTTCATGATGCTTTTTAGAAGTCGTTCTCGAATATTCATCAAATGAAATTCCTAAATCAGAAAAAGATTTTTTAATGATTTCATGGTATTTATCAACGATATCCTGAGGCGTAACTCCTTCTTTTTTGGCTCTGATGGTAATAGGAATTCCATGTTCGTCGGAACCACAGATAAAAGCTACGTCTTTTCCTAATCTTCTTTGAAATCTTGCGTAGACATCCGCAGGAATATATACACCTGCCAAATGTCCTATATGAACCGGTCCGTTTGCATAAGGCAAAGCTGCCGTAATCATCTTTCTGTTTGACATTTATAGTAAAATTTTGTCTGCAAAGATAAGCATAATCTCCCGAATCCGCCTCTTCTCTGTTGCGATAATGAGCAATAAGTTTCTTTTACGACTTTAAATATGAATTGCAGTTAAACAAATGTTTAACTTATTGTTAAAACTAGGTATATGTTATGCATTGCATATTTTAATGTAATGATATGTAAAACAATGTTTTAGTGTATTGATGTCGTTTAATGTACACAAATTATGATAATTTTTCATTAAAATTATGATAATTATATTTTTTTTTTAAATTGCAACACTGGCTTCCTGCCAAAAACACTGGAAAAAAACGAACTTATTTAAAAACTATATTTTGAAAAATTCTATAATGGTATTAAAGATTGCGCCTGCTTTTTTATTGGCAAGCTCAATTATGCATGCGCAGATACAAGACTCTACCACAAAAGAGAAAAAAATTGATGAAGTTGTATTGATTGGATACGGTAAGCAGAAGAAGACGGATCTGACCGGATCGATTTCTTCTATCTCATCCAAGGATTTTAATGGGGGTGCAACATCGGCAGATCAGCTGATTGCCGGAAAAACTCCTGGGGTACAGGTTACGGGAAATGGCGGAGCGCCCGGCTCCGGATCTACGATTAGGGTTAGGGGAAGTTCTTCTTTTCAGTATAATGATCCTTTAGTAGTAATTGATGGCGTTCCGTTGGAAACGAACAGTTTAGCGGGGGCTACAAACCCATTAGCTTTAATTAACCCCAATGATATCGAAACCTTTGATATCTTAAAAGATGCTTCTGCTACTGCTATCTATGGTAACAGGGCAACTAATGGGGTTATCTTAATTACGACCAAAAAAGGGACTGCAGGAAAATTCAAGGTGAATTTTAATACTAATTTTTCTGTTTCCACTAAAATGGGTAATGCTGACGTTATGGATGCGGACCAATTTAGAGGATTTGTGAATACCTATGGAACGGCACAACAAAAATCTTTTTTAGGAAATGCAAATACCAATTGGCAGGATGCTATTTATCAGCAGGCTTGGGGTACGGATAACAATGTAGCTTTTTCAGGTGGAATTAAGGGACTGCCTTATAGATTATCTTTAGGATATAACGAACAGAATGGTATCGTAAGGACTAATGAATTTAGAAGAACCTCTGTGGGATTGAATCTTTCTCCTAAGTTTTTTGACAATCACTTGTCAATCAATGCAAATTTCAAAGGAACATTTACAGAAAACAGATTTCCTGATGGGGGGGCGATAGGTGCTGCTACTTATTTTGATCCTACACAGCCTATATATTCAGGCAATTCCAATTATGGAGGATATTATGAGTGGCTGGATTCCAGTAATACTGCAACAGGACTGAATGTTAACGGAACAAGAAACCCTCTGGGATTGTTATATAGCAAACGCGATATTTCATCTGTTTATAGAATTATTCCAAGTTTACAAGTAGATTATAAGTTACATTTTTTACCAGATTTAAGGTTGGTAGCAAATATCTCTTATGATTATGCAAAAAGTAATGGTTCAACTGCTGTATCAGGAAACTATGCACAAGGTATCGGTACTTTAGGATCTTATCGTCCGTATTCGCAAGAAGCGAAAGGGAAATTATTAGAGACTTATTTTAATTATGTAAAGAAAATAGAGGCAATCTCTACCAATATTGATATTATTGGAGGATACTCTTATCAGGATAAGCATGAGATAACTCCTATTGCTCCAACTTATTATGGGAATAATCAAAAAACTGATTATTCAACAGCCGGAGATAATCAAAGAACAATGGAATCTTACTATGCAAGAGGTATTTTCACTATAGCAAACAGGTACATCATAAACGCATCGATTAGAAGAGATGGATCGTCTACTTTTTGGAACGGGACAGATAAAAATAATTTGTGGGGTAATTTCTCAGGAGTATCAGCTGCATGGAAAATCAATGAAGAGAGTTTCCTGAAGGATAGTAAGTTTATTAATTCTTTAAAATTAAGAGCTGGCTGGGGACAGACTGGACAACAGGAGACCGGTGGTTTTTATACCGCTTTTGGTTCTTACTCATATAGTAACAGCAGTACTTCACAATATCAGTTTGGTAATAGTTTTTATACGTTGCTTAGGCCTGATATTTATAATCCTAATTTAAGATGGGAAACGACTACTGCAAAAAATATAGGGTTGGATTTTGGAATACTAAATAACAGAATTAGTGGTTCTGTTGATTTATTTGCAAAAAGAACTGATGATAATAGTCTAATTGCCAATGTTCCGACTTGGGCAGGAGGTCTGAATAATTTTGTTACAAAAAATGTAGGGGTAATTGATAATAAAGGAATTGAATTTAGTTTGAATATTGTACCCATTAAAAATGAGGATTTAACATGGGATGTTAATTTCAATTTCAGTAAAGCTAATCCTAAAATTATCAGTTTCTCTCAAAATGTTGATGCTGACTATAGATTCCAAACATCATCATCAAATATTACAGGAATTAATAATTATATAGAATGGAATTCTGTAGGGTATGCCCCAAATTCTTTCTTTGTTTATCAGCAGGTTTATAATAGTAATGGTAAACCTCTTGAAGGTGTATATGTAGATAGAAACGGAGATGGTAAGATAGATGATTCAGATAAGTATTTTTATAAATCTCCTAATCCAAGTGCTATTTTAGGATTTTCTACTAAAGTATCTTATAAAAAATGGGATTTTGGAACTACAATTAGAGCAATCTTAGGGAACTATGTTTATAATAATTCTGCTTCCAATAGCTCAATAGCAAATATTCAGGCAAATAATTTCTTGAGTAATACAAATACAAGTGTTTTAAGCACCCAGTTTGCAACAACTCAATTATTTTCTGATATGTTCGTTGAAAATGCATCATTTTTAAGAATGGATAATTTTACAATTGGCTACAATGTAGGAGAATTCATGGGTAAAGGAACCAATTTAAGAATAAATGCGATGGCGCAAAATGTATTTGTAATTACGAAATACAAAGGCATTGATCCAGAGATTTTCAATGGTGTAGATAATGGATTTTATCAAAGACCTAAAGTGTATTCAGTAGGATTTAACTTTCAATTTTAATTAAGATGAGAAATAAATATTTATACAAAAAACTAATTATAGGATCTATTGTATTAGGAACTGTAATTTCAGCAGGATCGTGTTCACGAGATCTGGAAAGAGAACCTAGCTTAGGACTTACTTCTGCGGTATTATACAAAGATTTTAATAATTATAAACCGGCTTTGGCAAAAATTTATGCTGGGCTGGCTATTGGCGGACAGGGTGATCAGAACAACGGAGATGCAAATACTGATATTGGAGGTATTGACGGTGGATTTTCTAATTATTTACGTCAAATGTTCAGTATGCAAGTGTTAACAACAGATGAAGCTGTTATTGCCTGGTCTGATTCAGGTCTTCCGGAAATGCATAAAATGGCATGGGACTCTTCCAATCCTTTTGTAACTGCTATTTATTATAGAATATTTAATGTAATTGCCGTAAGTAATGAGTTTATCAAAAATACAACAGACGAAAAACTTGCTACAAATGGTATTTCAGGAAGCAATCTTACAGAAGCAAAATATATGCGGGCAGAAGCTCGTTTTTTAAGAGCTCAGTCTTATTATCATGCATTAGATTTGTTCGGAAATGTTCCCTATATAACAGAAACTACAGATATTATCAGTAGTGCTCCACCACGAATTGCCAGAGCAGAATTATTCAAATATGTGGAAGCAGAATTATTAGCGTGTGCCAATGATCTTAAGGACGCAAGAACAAATGAGTATGGAAGAGCAGATAAAGCTGCAGCTTGGTCATTATTAGCGAGATTATATTTAAATGCACAGGTTTATACGGGTACAGGAAGATATACGGATTGCATTACTTATTGTAACAAAATAATCAGTGCAGGATACTCATTAAAACCAAACTATGGTTCATTATTTATGGCTGATAATAATGTGGCTAATCCTGAAGTTATTTTGTCTGTAAACTATGATGGTACAAGTACAAAAACGTATGGAGGTTCTACTTTTATGGTACATGCTGCCATTGGAGGATCAATGCCTGCTGATCAGTTTGGAGTCAACGGAGGATGGGGTGGTTTAAGAACTACAAAATCGCTTGTTAATTTATTTGCAGGCTCTCCAAATGATCAGAGAGGAAATTTCTATACGAACGGTCAGAATTTAGAAATAAATAATATTGCAACCTTTACAGATGGTTACGCATTTATCAAGTATAAAAATATAAAATATGCTAACGGAGCTCCCGGATCAGATGCATCTGGTAATTTTGTAGATGCAGATATTCCTTTGTACCGTCTGGCAGACATTTACTTAATGTATGGTGAAGCAGTGATGAGAGGAGGAAGTGGAGGAAATGCTGTTACGGCATTAGGATATGTAAATGCGTTAAGAACAAGAGCCGGAGGAACTTCTGTTGCATCGATTAATACAGACTTTTTCTTAGACGAAAGATCAAGAGAAATGTCTTGGGAAGCCACAAGAAGAACTGACTTAATTCGTTATGGTAAATTTACATCTGGTTCATATGTATGGCCTTGGAAAGGAGGTGTGAAAGATGGTAAAGCAGTGGAAGATTACAGAAATCTGTTCCCAATTCCTGCCAATGATATCGTTGCAAATCCTAATTTGGTACAAAACCCAGGTTATTAATAAAAAAAAACACTTTTAAAATGAAATATTTATTTAAAATATTCACACTTTTTGTAGTTGCATTTTTTGTGACTTCCTGTGATAAAGATGAGGATTTAGCTGTAGTAAATGATGGATCTAATCCTGTAATTTCTGCAAATAAAACATCAGTTGTATTATTAGATGCTCAGTCTGCAAATGAAGCTGTTGCTTTTAGTTGGATAAATTCGGATTTTGGGGTCCCTATACAGATTACAAATCAACTAGAGTTGGCACTTAAAGGAACAAATTTTGCAAGTCCGAAAGTTGTAGAGATTCCAGTTGGAACAAAGGCTTACAGTATGATTGGGAGTAATCTTAATAATATTGTTTTGTCAATGGGAGTAAGTTCTGTTGTTGCAACTGATATAGAAGTTAGAGTAAAATCTACCGCGGTAGGAAAAACTCACTATTCAAACGTTCTTCCTTTAAAAGTTACTCCATTTATTAATGGGCCAGTGTATACCTATACTGATTTATTCCTGATAGGTGATGCTACAGCAGGGGCTTGGGATAATGTAGTTGCAAATGCAAAAATATATCCACTAGTTAAAACAAACACTGCAAATGTGTATACTTATACAGGTTATTTTGCACAGGGAGGATTTAAAATAATTAAAACTCCGGGATCATGGGACACTCAATATGGAATGGGTAGTGCAGGGGTGTTAAGTACAAGCGGTGCATCAGGCAATATTACAGTTGCAGGGTCTGGCTATTACAAATTGACCATAAATACTTCTGCATTAACATATACATTTACCGCAGTTCCGGCTCCAACCACGACTTATACTTCAATTTCTATGATTGGAACAGCTTCAAGTGATTGGAATACCGATGTAGATATGCAACAGTCAACTTTTGATCCGCATGTTTGGGTGAAGAAAAATGTCATGTTAAGCTCCGGAGAATTTAAATTTAGAGCGAATCATGCCTGGACAACGGGATGGGGAGTAGCTCAGGAGTTTTTTGGAACAGCAGTTATAGGAGGAGGAAATATTCCCGTAACTACGACCTTTACTTATAATGTGTACTTTAATGATATGACGGGAGATTTTTCTGTAATACCAGTAAATTAAAACACAATAAAAAGTAAACATTTATTATTAATTTACATTGAATTTATAAAGTAAAGTGTTGCTTTTTAGCAGCACTTTCTTTATTTTTAAAGCATATAAATAGTCATTATGAAGAAATTTACAGTTGGGGCATTTTTGCTCTCAATGATGTTTGGGAGTGTACATGCGCAATCTTTACAATCGCCGGATGGAAAGTTTGAAATGAACTTTCAGCTGAAACAGGGCGTTCCTTACTACAACCTGAAATATAACGGGGTAACCGTGGTGGAAGATTCCAAATTAGGATTGAGATTATTTAAAGATACTTCTATAAAATTCGCCTCTGAAATTGCAAAACCTGAAGATGCAAAATTTGATCTGAATAACGGTTTTACAAAAACAGAAGAAAAAAGAGATTCTAAAAATGAAACCTGGCAGCCGGTACTAGGAGAGAAAAAGAATTACATCAATCATTACAACGAATTAGCATTGACGTTAAATCAGGCTTCTACAGAAAGAAGTATTGTGGTGAAGTTCAGGTTGTTCAATGATGGATTGGGATTCAGATATGAATTCCCGCAGCAGAAAAATCTTAATTATTTTGTGATCAGAGAAGAAGATTCTGAGATCGATTTTCCAACAGATATGAAGGCCTGGTGGATTGTTGCAGATTATGATTCTCAGGAATATCAGTATCAGGAAACAAAAATTTCTGAAATTCCGGCAAGATGGGATAAAGCTTTTGATGCCAATGCTTCCCAGGCTTTGGTTAAAAATGCAGTTCAGTCTCCATTGATGCTTAAAAAAGAAGGCAAAAATCCATTATATGTTAACGTTGCGGAAGCGGCTGTATTAGATTATCCCGCTTCACATTTAGAGGTAGATGCTCAGAATTTTAAATTCAAAACACACCTTACTGCTGATAGACAGGGCGCTAAAGGATATATTCAGACACCTTCTGTAACGCCTTGGAGAACGATTATCGTATCTCCGAAAGCGGAAGAAGTAATGGATTCTAAAATGATCTTTAACCTTAATGAACCTACAAAATATACCGATACCTCGTATATCCACCCTACAAAATATATGGGAGTATGGTGGGAAATGATCATTGGGAAATCTCAATGGGCTTACTCTACCGCAGAAAATGTGCATTTGGGTAAAACAGATTTTACAAAGCTGACTCCGAACGGAAAACACGCAGCCAACAATACAAAAGTTAAAGAATACATTGACTTTGCAGCAGAAAACGGTTTCAAAGGATTGCTGATCGAAGGCTGGAATACAGGATGGGAAGACTGGTTTGGACATTCAAAAGAATTTGTTTTCGATTTTATCACGCCGTACCCGGATTTTGATATCAAAATGCTGAACGAATATGCACACTCTAAAGGCATTAAGCTGATCATGCACCACGAAACCTCAGGCTCTGCCACCAACTATGAAAGATGGTCCGACAAAGCATTCCAACTGATGAACAAATATGGATATGATGCTGTAAAAACAGGATACGTAGGTGATATTATTCCTAGAGGAGAACATCATTATTCTCAATGGACGATCAACCATTTTTACAGAATTGCAGAAAAAGCCAATGAATATAAAATCATGGTTAATTCTCACGAATCTGTACGTCCTACAGGAGAAAGCAGAACCTATCCAAACTATATTTCTGCAGAAGCAGCACGTGGAACGGAATACGAAGCATTTGGAGGAAACAACGCAGACCATCAAACAATTCTTCCTTTCACAAGATGGATGGGTGGATCTATGGATTATACGCCGGGGATCTTCCAGACAAAATTAGATTACTATTTCCCTGGAGATAAACGATTTGTAAAAACTACGTTAGTAAAACAGCTTGCATTGTATGTTACCATGTATATGCCGCTTCAAATGGCAGCAGATTTACCCGAAAACTACAAAAAGCATATGGATGCTTTCCAGTTTATTAAAGATGTGGCTGCAGATTGGGATGATACCAAAATTCTATCGGCAGAGCCGGGAGATTACGTCATCACTGCCAGAAAAGCAAAAGGTACAAACAACTGGTTTGTAGGAGGGATTACTGATGAGAACAAACGCGACTATACAGTAGATTTCTCATTCCTGGACAAAGGACAGAAATATGAAGCAACCATTTATGAAGATGGAAAAGACGCCGATTATATCGATAATCCCCAAAGCTATAACATCTACAAAAAACAGATTACAGACAAATCTAAATTGAATTTCAAAATGGCAAGAAGTGGAGGTTTTGCGATTTCCATCAAGCCAGTAAAATAATGACAATAATGCAGTAATAAATACAACCTTGCAGGTAGACACAGCCTGTAAGGTTTTTTAATCAAATCCAGCATGAAAAAAATATATACGGTTTTTGCTATTTCGATAGCTTCAGTTGCTTTTTCTCAAATTCAGAAAGTAGAACCTGCCTTTTGGTGGAAAGGAATGAAAAATCCTGAACTACAGATCTTAGTATACGGAAAAGATATTGCCAAAAGTGAAATTGAACTTTCAGACGGCATCAAGATAAAGAACATCCAAAAGGTTGAAAATCCTAACTACGTTTTTCTTACGGTCAATACAAACGAGATTAACGTTCCGAAGTTTACGATCACCAGTAAAAAGGATACTAAAAATAAAAGCACCTATACTTACGAACTAAAGCAAAGGTTAGCTAATTCAGCGAACAGAGAATCTTTTAGTTCAAAAGATGTCATGTATCTTATCATGCCGGATCGTTTTTCCAATGGCGATGAGAAGAATGACTCCAATCCTCAACTCACGGAAAAAGCCAACAGAAGCCTTCCCAACGGAAGACATGGTGGAGATCTGCGGGGAATCATTAACAATTTGGACTATATCCAAAATATGGGGGCAACTGCTGTATGGCTAACTCCCGTAAACCAGGACAACGAAAAAGTATATTCTTATCACGGGTATGCACAAACTGACCTGTACAACATTGACAGCCGCTACGGGAGCAATGAGGAATACCGCGAGCTTTCCCGTAACCTGAATAAAAGAAATATGAAGCTGGTGATGGACTATGTAACCAATCATTGGGGAGTTTCACACTGGATGATACAGGACCTTCCTGAAAAAGACTGGATTCATCAGTTCAGTGAAGGAGACAAAGGATTTTTTCGTTCCAATTACAAAACCACTACCCAGTTTGATACCAACGCATCAGAGATTGATAAAAAATATGCACTGGATGGCTGGTTTGATACCACAATGCCGGACATCAACCAGAAGAATCCTTTAGTTTTAAAATATTTGATCCAGAATTCCATCTGGTGGATTGAATATGCTGAGTTAGGAGGTTTCAGGGTAGATACATATCCCTACAATGATAAAGAAGCCATGGCAAAATGGGCCAAAGCAATTACGGATGAATATCCAAAGTTCAATATCGTAGGGGAAACATGGCTGAATACCGCAGGCTACATTTCAGCATGGCAAAAAGATTCAAAAACCGGAGAGGCAGCGCATTATAACTCTAATCTGCCTTCTGTTATGGATTTTATGCTTTACGGTGATATGCCTAAAGCGTTTAAAGAAAAAGACGGATGGGATAGCGGATTAACTAAACTCTACAATGTTTTTGCAAGCGATTTCCTATATCCAGACATCAATAATGTCATGGTGTTTTTTGAAAACCACGATACCGAAAGATGGAATGAAATTTTTAATGCAGATCCCAAGGCCTACAAGATGGCTCTTACCCTAATTTCTACTGTCCGGGGAATTCCACAGATCTATTATGGCTCTGAAGTAGGAATGAGAGGGGATAAAAATAAAGGAGGTGATGCAGATATCCGCAGAGATTTTCCGGGAGGCTGGAAATCAGATCAGCAGAATGCTTTTAAGCCTTCTGATCAGACTGCCGAACAAAAAGAATATTATCAGTTTACCCAAAAGCTACTGAACTGGAGAAAAGGAAAAGAAGTGATTCACACCGGAAAAACAAAGAATTATATTCCACAGGATAATGTGTTTGTTTATTTCAGGTACAATGATAAAGGAAGTGTAATGGTGGTGATCAATAATAATGAAAAGGATACAACATTAGATCTTAAACGTTTTGCAGAATCCCTGAATACAACTTCAAAAGGAAAAGAAGTGATTTCCGGTAAGGAAATTTCTCTGCAAAACAGCTTAACGATTCCTGCAAAAACTTCGTTTATTATTGAGTTACAGAAATAATCTCAAATAAATTACTTTTTAAAACATGAAAAAAATAACGATATTATATACTCTGATGCTCTGTATATGGAGCTTTACAGGGATTTCTGCACAATCGGCAGCTGCACAATTGGGAAAAGAAAAAGCTGAGATCAATACGATGCTTGATGCTTTTAACACAGCTGCTGCGAAGGCAGATTTTACGGCTTATTTCAATTATTTTGCGGACGAATCTACCTTTATTGGAACCGATGCTACCGAAGTTTGGGATAAAGAAGCTTTTATGATCTGGGCAAAACCCCATTTTGATAAAAAAAGAACCTGGAATTTTACAGCATTAAAAAGAAATATATATTTCAGCAAAGACGGGAAACTGGCTTGGTTTGACGAATTACTGGATACTCAGATGAAAATCTGCAGAGGTTCCGGAGTCGTTGAAAAAATAAACGGAAGCTGGAAAGTAAAACAATATGTACTTTCTGTAACCGTTCCTAATGAGGTCGTGGATAAAGTAGTCGTTGAAAAGACGCCAATAGAAGATATATTAATTCAAAAACTGAAACAATAATGGCAGAGATGGTAGGGAAACAGGATAATGGTAAATTTGGAAGAGTAAAAAAGCCGAATCTTTCCATGGCTCAGATCATCAATATGAGCATGGGGTTTTTAGGTATTCAGATGGCTTTCGGTTTGCAGAACGGAAATGCGAGCAGGATTTTAGCCAATTTCGGAGCAGATGTTCACGAATTATCATGGTTTTGGCTCGTTGCCCCAGTCACAGGACTTATTGTTCAGCCGATCATCGGTCATATGGGCGACAACACCTGGAGTCCGTTGGGGAGAAGAAAACCTTACTTTTTAATTGGTGCGGTTTTGTGTGCGATTGGTTTGGTGATGCTTCCTAATGCAGCTTCTGCAACCCAGATGATGGCCGCGAATGTATTGCTTTTAGCGGTAATATTTTTAGCCATGATGGATGCTTCCATTAATGTTGCTATGGAACCTTTTCGAGCGTTGGTGGGAGATATGCTTCCAAAACATCAGGCAACTATTGGGTTTTCAGTACAGACCATATTAATCGGGATAGGAGCGGTTGTTGGTTCCTATTTGCCGGACTGGCTTACTAAATTAGGGATTTCTAATGTAGCACAGGCCGGTTTTGTGGCGGATAATGTGATTTATGCATTCTATATAGGAGCGGGTGTTTTAATACTGTCCATTCTGTATACAATAGTAACGACTAAAGAATATTCTCCACAGGAATTTGCATCATTTGAAAACGGAAAAGAGATTGTTGAAGAACACTCTAAATTCAGTGATATCTTTAAAGATTTTGCTAAAATACCTTTGCTGATGAAAAAGCTGGGAGCCGTACAGTTTTTCTCATGGTTTGCCTTATTTACCATGTGGGTATTTACGACTAGTGCCCTTGCGACCCATCATTTCGGACTTTCGCCGCAGGATACTCATTCTGTGGAATTCAATAAAGCCGGGGATCTTACCGGGAAATTATTCGGATATTATAACCTTTGGGCGATTCCGTTTGCCTTCTTACTAACCCCGATTGCTAAACTGATCGGGAAAAAACAGACGCATGCGCTGGCACTTTTTTGTGGCGGACTAGGGCTGATCTCAATGTATTTCATTAAAGATGTGGCGTACCTTAAAATTTCTATGATCGGACTGGGGTTTGCGTGGGCGAGTATTTTAGCGATGCCTTATGCAATGTTGATTGATGCTATTCCACAGAAAAAAATGGGAGTTTATATGGGAATATTTAATTTTTTCATTGTAATTCCACAAATCATAAATGGAGTTTTCGGAGGTCCGATTGTCAGCAATATTTTCGGAAACCAGGCCATGGATTATGTTGTCGTTGGAGGGGTATGTATGCTCATTGCAGCAGTGATTACGATGATCTTTATAAAATCAGGAGATGAAACTCCAAAAGAGATCGAAGAAGAAATTCAACAGGTTCATTTTTAAAATTCAATTTAAAATTATATTATCATAACATCAATAGAAGCGGACTTTAGTCCGCTTTTTTTGTTGGTAAAATAAAAATTTGAATATAACGGTTAGATTGTAAATCTAATATCTGATGTCTGAAATCTAGCATCTAAATTCCAATACCCATTTATATTATCTATTGAATTTTAATTTTTTATTAAGCTAGGCCTTATTTTAATTCTATAATTTAGAGTAATCAAATTATTAAAAATGTACGACATCATCATTATAGGAAGTGGAGCAGGAGGAGCAACAATGGCATACAGACTGGCCGATACCGGTAAAAAAATTCTGATTATTGAAAGAGGAGATTATGTTCCGGTAGAAAAAGAAAACTGGGATTCCGTTGAGGTTTTTGAAAAAAACAGGTATACCACAAATGATTTGTGGCTGGATAAACATGGAAAACCATTCCGGCCGGGAATGCATTATAATGTGGGTGGAAACACCAAATTCTACGGGGCAGCGCTATTTCGTTTAAGGGAAGAAGATTTTGGAGAAATAAAGCATTATGGCGGTGTTTCCCCGGCTTGGCCGATTCAATATAAAGATTTACAAAATTACTATCTGGAAGCTGAAAAGCTTTTTCATGTTCATGGTAAAAGAGGATCGGATCCTACAGAACCATTTGATTCGGAGCCTTATCCAAATCCACCACTACCACATGAGCCAAGAATTCAGGAAATTGTGGATGAATTAACGGATTATGGACTTCATCCTTTTGAACTGCCAATTGGTGTTAATTTTACACCTCATACAACAGCAAATGCGCCCTACATCTTAGATCGTTTTGATGGTTTCCCCGATGCAGCTGAAAGAAAAGGGGATGCCCATCTTTGTGCATTAGCCAAAGCATTAGAATATCCTAATGTTGAATTGATGGTTAATACAAAAGTTTTGAAACTCAATACAGATGCTTCCGGAACGAAAATCTCCGAAGTCGTTGTAGAACAGAATGGAGAAACTAAAATACTCAGTTCAGAGCTTGTCATCCTTTCGGCAGGAGCTATTAACTCTGCTGCGATCCTGTTGGAAAGTAAGAGCGAACAGTTTCCGAATGGGTTGGCGAATACTTCAGATCAGGTGGGGCGGAACTATATGTTTCATCAGAATACGGCACTCGTTGCACTATATATAGAACCGAATCCAACAAAATTTGGAAAAACATTCGGGATTAATGATTTCTACCATGCCAACAGAGACTATGAGTTCCCATTGGGACATATTCAGATGTTGGGGAAATCGGATGCTCATCAGATAAAGGCAGACAGTCCGGTGGCGGCACCCGGTTTTACTTTTGAGCTGATGGCAGAGCATGCGGTTGATTTCTGGCTGACTTCAGAAGATCTTCCCGATCCGGAAAACAGGGTGACTGTAGAAGACGGACAGATCAAAATAAGTTATTCCGAAAACAATCAGAAAGGCCATGAATTTCTTAAATCAGAATTAATAAAAGCACTCAAAGCATCAGGAAAATTTGAGACTTTTCTGTTTAAAGGGTTCTATTTCAGTAAAGGAATGGATGTCGCTTCACCCGCCCACCAGAACGGAACTACAAAGATGGGGCTTGATCCGGCAACCTCAGTGGTAGATACCAACTGTAAAGCCCACGACCTGCGAAACCTTTATATTGTAGACGGCGGATTTTTTGTATCCAGTGGCGCTGTAAATCCTGCACTTACCATTATTGCAATGGCTCTGAGAGTAGGAGATCATCTTAAAAATGAAGTACTGACATCATGAGTTCTAAAACGGTTACCATTGTTGTTGTCTTTATACTGGCTTTTTTAACCGGAGTTAATTTCGTTGTATTTCCCGCACTGGGAACGGCTTTTACAGATCAGTCTTTATTTGGGCTGTCTTCATCACAATTTGGGAATCTATTCATTCCACAGGTAATCTGTATCATTATTTCATGTTTGGGAGCGCCATTTTTAGTTAATAAACTGGGACCTAAAATTGTTTTAGGTTCTGGTCTTATACTGATGATCGTCTCTACCGGAATATTATGGCTGTTACAGTATAATATGAATTCCCACCTGCTGTTTCCTATACTTATGATTCTGGTAGCATGCATGGGACTGGGTTTTGGTCTTTCTATCACGACTTTGAATCCTTTAGCAGCAAGTTTATTTGAAGAAGGGAAATCTTCCGCCATTTTACTTCTGCAGTTTTTGGTAGGATTGGGAACTTCTACCTCACCACTGATGATGAACCTTATCGGGGATGTTAAAAACTGGATGTATGTTCCCGGAAGTATTTTCATTGTGGTAAGTATAGCATGCTTAGCCTTCTTATTTTTAAAACTGGAAAAAGGAGCATTTTTTGAACTTCCGGGGCACCTCAGAATTCCCCGTAAATTATGGATCTTTTTTGCTGTTATAGTGCTGTATGGCTGTATTGAAGGAACTTTTGGAAGCTTTGGAGGCATTATCCTTAAAAATAAAGGACTGGATAATAATAAAGCCAGCCTTGGACTTTCATTATTTTGGGGCGGTATTGCCCTGAACCGATTGCTTTTTGGATTATTTGCTAAAAAAAATGATCTGTCCGGAATTTTTCTTTTCTCTCCTTTGCTGGTTGGAGTATTGCTTTTCATTCTTTTGATAGATCCTAACATCAATATCCTGTTGGTACTGATGTTTTTCATTGGCTTTTTTATGGGCAGCATATTTCCGGGATCCATTGGCTGGGGAACGGTGGAATTTCCCACACTTTCCGTATTGGTTTCCGGATTTCTTATGGCAGCCAATCAAATCGGTACAGGTGTTGTAACGAATGTGCTGGGTAATTTTTCCAATTATACCTCTGAAATCCTGGTTTTTTTAATTTTTTGCACAATTATTATCTGTGATATCCTTTTCTACCTGAAGAAAAATTCTAAGATAAAAGAAGCCTTTTGATTGGATGAGAGGCAAGATGCTAGATTTCAGACATCAGACCATCAGCTTAACGCACAGGCTAAAAACTAAACACCAAACACCAACAACCCAACTTCTTATCCTACGTCAACATTTCCCATCCCTACAACCCGTACATTTGTATTATAAATAATGACAATATGAAAACAGTTTATCATAAAGCAGATACGAGAGGCCATGCCGATCATGGCTGGTTAAACAGTTACCATACCTTCAGTTTTGCAAACTATCAGAACAATGACAGGACAAACTTTGGGGTATTACGGGTTTTGAATGACGATACCGTTTCTCAGGGAATGGGTTTCGGAACACATCCGCACAAAAACATGGAAATTATCTCCATTCCTTTAGAAGGAGATTTAGAGCATAAAGACTCAATGGGAACCACTGCGGTGATCAAAAAAGGTGAAATCCAGGTGATGAGCGCTGGTACCGGAGTGATGCACAGCGAATACAATAAAAACAAAGATGAAGCTGTGAAATTTCTGCAGATATGGGTTTTCCCTAGAGAAGCAGATGTAGAGCCCAGATACGATCAGAAAAATATTAAAGAAGGAGAAAAGATCAATGGATTCCAGCAAATTTTATCACCTGATAAAAATGATGATGGGGTATGGATTCATCAGGATGCATGGTTCAATCTGGCGAATTTTACAAAAGGGAACGGTAAAAATTATACCCTCAATAAAAAAGGAAACGGAGTGTATGCATTTGTACTAAAAGGAAGTGCTAAAGTAGGAGACAGGCTTCTGAATGAAAGAGACGGATTAGGAATCTGGGATACCCAAAGTTTTAATATAGAAGCAGAGGAAGATACCGAAATTCTTTTGATGGAAGTTCCTATGGAATTGCCTTCTTACCTTAAATAAACTAAATTTGTAACGATTAAAATATAGATACATAATAATGAAAGTTTTAGCAATAGCAGGAAGCAACTCGGCAGCTTCAATGAACAAGCAGTTAGTGGCGTATGCATCCACTCAATTTGAAAATGCAGAAGTAGAAGTAATCGATCTTGATGCTTTTGAAATGCCTATTTACAAACATGAAAGAGAATTAACAGGCGGTGTTCCTCAGGAAGCAAAGAATTTTGCAGCCAAAATTGATGGTGCAGACCTACTTTTGGTTTCCTTACCGGAACATAACGGTACGTACTCTACGGCTTTTAAAAATGTTTTTGACTGGGTATCCAGAATTAAAGACAGAACGGTATGGAATGAAGTTCCTATGTTATTGATGTCTGCAGCGCCGGGAGCAAGAGGTGGAGCAGGTGTTTTAGAAGCAGCAACGAAGCGTTTTCCTTTTCATGGAGGAAATATCATAGAAACGTTCTCACTTCCTTTCTTTAATGATAACTTTGATAAAGCAGCTCAGAAGATTTCTAACGAAGAGAAAGACAGTGAATTAAAGGATAAAATAAAAAAGATTGCAGCCGTTGAAACAATCCTTGAAAAATAGAATTTGAATATTAATTTAAAATTACTATTTTTGCAAAAAGAAAAGAGATGAAAATTCAGTCCACCTTCAAAGAATGTTTTTCAAAAAAAGGAGAAACTGTGGACTCTGAAATTCTGAGATAAAATAACGGCCGATAATCTACCCAGATTGTCGGCTTTTTTATTTTACAAAATTGATATAAAAAGTAAATATAAAAGAGACATCAGAAGTTAGATCTGGACCCAATCGTCTGAAATCTGAAATCTGGCTTCTAAAAATCTAAATACAATGAGCAACACATACAAATCTGCAGGAGTAGACAAAGAAGAAGGGTACAAAACCGTTGACAAGATCAAAAAAGCGGTAAGCGAAACCCACAATTCCAATGTATTGAACAATTTGGGAAGTTTCGGTGCTTTCTACGAGATTGGTGGATACAAAAATCCTGTTTTGGTTTCCGGAACGGATGGTGTAGGAACAAAGTTGAAAGTAGCGTTAGATTCCAAACAATACGGTTCTATCGGGATAGACTGCTTTGCGATGTGTGCTAATGATATTCTTTGCCACGGAGCCAAGCCTTTATTCTTTTTAGATTATTTAGCTTGTGGAAAGTTGGATTCTGAAATTGCAGCCGAAATCGTACTAGGTATGGTAGAAGCTTGTAAAGACAATAACTGTGCATTAATTGGTGGTGAAACTGCTGAAATGCCAGGAATGTACAAGCCTGGAGATTATGATGTTGCCGGATTCTGCGTAGGAATTGTAGAAAAAGATCAGATCATTGATGGTTCAAAAATTAAACCAGGTAACAAGATTATTGCGTTGCCAAGTTCAGGATTCCACTCAAACGGATTTTCTTTGGTCAGAAAAATCTTCCCTGATTTTGAAGAAGAATTTGAAGGAAAACCATTATATGAAACCTTATTGGTTCCTACAAGATTATATTATAAAGACATTCACAGACTGTTGGAAGAAATAGCAGTTTGCGGTATTGCTCACATTACAGGAGGTGGTTTATACGAGAATATTCCAAGAATTATTCCTCAAGGTTTGTGTGCTTCTATTGATGCTTCCAAAATCCAGATTCCAAGTGTAATGCTTGAATTGGAAAAAAGAGGAAATATTGCCCGTGAAGAAATGTATGGAACGTTCAATATGGGAGTAGGAATGATCGTGGTAGTAGACCCTGCTCATGCAGAAAAAGTATTACACCTTTTAGATGATGCTTACGAAATTGGTGAAATCACGGAAGGAACTGAAAAAATAGATTTAAAATTTTAGGAGCCTAATCCCGCTTTCTGCTATATCTTTTTTATTACGGCCTCCGCTTCGCTCCGGCCGCAACAAAAAAGGATGCCGCTGCAATCGGGGCTAGTTAATAACATTCAAAGCTTTGTTAATGCTTAAAACCTTGACAAAGCTCACAAAATAAAAATGAAAAACATCGTCATACTCGTTTCAGGTTCAGGAACCAATCTTCAGAGAATTATAGATTCCATTGAATCCGGAGCTATTCAGAATGCGAAAATCAGTTTGGTAGTGGCTGACAGAGAATGCTACGGACTGCAAAGAGCTAAGAATCATGCTATAGAAAGTATACTGATTCCAAGAGGAAAAAACTTTAGTACAGAATTAAACAAAGTCATTCCTGAAAATACAGATCTGATCGTGTTGGCAGGATTCCTTTCCATTCTGAAACCTGAGTTCTGTGAAAACTGGACCGGTAAAATAATTAATATCCATCCTGCATTACTTCCGAAATTCGGAGGAAAAGGAATGTGGGGAATGCATGTGCATCATGCGGTAATTGAAGCTAAAGAAAAAGAAAGCGGGGCGACTGTACATTTTGTAACTCCGGGAATTGATGAAGGAGAAGCCATCCTTCAGAAATCATTTGAAGTAACAGAAGATGATACACCCGAAACAGTAGCAGAAAAAGTACATCATATTGAATATGAAATTTTCCCGATAGCGATCAATAAGATTTTAAATAATGATTGATTTAGCAGAAGAATATATTTTAGAAAATGATAAAATTCTTTTAAGACCTTTAAAAGAATCGGATTTCGATTTGCTCTTGAAGTTTTCTGAGGAAGAACCTGATATTTGGCAATTTAATGCATTGGGAGCAAATGGTGCTGAAAATCTTAAAAATTATATTACTACAGCACTTAATAACAGGCAAAATCAGACAGAATATCCTTTTGTGGTTTTTGATAAGAAAGATGAAAAAATCATAGGAAGTACAAGGTTTTACCTTATTAATAAATTTAATCAAACCCTTGAATTAGGGTATACCTGGTATGGGAAAAGTTATCAGGGAACCTATGTAAATAAAAACTGCAAGTACTTGATGCTGGAGTTTGCTTTTGAAATTTGGAATATGGAAAGAGTTGGGTTTAGGGCTAATAATCTTAACATAAGGAGTATTTCTGCAATGAAGAGCATTGGCTGTAAAGAAGAAGGTATCCTAAGGAACTTTTCAAAAGATTCGGAAGGAAATAGAATTGATGCAATTGTATTAAGCATTTTGAAAGAAGAATGGTTTAATAGTGTCAAAGAAAATTTGAAAGAAAAGATTTAGCAATTGTTAATGAAAACACTTCACATTTCGAAAAATTAAAAAAATCTAAGTAAAATAAAAGTAAATCCGGGGGTGAAAGACCGGGAATACAGTTTGAAGTAGCTGTAAAAAGTAAAAAATTGAAAGTAAAATGAGTAAAAAGAGAGTATTAATCAGTGTTTCTGACAAAAGTGGATTGACCGAATTCGCTCAGTTTTTGGAAGCCCAAAATTACGAGTTGATTTCTACAGGAGGCACGTTCAAACATTTGAAAGAAGCTGGTTTACATCCCATTCAGATTGATGAGGTAACCGATTTCCCTGAAATGCTGGACGGTAGAGTGAAAACTTTACACCCGAAAGTTCATGGCGGATTGCTTGCAGTACGTTCCAATGAAGAGCATATGAAGACGGTTCAGGAATATGGAATCGGGCTTATAGACATGGTCATCGTAAATCTTTATCCTTTCTTTGAAAATGTGAACAAGGATATTTCTTTACATGAAAAAGTAGAATTTATTGACATTGGTGGTCCTTCAATGCTTCGTTCAGCAGCCAAAAACTTTGACTCTGTTACGGTGATTACCGATGTAGAAGATTATGCTACGGTAAAAATTGAAATGGAGCAGAATGGTGATACTTACATTGAAACCCGTAAGAAATTAGCCGGAAAAGTATTCAACCTTACATCAGCTTATGATGCAGCTATTTCAAGAATGCTTTTAGATGAAGAATATCCAACGTATCTTAACGCATCTTACAAAAAAGTGTTTGATCTGAGATACGGTGAAAACCCTCATCAGACAGCAGCTTATTACGTTTCTACTTTCGAGAACGGAGCAATGAAAGATTTCGAACAGTTAGGAGGAAAAGAACTTTCTTTTAACAACCTTCGCGATATGGATCTTTGCTGGAAAGTAGTGACTGAATTCAAAGAGGAAATGGCATGTTGTGCCGTAAAACACTCTACCCCTTGTGGCGTGGCGATCGGAACTTCAGCATTGGAAACGTACCAGAAAACTTTCGAATGTGACCCGATTTCTATCTTTGGCGGAATTGTTGCAATGAACTACAAAATCGATGCAGCAACAGCAGAAGAATTAAACAAAACATTCCTTGAAATTGTAATGGCTCCGGATTTTGACGAAGCAGCATTAGAAGTTTTAAGAAAGAAGAAAAACCTAAGAATTATTAAAATTGTAAATCCGGTTTCCGACAAGCAGACCTGGGTGAAAGTAGATGGCGGAATTCTGGTTCAGGACAACGACAGTATCTTCTCTGATGATATTAAAGTGGTAGGAAACGTACAACCTACAGAAGAACAGAAAAAAGCATTACTTTTCTCTCAGAGAGTAGTAAAATATGTGAAATCCAACGCAATTGTTGTTTCTAATGGAATTCAGGCTTTCGGTATCGGAGGTGGACAGGTGAACAGAATCTGGGCTACCCAGCAGGCGATTGAAAGAGCTAAAGAAAAATTCACAGGAGACCTGGTATTGGCTTCTGATGCATTTTTCCCTTTCCGTGATGTTGTAGATTTCTGTGCAGAACAGGGAATCAAAGCGATCATTCAGCCTGGAGGAAGTGTAAAAGACCAGGACAGCATCGAAGCAGCCAATGAGCATGGCATCCCGATGATGTTTACTGGGGTTAGACATTTTTTCCATTAATTAAATTAAGATTAAAATGTTAGTGGAAATCTTTAATTTTTAGACAGGGATTTTTAATTCTGACTGTGTGTACTAATGCCTTTGAAAGCTTAATACCATAGGTTTTAAAAGAAATACCAGTAAATACGGTGTTAAAAATGACTGTTGAGAAGAAAGAAAAACACTAAGAAAATTATATTTTGAGATTGTATTTATAGCATTCAAAATTATATATTTGTAATATTATAGACTAGTTAATTATATAAAGTATGAGAATATTAATCATAGGTGAAGGTGGAAGAGAATCTGCTTTGGCTGCAAAACTTCAGAAAGACTCAAGAGTGAGTAAAATGTTTTTTGCCAACGGAAATGCAACAACCGATGTAATAGGGAAAAATGTTCATTTATCAGAGATTAAAGAACTGAGAGATTTTGCTATTAAAGAAAAAGTAGATTTAACGATCGTAGGTCCTGAAGCACCGCTTGTAGCAGGCTTAAAGGATGAATTTAAAAAGCATGATCTGAAAGTTTTTGGTCCCAACCAAAAAGTGGCAAGCCTTGAAGGAAGCAAAGCTTTCTCTAAGAAATTTATGCAGACCTATGATATCAAGACAGCAAGAGCTGTAGTATTTGATTCATATAACGAAGCTAAAGAATATGTGCAGACGCAGGAATATCCTTTGGTGATCAAAGCAAGTGGTTTAGCAGGAGGAAAAGGTGTTGTTATTTGCGATACTTTAGAAGAAGCTGAAGCTACGATCCATGATTTCATGATCCGCAGGATTTATGGAGATGCAGGGATCCGCTTAGTGATCGAAGAATATCTGGAAGGTTTTGAAGCTTCAATTATTGCATTCTCAAACGGTGAAAAATTATTCCCATGTATTGCAGCGAAAGATTATAAAAAAGCCGGAAACGGGGATACAGGACCTAATACCGGTGGTATGGGATCTGTGGCACCAAGCCCGGAATTTACAGCAGAACATGAAGCAGATTTCGAAAAGAATATCCTGGAGCCTACCGTTAAAGGATTAAAAACAGAAGGATTCAGTTTCAAAGGAATTATTTTCTTCGGATTAATGGTAACTAAAAACGGAACATACCTTCTTGAATATAACATGAGATTCGGAGATCCTGAAACTCAGGTATTGATGGCCCTTATGGAAAACAATCTGTTAGACGTTATCAACGACTGTATGGAAGGAAAAGACCTTCAGCTTACTTTTAAAAACGAAAAAGCAGTTTGTCTGGTAATGTGTTCCGGAGGATATCCAAGAAATATAGAAACAGGCTTTGAAATCGTAGGAGAAGACAAAGTAAAACATAGCCAGCTATTGTACGCAGGCGCTGTTAAAAAAGGAGATAAAGTAGTTTCCAACGGTGGTAGAGTACTCAACATTGTGGCTACAGGTGCTACATATGACGATGCCCGCAAGAAAGTCTACGAAGATGCAGCTCATGTACACTTCGACTACAGCTTTTACAGAGAAGACATCGGGAAGTTTTAATAAAAATCATGAAAAAAGATTTGGAACATTTCCAAGTCTTTTTTTGTAAAGAAGCTAAAATTTAGATATCAGTCATAAGATAAAAGATCCTGGACTAAAAAGTCTGACATCTGATATCTGAAGTCTGACATCTTCAAAATTAAAATCAATTATACAATGAATAACGGTATTATTATATTGGATTTCGGATCTCAGTACAACCAGCTTATCGGAAGAAGAATCCGTGAGATGGGAGTATATTCTGAAATCTTACCTTTCAACACCCCATTACAGGATATTTTAGAAAAGCAGCCGAGAGGAATTATCCTTTCAGGAGGTCCAAGTTCTGTAAATGCGGAAAATGCCCATTTAGTTGAAAAAGAATTATACGAGCAGGGAATTCCTGTATTGGGAATCTGCTACGGAATGCAGCTTACGGCACATTTGTTAGGCGGAAAAGTAAATAAAGGAGAAAAAGGTGAGTATGGAAAAGCTCATTTAGATATTATTAAAGAAAATGCTTTACTAAAAGGAGTGGCTCAAAACTCTGTGGTTTGGATGAGCCATTTTGATGAAGTAGGAGAACTGCCTGCAGGTTTTGAATTAAATGCAAAATCTGGAGTGATCGCTTCTATTTCCAATCCTGAACGTAAGATTTATTGCGTACAGTTCCACCCGGAAGTATCTCATACAGAAGAAGGAGGAAAAATGCTTGAAAATTTTGTTTTCAGTATTTGTAATGCAGAGAAAAACTGGAAGCTGACCAACTACATCGAAAAAACAGTTGCAGAGATCCGTGAAAAAGTAGGAGACAACAAAGTGATCCTTGGACTTTCAGGAGGAGTAGATTCTTCTGTAGCGGCAGTTTTGATACACAAAGCAATTGGAGATCAGCTGAACTGTATCTTCGTAGATACCGGTTTGTTGAGAAAAAATGAAGATGTAAAAGTAATGGAAAATTACGGCGAGCATTTTAATATGAATATTAAACTGGTTGACGCTTCAGAAAGATTCCTTACCAAATTAGCAGGCGTTGACGATCCGGAACAAAAGAGAAAAATCATTGGAAACGAATTTATTCATGTTTTTGATGAAGAATCCCATAAAATTGAAGGCGCGAAATTTTTAGCACAGGGAACTATTTATCCTGATGTGATCGAAAGTCAGTCCGTAAACGGTCCTTCAGCAGTGATCAAGTCTCACCATAACGTGGGCGGCCTTCCTGAAGAAATGGATTTCGAGCTGTTAGAGCCCTTAAGAGAGCTTTTCAAGGACGAAGTAAGAAAGGTGGGTGAGGAATTAGGTATTCCACATCATTTGGTACACAGACACCCTTTCCCTGGACCTGGATTAGGAATCAGAATTCTGGGAGCTGTAGATCCGGAAAAAGTAAAAATCCTTCAGGAAGCTGATGATATCTTCATTGAAGAATTATATAAAAATGATCTTTACGAAAAAGTTTCTCAGGCTTTCGTTGTATTACTTCCTGTGAAATCAGTTGGAGTAATGGGTGATGAAAGAACCTATGAATACACAGCAGTCGTTCGTTCTGCGAATACCATCGACTTTATGACGGCCACGTGGAGCAGACTTCCTTATGAGTTTTTAGATACTGTTTCAAGCAGAATCATCAATGAAGTAAGAGGAATCAACAGAGTAGCTTACGATATTTCAAGCAAACCGCCAGCAACGATTGAGTGGGAATAATCCTGCTTTGAAATGATAATATAAATCCTGCCTATCTTGATAAGCAGGATTTTTTTATGATTACTTGAATATTTTTTCTAAATTTAATTAAGATGTAAACCTAAAGAAGCTTAGATAACTACAAATAAAAACTAATCATCATGAAATATGCTAATTGAACAATTCCATAATAGAACAGTAAAAATAGAAGATTTCCAGACCACGTATATTATTCTTGCTATTGACAATAATATGTTTCGTTTTGATTTTAAGAATAAGAAAGAATCCATAATAAAGAAAAAAGAAAATGGAATACTTACCTTATACAGAGAGCATCCCTTATTAATCAACCATAATGAAACCTATATCAATTCTGCACCTGAAAAAATAGACCTTTTCGTTGATGATATTCAAAAATCTATTGAAGAAAGCCTGAAGGGGTGGAGGCATTGGAAAGACTATATCAAAATAAAAACGGGAATAGATGAACAAATATTTCTTCAGAATATCCAGAAAGGAAGCGGCAAATTGTTGAATGCTCCCTTTTCAGTTCTGGAAAAACTGGAAAAAGTATGCAGCAAACATCATGTTTTAATCAGACACTTCGGTGATAAGATAATAAAGCCCCATCAGTTGCTAATGATTAATAACCAGTTTGTAATTGCTGAAGACTTTATATTCAGAAATACTTAAAGAAGAGTAGAATACTTTCAATATTTCAAGCCCAACTATAAAAATTTCACCGTTTTTTTCTATTTTAGTAGTCTTTGAAAAACGATACCATGAGAAAAATTCTATTTGCAGGGCTTCTGATCCTATTGACCAGCTGTACCAAAAATCCTGACATCCATACCATTATCAGTAGTAATAAACTGATTAAAGAAATTGATGAATTTATTGCAGATTCTAATGACAAGAAAACCGTGAAATTTATAACGGTCTCGGGAATCATTGAGCCGGAGAAAAAAGAGGTAGAACTTCTATTAGCCAACAACCAGCCTGTATTCATCAAAGAAAATTCACCACGAATCAATAAAGAAATCCAATCAAAAAAATATGGATATTTTACCTACAAAGGATATGAATTTCTGGTAGATGAAAAGCTTAAAAATACGTTCAAACTAAAATATGAGGATTTTGATCATATGAAGCAGCATTTTGTGATTCAGGAACAGTTCTCCAAAAAAGAAGACGTAGTCAATAAAAAATGGCGGGCGATGCATATACAGTACAATACAGCGAAAGATTCTGTGGAATTCAGTACTATTTCTGAACTCACCGTTCCGGATTCTTCCTACTAATTTTCAATACAATCATGATTTTTTTTGATGAATATATTTGTGGGCAAAGACCCATTATCTGCAGATATTTCTATGAAGTTCAGATAATATCTTGAATAAAAACAGGCTAAGTGTGATCAAATAGACATAAAATATTGAAAAATCATACCGATAATGAAGGGTGTGATTGATTATTTTTTTCTTAAATTTAAGTAAAATTACATCAAATGCAAATAGAGACAAGACCTCTGACTGTGGAGGATTACGATGAATTAGTCGTAACAATGAAGCGAGCGTATCCACAGATGTCAGAATCGATATGGTCTAAAAAAAGCATCGAAAAGCTGACTAAAATATTTCCTAAAGGACAAATCTGCATAACGGTAGATGGAAAACTGGCCGCAGTAGCCCTTTCCATCATTGTGAATTATGAAGAATTTGGCGATGAACATACCTATAGCGATATCACAGGAAATTATACTTTTAATACCCATTCTTCCACAGGAAATGTTCTGTACGGAATAGAAGTGTTCGTAGATCCCGAGTTTCGTGAACTGCGTCTTGGAAGAAGACTATATGACGCCCGAAAAGAACTCTGTGAACTGCTGAATCTGAAATCCATTATTCTGGGCGGAAGAATTCCGAGTTATCATAAATACAGCCACGAAATGTCGGCCAGAGAATATATCCGGAAAGTAAGAGATAAGGAAATCTATGATCCCGTATTGTCCTTTCAGTTGTCCAATAATTTCCTGCCGATCAGAGTCCTGAAAAAATACCTTCCCGAAGACGAATCCTCGAGAGAAAATGCAGTTTTACTACAGTGGAACAATGTGTATTACAGCAAAAAACCCAATACGATGCAGGACAGCATCATACGTCTTGGATTGGTGCAGTGGCAGATGAGGCATTTCAAAGATATCAATGCCTTTTATGAACAGGTTGAGTTTTTTGTGAATGTGATGGGTGATTATAAATCAGATTTTGTACTCTTCCCGGAGCTTTTCAACACACCTTTATTAGCGCCTTTCAATAAGCTTTCAGAAAGGGACAGTATGATAGAACTGGCTAAATTATCAGAACAGATTAAAAATAAAATTTCCGAACTGGCCATCAGTTATAACGTAAACATTATCTCCGGAAGTATGCCGGTTTTTGAAAATAATGATCTGTATAATGTAAGTTATCTTCTTCACCGCGATGGAAGGATTGACGAATATCGAAAGATCCATATCACACCAAATGAAAGGAAATACTACGGAATGAAAGGGGGCAGCGAAATCAAGGTTTTCGATACCGACTGCGGAAAAATAGGGCTTGTGATTTGTTATGACGTAGAATTTCCGGAATTACCGAGAATTTTGGCCGATCAGGGAATGAAAATTCTTTTTGTACCCTATCTTACTGATACCCAAAATGCCTATATCAGAGTGCGCCACTGTGCAGCAGCAAGAGCTATAGAAAATGAATGTTATGTAGCCATTGCCGGATGTGTAGGAAACCTGCCGGGAGTAAATAATATGGATATCCAGTTCGGGCAGGCTGCTGTATTTACCCCTTCAGATTTTGCCTTCCCATCCAATGCGGTTAAAGGAGAAGCAACCCCCAATACAGAGATGACCTTGATCGTGGATGTCGACCTGAATCTTCTGAAAGACCTTCATTACAACGGTTCCGTACAGGTAATGAAAGACCGGAGAAATGATTTGTATGAAACTTATCTTAGATCACAATAAAATAATAATCCCGCTCATTCAGCGGGATTTATATATTCATTAATTCTTAATTATAAAAAATTTAAAGAAATTCGGAATATATTTATATCCACTTTTAAGCTTTAATATTCTGATTGTAAGTCTGGTATCTGACGTCTGATATCTGACGTCTACTTAACAGAAAGTAGAATAGGAATAATTTTTGGAATTACATTACAACTCACTATTTTTACAAATATGTTTGACAAGCAACAAAGAAAACTGAAAAGATCCGCCCGTTTGATTTCCGTACTCAGCAAATACGGATTTAAGGATATGCTGGCAAGAATGAACAGCGGTAATAAACAGGAAGAAGAGGCAGGAAATGACGATGAAATCATATCAAAAGGAACCGTTTATGAACGAATGAGGCTGGTGTTGGAAGAATTGGGACCTACTTTTGTAAAGCTTGGCCAGACTTTCAGCAACAGAGAAGATCTGCTTCCGCCGGAATTGGTTCAGGAGCTGCAAAAACTCCAGGATAAAGTGGAAACCGTAGAAATGAATGTGGAAGAAATCATGGAGAATGAATTCAATATCTCGGTGAAAGACTATTTTCAGGAAATTCAGCATATTCCGTTGGCTACAGCTTCCATTGCACAGGTGTATAAAGCTGTATTACTCGATGGCAGCGAAGTCATTTTGAAAATTAAGAAAGCCGATGTTCAGACGGTTATTGAAGATGATCTTCTCTTAATTAAAGACCTTGAAAAAATCATTTCATCCTATTCTGATATTGGAGAAAAGCTTAATCTGAAACAGGCTATTTCAACTTTTGAAAAATCGTTGCTGGAGGAAGTATCTTTAATCAACGAAAAGAATAATATCCTGCAGTTTGCCCGGAATTTTAAAAATAATAAAGAAACATACGTTCCGAAAATTTATGAAGACTTATCCAATAATAATGTCCTTTGTATGGAGTTTATTGATGGAATCAAGGTAACAGATAAAACAGGACTTATTGCCCATGGAATCGATCCTGTAAAGATTTCTGAAGTAGGATTACGATTGTTTGTTTCCCAGATTTTAGACTATGGTTTCTTTCATGCGGATCCCCATGCCGGAAATATTTTAGTAAAAAAAGATGGCAGAGTTGTTTTCATTGATTTTGGAGCAGTAGGAAAGATTCAACCGAATGATAAAGAGATCCTGGAAAATCTGATTGTTAGTTTTGTGGCTAAAAATGCTCATAAAATTGTAAGATCACTTAAGAAAATGGCCGTAAGCTATGAAATTCCGGATGAGAGAAGATTTGAAAATGATGTTGAAGATATTCTGAATTTTGTACACAGCACCTCCCTGAAAGAAATAAATCCTCAGGAGATCATCAATAAAATGAAAGATGTTTTGAAAGATAACCGCTTGCACATGCCGGATTATTTCTATCTGCTGTTTAAAGGAATAGGATTGATAGAAGGAGTAGGGCGAACCATCAATCCTGATCTGGACATCGTTAAAAGCTTAAGTCCATACACGAAAAAAATTCTTACCCGAAAGATCAATCCCAAAAATCTTTTGAAAACCGGAATGGACAGAATGATGAATTTTACGGATAATGTAGATGAAATTCCCAAAGAACTCCGCTCTGTTCTTCAAAAACTGGACGAGAATAAATTCACCGTTTCTACCGAATTTAAAAATATAGAAAAGACAAATCAGCTGATTAAATCAAGCACGGTCAATCTTATGTTAGCCATAATTTTAGGCGCAAACATGATTGCAACGGCGATCGTTTTTGTTTCTGAAGCGGGCCCTAGAATTGGAGAAATGTCTGTGGTGGCAATTCTTGGATTTTTATTTTCTATTCTGCTAGTGATCATACTTCTATTAAGGATAACCAGAAAGTAAAACAAATCAATTGTAAACGATAAACAATCATGAAAACCCTTATTGCAACCCTTTCAATAATATGCTGTTTCTCTTTTTCATATGCTCAGGAATCGGATAAAGATGGTATTTTAGGAGATTTTGACGGCAACGGAACTAAAGAATATGCCTTTGTAAAAGTAAACGACTGCAGTGATGAATGTGATGGGAAATGCGAAACGACAATTTATTTCAGTGATAAAAATATAAAACCTTTTTCCATTTCACCTGCCAATAGTGGAGCCCTCTATAACCTTAAAGATTTGAATGGCGATGGAAAGGACGAAATTGGCTTCTATCCCGGCTGGTGTACCAGTTGCTGGCATCCTTTTTATGCATATACGCTTTCAAAAGCAGGATGGAAACCTTTGGTAGAGCCTATTTCTACTCACTGTTCACAGTGGGAGGAAGATAAATTTCCTATTAAAAAAGATACGAAAAAGAAAGGATATGTAATCATTACATCAAGTCAGTGGCTCGATGATGATATTAAAATAATCAGTAAAAGTGTACAACTGAAATAAATGTACGGTGTACATGGTACAAAGTAAAATGTATTTCATAGTTTCAGAATTGTTGGATTTTGTTAAAAATTATTTTATAAAGGTTTATGATAAAAGATAATTTGGGAAAGAATCAATATATAGTATAATCTCAAAATAAATGGTTTAAATAGTTGATTATTAATTGAATGTGTGTATATTGTTTACACTATACATTGTACATTATACTTTCTACCTTTTACACTTTCCATCACACATTATACTTTTTACCCCTTACATTATACATTGTACATTTAACAAGTTAATTAAATACTTATCTTTGCAAAATGGAAAAACTCACTTTTGCAGATTTTGACCTGCCGGTTAAAATTCTTGATGTTTTGGCGGATTTGGAATTATTTGAACCTACGCCTATTCAGGAGAAGAGTCTGAAGCCCATACTTTCAGGAAGAGATGTAATGGGAATTGCACAAACTGGAACAGGAAAAACGCTAGCGTATTTATTGCCGGTGCTTAAAGCATGGAAATACAGCAAAAGCGGAAACCCTAGTGTTTTAGTTTTGGTTCCTACAAGAGAATTGGTAGTACAGGTAGCAGAAATTATTGAAAAATTAACAGAGAACATTACGGCAAGAGTAATTGGGATCTACGGTGGAAAGAATATCAACACTCAGAAACTTCTTTTCAATGACGGATGCGATATATTGGTGGGAACACCGGGAAGGGTAATGGACCTGGCTATTGATAACGCAATTTCGCTGAGAGAAGTTCAAAAATTAATTATTGATGAATTTGATGAGATGCTTAACTTAGGTTTCAGACCTCAGTTATCTCACATTATTCAGATGATGAAAGAGAAAAGACAGAATATTCTTTTCTCCGCAACAATGACCGAAGCGGTGGACGAAATGCTGGCTCAGTATTTTGCAGGCCCTATTGAAATATCATTAGCTAAATCAGGAACTCCGCTTGAAAAAATTGATCAGACTGGATACAAAGTAGAAAACTTTAATACAAAGATTAATCTTCTTGAACATTTATTGAAAAACAATGAAGATATGTCCAAGGTGTTGATTTTTAATAACAATAAAAAGAATGCCGACGTATTGTTTACCAAGTTTGATGAACTTTTCCCTGGACAATTTGATGTAATTCACTCCAATAAATCCCAGAACTACAGACTGAAAGCAATGAAAAGCTTTGAGAACGGAGAAGTACGTGGTCTGATCACTACAGATATCATGGCAAGAGGATTGGATATTTCTGATGTTACCCACGTTATCAATTTTGAAACACCCGAAGTTCCGGAGCAATATATCCACAGAATCGGTAGAACAGGTAGAGCAGATAAAGACGGTAAAGCCATCACTTTCGTAACGAAGAAAGAAGAACCTTTAATCCTGGACATTGAGCTATTGATGGATAAAGAACTTAAGTTTGTTGATTTCCCTGAAGAAGTAACCATCAATCCTAAGAAAATTGCCTCAGAAGAAGATGAAATCGTAATGAAGAATCCTGCTCAGGTGAAACTTTACGAAGGAGGGGGAGCTTTCCACGAGAAAAAGGAAAAGAACAAAAAAGAAAACTGGGGTGGACCTTCAAAAAGAAAAACTCCAAAAAAATTCGGTGCCAACCGTGCTCAGCAGAAAACCATCTCGAAATCCAAGAGAAAGAAATAATAAAAAGCTTCACTATCACAGTGAAGCTTTTTTTATACTGAACTTATTTGGACTTTTAAGCAGGCAATAAAACTTGTAAGCCACTTTAATTCATAGGATCCCATTCCCCTCCCTTGGAGGGGTGGCAAATCTTTGATTTGACGGGGTGGTTTAAAGGAAACCTACCATTATTTCATATAAGGATTCATAACCTTAGTCCAGAGTATATATCCCTCTGGTGTCATATGAAGCATATCTTCCACGAAAAGATCTTTTCTTACATTTCCGTTAGCGTCTTCCATTACTTTTGTAATATCGATGAAGTCTGCATTCGGTTCTTTTTTCATGAAAGCGGCAATTTTTTTATTCGCTTCTTTCATCTGCGGCCAAAGTTCCTTTCTGCTTGGAGAATACTTCATTGAAATATAATCTACCTGAATGTTCGGAAATTTTTCGCGGATCTTTTTGTAGAACGTTTTATACCTTTTTACCACCTCTTTAGCTTTTAGCTGATGATTATCGGCAAAATCATTTTCACCACAGTAGACAATAATCTGCTTAGGGCGATAAGGGTCAAGAAGGTCATTGGCGAAATCATTAAGATCTGTCAGTCTGGATCCTCCAAAACCTCTGTTGATGATCGTTTTGCCCGGGAAATAGTTGGCAACATCCGTCCATTTTGTAAAGGATGAACTTCCTTCCAACAGAATAGCATCTTTTGGGGGCGCCTGTTCCTGATCTAATTTTTTAAAATTTTGAATGTCCTGCCAGAACATCGGCTTTTTTTCCTGTGAAAAGAAAAGGGCAAAAGACAGCAATAGGAATGCTGAAAAAATCTTCTTCATTGTTTCTAATTTAAGAGTACCATAAAAATAAAAAAAACTCCCGATAAAACCGGGAGTTTGTGATTATCTTTTGTACGTAATGTACGTATAGTCGGCAACCTGATCGCCGTTTTGGTCGATATTGTTGGAAAGTGTCATGACTTTCAGATCCTGGCTTGTCAGGACCATTACTTTATATTTTTCCTCATCATTATTATCAAACTTGATGTTCAGAGCTTTATTCTCCTCATCATACGTAAATTTACCTGTTGTAGCTGCATTTACCTGACAGTCTATTCCATTTCCGGAATAAGCGGTATAACTGGTGTAAAAGTCAGTTCTGAAATAAAGCGTATTTTTTGCACTACATCCCGTAGGGACTTGAGTGTTAAGCACGGTTTTATTGTCTTTTCCGGAAATAACCTCTCTCTTGCTTTCTTTCCAATCTCCTTTCAGCATATCGATCTCATATGCTTTAATATTATCATCTTCGCAAGAAGTAAGTGCCAACGCAGAAAAGGCAAATAAAAGTAGCTGTTTTTTCATTTTCACAAATTTAAGAATATGCTAAAATATAAATAAATTTGAAATATTTATAATGAAATTACGGTTTTTTAAACGAATGTTTATAAATAAATAAAGTTTATAGTAAGAAGCTGGAAATTTGTTGATTTATACTAAAATAAAATCAGAAGAAATAGGATAATTCCTGATCAGTGGTTGCATCACCAGTTATAGCTTATCATAAACTTCTTTTGAAAGCCCATATTTCCAGCTTCCTGTTTTTTAATAACTCATGGCTACAATTTTTGAAGCATCCTGGGGTGTCAGGTTTTTGTGTTCACCTAATCCCAGCCAGTTTCTTTCTGTAAACGCTTTTTCTACTCTCTCAGCAGTTCCCTGGTACTCTTCAGTATATTCTGAAAGCTTTGTTTTGATATCCAAACTGTGGAAAAATTCTTCCATTTTTTTGATACCTTGTTCTGCTTTTTCTTCTACCGTTCCCTCTTTGATTCCCCAGACTCTTTCAGCATATTGTGCCAGTTTGCCTTTTTTGGCTTCAAAATTATAACGGTAATGAGAAGGAGCAATGACAGCCAATGTTCTCGCGTGATCAATTCCGAAATAAGCAGTCAGTTCATGGCCCATGGCATGTACTGCCCAATCGGTGATAACTCCTTTTTGGATCAATCCGTTTAACGCCATTGTACAGCACCACATAAAGTTTCCGGCAGCATTGTAGTCAAAATCATCTGACAATACTTTAGGAGCCGTTTCCTGAAGACTGATCAGGATACTTTCTGCAATTCTTTCCTGAAGATCTGCAGAAGAAGGAGCGGTCATATATTGTTCTAAAACGTGCGTATAAGCATCAGTAATTCCGTTAACGATCTGTTTTTTAGGAATAGATCTGATGACTTCAGGGTCTAATACAGAAAACTGCGGGAAAAGTCCCGGGCCTCCGGAAGATAATTTTTCATTCGTTTCTCTTCTTGAAATCACATACCCTGAATTCATTTCTGAACCTGTAGCAGGAAGCGTCAAAACACTTCCGAAAGGCATAGCTTCCCCTTCAAAAGTTCGTACCGGTTTTTTAAGGATTTCCCATGGCTCACCAGTGTAATTGGCAGCGGCAGAAAGGAATTTTGTTCCGTCAATAACAGAACCTCCACCCACAGCCAGTAGATACGTAATGTTTTTTTCTTTTATAACTTGTAAAGCTTCTACTAAAACCTCATATTCAGGATTGGCAGGAACCCCGCCATATTCATGTACCTGATGGTCTTTTAGCGCTTCTTTTACCTGGTCGTATACACCATTGCTCTTGATGCTTCCGCCACCGTAAATCATTAATATATTGGCGTCTTTAGGAATCTCCTTGGAGATTTTAGCGATTTCGCCTTTCCCGAAAAGTATTTTTGTAGGATTTTTAAACTCGAAATTAAGCATTGTTCTTAAATTTTTGTAGTTCAAATGTACGGAATGCCCAATTAAATTTAAGTTAAGAAAGTGGTAAAATTAATATGATTGAATATGATGAAAACTATTGAAATTTTGCTTTAATTTCTGCTACGGGAGAAGTAAGTCTGTTTTCTTTTTAAACCACCCCGTCAAATCTTTGATTTGCCACCCCTCCAAGGGAGGGGAATTGGGAGTCTACCAATTTTTAGGCATTCAAAAAAGATATTTGTGGCTTTCGTGGTTGATATTAAAAACATTATTCCTGCCCAGAAAATTGATCTAACCGTTTTGCTGAGAACGGGTCCTGTATATTTTTAAATACTGTTCAAGGGTATAATCCGCTACATCAAGGTAATCTATTTTTTCTTCTATTTTTTTATTTTGATGAAATAAGGAAAGATATTTTGCTCCTTTTTTATAGGGAGAATAAGATTCCTTTTTCATCGTTATTTTTTCATCCTCGATGTCATCCCAGCTCATCACGAATGCAGAATCTAAGACAATTCCCTGAGTACTGATGTTTATTATCGGAGGAGCAATAACTTTCCGGATTACTTTAACGATTTTGAATCCATAAGTGATGATGAAAAATGCGGCAAGAGCAAGTAAAGCAAAGTCGGTTTTCTGATATTTTTTATAATCAAATCCAACCATCGTTAAGAAGAATATACCTAATGCTATAAAAACGGAGTAGCCTAAAAAACTATTCACCATTTCCGATACAGAATACTTGATAATCATTTCACCGGGTAAATTTCTCTCATCAATAGGTTGGTTTCTATGGGTATAATACGAATATTCATGAAATGCAGAAATTCCACAGTTGATGGAACCGATAAAGAACGCAAGTGAAAAAAGAGGTTCTTCCCGAATAAGATAAAAGCCCAATATAGCTGATGCAATTCCTAAGGCTATAAAGATGATGGTTGCTAGTTTTTCTTTCATTATAAAGGATGCTGAAAATGACGGCCAAGATAGAGAAATTTCAAAAAAAGGACGTAATACTGATACGAAAAAATTGAAAATATTTTTGTTGATCGCTATTGAGTGCAATGGTCATTCTTATACAGTCCATTGCTCTTTGCTTCCAGTTTTCCGGTTTTTTTATTGATTCTTATAAAAAAAGATTCTTTGGGGGCAGGGCAGTCCTTTGGTTTTGAAAGATACAGCAGGAAATAATCATTTTCCATTTTGTAAGATCCGCCGAGTATATTTTTTGAATCAAAGGTGTAGCCATATGTTTTTGAGACAAGAAGGGCTTCAGAGATATTATCAACAGATCCTATAAAATCTCTTAACTGCTGTTCATTGGTGAAATATTCTGCCCGTTCACTTTTACAGGCAATCACGTAAGAGAAACAGTTTTCCGTTACGCATTCCTGGAAAAATCCTTGTGAAGGAGGCGGTTCATTAATAGTCATATAATCCGGCATCTGACTCTCATAAATAATGGCTTTTTCCGGGTCATTGATGTTTCGCAGCACCTTCCAGTAGGCGTATTTCTTGTCCGGCTTCACAAATGGATACAGATAATCAACAGTATCTAATATTTCCGGAATTTTTCTGTAATCAGTAGGAATTGTTTTGGCTGTCTGCGAAAAGATCAGACCGGAAGTTAAAACAAAGACAACAGAAATTATTTTCATGAGAAAGGTGTTTGTACAAATTTATAAAAATGGGATTTGATCTCTGCCATTTTACTTCATGAACTTCGGATTTTAATTAATTCAAATCGAACGCTTCATGCGATATAAGGTTCCATTTTTTGTTGGTATACTGAAATGTCATTCGTTGCTCTTTACCTCTGTTGCCTACATGATTATATTTTATGATAACCATTACTTTTTGGTCTAAATAATTGAAGAAATTCATAAGAATAGAGTTGGACAAGGCCAAATTAACGGGTGTATGGTCTTTGTCATGGATGACATGATACTTTTTCTGAAGATATTCCCCGGTATCTTGCCTTAAAATATATTCCTGAGTAGACTCATTGGTAAACGGATGCTCCTTATCAATATACTGAAGAGCATATGAACCTCCGATTTCTATCTTTTTGGGAATGATATTTTTATTAGAACGCTGATTGAAAATTTTCAGGGTTTGCGGTGTCCAAAAATGGGAATCATTATAATTGGGATTTTTTACATTAAAACCGCTGGCGCACCAATCGGATCCCTCGGGACAAATCACAGCAACAACTTTTTCATTAAGATAGACGACAAGATCTTTGGAAGGAATGTTTTCAGGAATAAGATGTTCTATAATTAATTTATTGAGCTCCCTATAATCTGTTTTTCTCCCTTCACTAGTTATTTTTTTAAAGTAGATGCTGTCATTCTTATAAGATTCCGTGCAATCCGGCATTCCGTTGCTTAGGGTGTCTTTTTTCCTGTTCTGAGAATAAGCGTTGAAACAGAGAAATAATAATATAAAAGGGAGTATGTTTTTCATTAGTTTTTTAGAAGAGACTGAAGATAGTAATTATTTCAAATTTTTACTGTTGTAATATCATCGTTTTATTACAAATTAATTATATATAATCAGTTGGATTGTTTTTCTGAAATCTTTTTATAAACGCTAAGATAATGCTCTAAAAGAGCGGGGCTAATTTCAAGTTCATCAATGATAACTTCAAATTTTTCACCTTTACAAAAGAACTCCAGGTAATTAATTTCTCCTCTTTCATTAAAACGTGATTCCGGATGACTTACATACCTTTTTCTAAACCTTTGATTTTCTATATTGCCCCAGTTCATTCTTGGCTGTTTATATAATTGAATTCCAACAGTATTAATCGATATAATGACATCTGATACCTTTCGGATTTTCATAATAATGAGTATAATAAAAAGTAAAATTACTGCGATCGGCATTATCATGATAAATACTTCCTGCTTCGGTGTTTTGTCAATGTAAAGTATTAGAAAAAATATACTTACAATAATGAAAATCAAATAACTGAAAATAGTAGTAATGGAATAGGTTAGAGGTTTTTTTAAATTGATCTCTTTAGGAATTTCTTTTTCATTCATTACTTCAGGTTTTCTTTTGCTATCGGTATATTCTTTATACAAAAGAGTTGCGATGGTAATAAAAGCAATGAAAAAGATAATAGAAAAGACAGGAGCCAGTTTAAAAAAATAAACGCCTGATAATAATGTTATTATTTCAAGAATGCTGTAAAATATAATTCCAAACTGAAATTTCATTTTTGTTAATTGATTGGGTAAATAATTTCAAATATATAAAATCATTTAGTGCAATTTTCTAAAAAATTCACTCCGATTAAAAACAAAATCCACTACATTTGTTAATATGATACACGACCAACGCGCAGAAAAATTCAGGCAGATCGTGGAAAATAAATTCCAGATCTACAATTCATTATTTATGAGCCTGCCTTATGATAAAATGACGAATATCGGGATGCTTCTCCCGTTTCTTTATGAGGAAAGTAAGAACGGCTATGAGGCCGGGAAAACTCCCGAAGAAATAGTTGAAGAATTCTTTAAAAGCCATACAGACCTTCATACAGAAGAGCAGAAATTAGAACTGCTTTTCAAAATCATACAATATATAGAAAGACAGGTCGTACTGTTCGACAGTATTGAAGATGCTGCATTTCCGAGCCTTCATTCCGAAAGCGACAGTGGTACGGTAACTAATCTTTTTGAACGTTCACTTCTGGATCACAAGCTTGAAAAAGTTCGTGAGAAACTTAAAGATTTCACGGTAAAAGTTGTGTTTACGGCTCACCCGACACAGTTTTATCCAAGCTCTGTACAGCGGATTATTCAGGACCTGAGAACAGCGATCACTACAGACTCTGTTACCAATATCGATATGCTTCTGCAACAGCTGGGAAAAACCCCTTTTGTGAATAAAGAAAAGCCGACTCCAGTGGATGAGGCGCTCAGCATTATTTCCTATTTAAGATATGTCTATTACGATACCATAGGAGAACTGTTTACGAAGATCAGAAAAACCTTTGGCAACGGTCATTTTCATCTTCATGAAGATATTATTCAGCTTGGTTTCTGGCCAGGAGGTGATAGAGATGGGAATCCTTTTGTAACTGCCGATGTAACCAAAAGAGTCGCAGAAGAGCTACGCTCAGCAATTTTAAAATCTTATTATAGCCACCTTAAATTTATCAGAAGAAGATTAAGTTTTAGAGGCGTTTCAGAAGTATTAGGACTGCTTAGCGAAGAGTTATACGGTGCCATTTTCGACGGAAAAGCCATTACTTCTGAAGATATTCTTAAGAAAACAGAGGAAGCGGAAAAAATCCTGGTTAATGAGCACAATGGACTATTCCTTGATCTGTTGGTGAACTTCAGAGACCGTGTGAAAATTTTCGGAACTCATTTTGCCACGTTGGATATCCGCCAGGACAGCCGCATTCATCAGAAAGTAATAGATGATGTATTTGCAAAAGTATATGGAAATCAAGAAGCCAGTCAGGAAGAAAAATTCAATAAACTAATTCAAATCTCAGATAAAGTAAGTCCGGAAGATTTTGAAGATATTATAAAAGATACATTACTGACGGTTTCACAAATTACAGAAATCCAACAACAGAATGGGTTCAGGGGAATGAACCGCTATATCATTTCTAATTCTGATGCCGTAAAAGATGTCATGAATGTCTATGCTTTCTTTAAAATCTGCGGATATCAGGACCAGGATATCAATATGGATATTGTTCCGCTTTTCGAAACGATGGAAGGTCTGGATAATGCTGAAAAGGTGATGAGTGAACTGTATCAGAATCCTATCTATAAAAAACATCTCCAAAAAAGAGGAAATCAGCAGACGATTATGCTCGGTTTCTCAGATGGAACGAAAGATGGCGGATACCTGAAAGCAAACTGGGAAATCTATAAAGCTAAGGAAGTACTTACCAGCCTTTCAGAACAAAACGGCATAAAAGTCGTTTTCTTTGATGGCAGAGGAGGTCCACCGGCACGAGGTGGTGGGAAAACCCACGATTTCTATGCTTCCCAAGGAAATACTATTGCCAATAACAAGATTGAATTAACGATTCAGGGACAGACTATCACCAGTATTTTTGGAAATAAAGAACAGGCAAAATACAACTTTGAGCAGCTTTTAACAGCCGGTGTAGAAAATGATGTGTTCAAGAATTCTAAAAAAGATCTGACCGAAAAAGAAAGAAAATTAATTACTGAACTTGCCAATATCAGTTATAAAAAATACTCAGATCTGAAGGCGCATCCCATGTTTGTTCCTTACCTGCAGGAAATGAGTACCCTGGAATATTACGGGAAAACCAATATCGGAAGCCGCCCTTCAAAAAGAGGAGGCGACAGTGAGCTTAGATTTGAAGATCTGAGAGCTATTCCGTTTGTGGGTTCTTGGTCTCAGCTGAAGCAGAATGTACCGGGATTCTTTGGATTCGGTTTTGCCATGGAGCAGATGAAAGAACAGGGACGGTTTGAAGAAGTGAGAGATCTTTACAAAGGATCCGATTTCTTTAAAACGTTAGTCTTAAACTCAATGATGAGTATGAATAAGTCCTATTTCCCATTGACGTACTACATTAAAAGCAATCCTAAATTCGGAGCATTCTGGAATGTCCTTTTTGAAGAATATAACCTTTCAAAGAATATTATGCTGGAACTGACTGGATTTAAAATGCTTCAGGAGGAAGATCCGTTATCCCGAAAATCAGTAAAGATCCGTGAGAAAATTGTACTTCCGCTCCTGAGTATTCAACAATATGCGTTAATGAAGATCCAGAAAGGAGAAGGAGATAAAGAAGCCTATGAAAAGCTGGTAACCCGTTCTCTGTTTGGAAATATCAATGCAAGCCGAAACTCAGCATAAAATTATCTTCAAAAACATGATAAAACAAAATCCTCCCAATACGAGAGGATTTTGTTTTTTTATATTATGTGCGTGCGTCGAACATGATCATCTGTGCTCATCTGCGAAATCTGTGATTGTAAAATTTAAACAACAGAGACACAAAGGCTTTTGAACACCTTAGTTAAGTTCAAATGATGATTCATGAATAAGCTCACATAAGTTAGTTAAAAAAAATAAAATATTTTTATTCATCATGAGCAAAAAAGATCTGCTCAATTCGCCCGATCGATGCGATTTTAGCATCATCATCTGTGCTCATTTGCGAAATCTGTGGTTATAGAAATTAAACCCCAAAAGTTCACAAAGATGTTATTTTAATCCGCACAATTTGCTCGATCTGCGAGACAAAAAAATTAGTAGGAAAAGACTATTCCTTAATGAACTTCTCATAATACACCCGATCTTTAGTCTGGATTTTCAGATAATAAACACCCTTGGCAAAATCCTCCACCTTAATAGATTTTTCACCTGTGTTTTTCCTGATAAACCTTCCTAAATTATCATAGATTTCTAATGATTTTATATCACTTTCAGAAGCAATATTCAAGATGTTTTTAACCGGGTTTGGAAATATCGCGAACTTTTCTTTCTGCACCAGTTCTGAGGTATTCAGAGTAGAATTATAAAGGCTTCCGAAATTGAGAATACCATATCCCATCTGGTCGGTATGATTGGGATATAATGAGGCGGTCTGTCTTAGCTTGGTTCTCATAAGGTCCCTGTTCATAGTGGGGAATGCCTGGATCAGACATGCAGCACCTCCGGCAGCAATCGGAGTGGCAATGGATGTTCCACTGGCAGTGGTGGTTGTATTGTTGTAGACAGTTGCGGTGGCGGTGCCTCTTGTGCTTCCGTCCGGTTTGATAACGCCTACAGAATTGGGACCGAATGATGAAAATCCTGATGAATTTCCTGATGCATCTACAGAACCTATGCTGAATACTTTTGCATTATCTGCAGGGGTTAAAATATAATGCCATGGCTGAGCTCCTGAGTTTCCCGCGGCTATCAGAACAAAAATTCCTTTATTGGTAGCAATTTCTGCAGCCCTTGCAATGAAGGAAGTAGTTCCGTTCATATTGGCGTATGTATAATTATACCGTGAATCGTCAAAAGTATAATAGCCTAATGATGAGGTGATGATATCTACGCCTTTACGGTCGGCTTCTTCAGCAGCTTCGATCCAATATATTTCTTCCTCGGGGATTTCTACAGTTGCATTTTCGCTTCGGTAAAGATAAAAATCAGCATCAGGAGCCGATCCCACAAAAGTACTTTCTATATAGCCACCAATTGCTCCTAAAACAATAGATCCGTGCGTACTTAGGGAAGTATTGTAAATATTACTGGTTTTAGTGACAAAATCATAGCCCGCTTTTATATGATTATTAGTCCATAATCTTGAAAATGCAGACCCTGTATCCACTGTGGGAAAGCCTGCGTCGATCACAGCGATAGATATTCCGGTTCCGGTGTATCCTGCCAGATGAAGAGGTCTCAGATTGACCTGATCTACCTGATCTGCACCCGATCCATAATCAAAAGTAGTGACCGTTTTATGGGTGCCTGAAATGTCATCCCATTTATTAATATTCGCCATTTTTGTTCCGCCGGTACTATTTTTTGCAAAACTTTCCACTGATTGTACATAAGGTTGTGCCTGCAATAAGGTGATCTGTGCTGGGGTAGCATTTACGGTTGCTCCGTTCAGCCATTTGGAATAATCGGTAACCGTGAATCCCAGATTCTGCAGATTTTGGAGGTAAGATGCCTCAATCGGTGCATCCTGATCATTAAGCGAAATACCTAATGTGGTACGCCTGTTGAGGGCCTTCTGAGTAAGTTCAGAAAGAGGATTGGCATAAAATGCAGCTTTATTGGGTTTATCTGTAAAATAAACAAATACAAGAGCTGTTTGTGCTTGCATAGCCGAGTAACCTGTTAAAATACAAAAGAGTAAAAGTTTTTTCATGGAATTATTTTATATAAAGATAAAACAAAATCAATAAAATTTTTGAAAGGATTTTAAATTCCTTATTTTTACACAAATATTTGTTTATGAAAAAAATTCAGATGGTTGACTTACAAAGTCAGTATTACAAAATAAAGAATGACGTAGATAATGCAGTTTTAAATGTAATGGATTCGGCGGCCTTTATCAACGGCCCTGAAGTAAAGTCCTTCCAGAATGAATTGGAATCTTATTTAGACGTAAAGCATGTAATTCCTTGTGCCAATGGTACGGATGCTTTACAGATTGCTTTGATGGCTTTAGACCTGAAAGAAGGGGACGAAGTAATCACTGCCGATTTTACTTTTGCAGCAACAGTAGAAGTTATTCATCTGCTTAAACTAAAATCTGTTTTGGTAGATGTAGATTACGATACATTCACGATTTCCACAGATCAGATTAAAAAAGCAATTACCCCTAGAACGAAAGCAATTATTCCTGTACACATCTTTGGACAGTGTGCGAATATGGAAGAAATTTTAAAAATTGCTGAAGAACATAATCTATACGTTATTGAGGACAACGCTCAGGCGATAGGCTCACAGTTTACATTTTCAGATGGAACGGTAAAACACGCCGGAACCATGTCTACCGTAGGAACCACTTCATTCTTTCCATCAAAAAACCTTGGATGTTATGGTGATGGAGGTGCTATTTTTACTAATAATGATGAACTGGCACATCGTCTAAGAGGTATCGTAAATCATGGAATGTATGAAAGATATTACCATGATGAGGTAGGAGTAAACTCAAGGTTAGACAGTATTCAGGCGGCTGTATTAAGAAAAAAGCTTCCTAATCTGGACTCTTATAATGAGTCAAGAAGAAAAGCGGCTGATTATTACGATGAAGCTTTTGCAGGTAATGAGCATATCCTTACTCCAAAAAGAGCGGAAAATTCTACACACGTATTCCATCAATACACGTTGAGAATTCTTAACGGGAAACGTAACGATCTGCAAAAATTCTTAACTGAAAAAGAAATTCCGGCTATGATCTATTATCCGGTAGCATTAAGAAAACAAAAAGCGTATTTCCAGGAAAGCAATGATGCTGATTTTGTAAATACAGACAAATTGTTGGATCAGGTGATATCACTTCCTATGCATACGGAATTAGACGAAGAACAGTTGAAGTATATTACGGATGCGGTATTAGAGTTTATGGGATAAGATTAAATGAATAAAAGACTTTTTGAAAAGAAGGCAGTGTTTTATTTAGCAGTAACGGTTAGTTTTTCACTACTGCTGTTTTCATTCATTGCAGTAATTTCGGCATTTAATAATTTTACAGTATTTAAATTATTATTTACTTCTTTCTCGCTGATTCTTAATTTGTTTGCTTTTATTAATTTAATAGAAAAATACAACAGAGCTATTTTATTTCTTAATATTAGTTTATGCTTATTTATTATTTTATCCGGAAAGGCTGCATTAACTGAGATTTTGGCTCATGGTTTCTCTCGTGGCTATAGTACCTGTACGTATGCATTATCATTTATAGCAGTTTTAATAATTGTTAATAAATATAAAGTCAAAAAAGGTAAACCAGAAAACGAAATAGAAGAAATAGGACAACACAAAGAATAAAAATTTATTACAAAAAAATGGCAATACTTGTTACAGGCGGACTTGGATACATCGGCTCCCACACCGTTGTAGAACTTCTTAATAACGGCTTTGAAGTCGTTATTGTAGATGATTTATCCAATTCGGAAAAATTTATTTTAAAAAACATAGAGGAAATTACAGGTAAAAAGCCGGCTTTTTATCCTTTCGATTTAAAAAGGAGAGAACTTCTGACTCAGGTATTTGATGCTTATTCTATTGAAGGATGTATTAATTTTGCAGCTTACAAAGCAGTAGGAGAGAGCCAGCTGAAACCTGTAGATTATTATGAAAATAATCTATTCTCCCTGATCAATATTCTGCAGGAATTTAAAGAAAGATCAATTTCTAACTTGATATTCAGTTCCTCATGTACTGTTTACGGACAGGCTGAGGTAATGCCCATTAACGAAAACACTCCATTGAAACTCCCGGAAAGTGTATATGGAAAAACCAAACAGATGGGAGAGGAGATTCTGATGGATTTTGCGAAAGCATATAATAAAAAAATTACACTTTTGAGATATTTTAATCCCATTGGTGCTCATCCTTCAGGGCTGATTGGCGAGCTTCCGATTGGGGTTCCCAGTAATCTGGTTCCTTATGTAATGCAGACTGCGGCTGGAATCCGTGAGAAATTAAGCATTTGGGGTAATGATTATGATACAGAGGATGGAACTCCGATTCGCGATTATATATACGTTGTAGACCTGGCCAAAGCTCATGTTGACGCGTTGAAAAAATTAATGAACAACAGCAGTGAGGAAAGTGTTATTGATGTCTATAATCTTGGAACAGGTAAAGGATCATCCGTATTGGAAGTCGTAAAAGCTTTTGAAGAAGCTAATGATGTAGAGGTACCTTACCAGATTTGTCCAAGGAGAGAAGGGGATATTACCATTGCCTATGCGAACGCAGATAAAGCGGAAAAAGAACTTCACTGGAAGTCAGAAACTTCATTGGAGGAATCTTTGAGAACCGTGTGGCAGTGGCAAAATTATTTGAATTCACGAAACGCATAAAATATAATATTATGGCTTGGAATCCGGAAGTATATGATCAGTTTAAAGAAGAGCGCTCTGCGCCTTTCTTTGATTTATTAAAACTTGTGAAATCGAAGTCCGATCTCTCTGTGATTGATTTGGGATGTGGGACAGGAGAATTAACTTCTAAACTATTGGATTATTTAGAAGATTCTAAAGTCATAGGCATAGATTCTTCCGCAGAAATGCTTGAAAAAGCGAAGCATTATAAAACAAGCAGACTATCTTTTGAAAAAAGATCCATTGAAGAACAGCTCAATCTGAATGAAACTTTTGATCTGATCATTTCCAATGCTGCGATACAATGGTGCAGCAATCATAAAGAACTTTTCCCAAGAATTATCAGTAAAATTAAGGAAGGGGGCCAGCTGGCAGTACAGATTCCTTCCAATCATGAATATATCGTTCATCAGCAGCTTAGGAAAGTTGCGGACAAGGAACCTTATAAAAGTGCCTACAATTCCTGGCAGAGAGAATATACAGTATTAAAAATAGAAAATTATGCAAAAATACTGTTTGATCATAACGGAAGTGAAATTACCGTTTATGAAAAAGTATTTCCTCATGTTCTTGAAAATGCGGATGCTATTTTTACATTTACATCCGGAACAGCAATGCTTCCTTACGTGGATAAACTTCCGGAAGAACTGAAAGAACCGTTTAAAAACGACTATAAAAAAGAATTACACAATTTATTTCCCGAATCACCGGTCTTTTATCCATTTAAAAGAACGTTTATATCAGCAAAATTTTAATGATTAACACTATGAAGACACAAAGAATAGGTATTACATTTTCCTCATTTGATTTATTGCATGCCGGACATATCAAAATGCTTGAAGAAGCTAAAACCGTATGCGATTATCTGATCGTTGGATTGCAGATTGATCCGTCACACGATCGTCCCAACAAAAACAAACCGACCCAAACCATCGTTGAGCGCTATATTCAGCTTAAGGCAGTAAACGCAGTAGATGAGATCATTCCCTATTATACGGAAGAAGATCTGGAAGATATTTTAAAATCTTTTGTAATCGATGTAAGAATCATCGGAGATGATTATATGGATAGAGATTTTACAGGGAAAAAATACTGTGAAGAGAAAGGAATAGAGATCTTTTATAACAAAAGAGATCATCGGTTTTCTTCCAGTGACCTGAGAAAAAGAATTTTTGAAGCTGAAAAAGCAAAGAGTTTAGATGCTGAAACTGTAAAATAATTCAACTCAGATTATAAAAAAAATCCCGAAATTCTCATTTCGGGATTTTTTTATGTTTATATTTTACATTGGTCCTTGCTGGTCATCGCCGCTGTCATTAGCATTGATGTCTTTTTTCTTCTTAGGCTGTTCTACTTTTTCTCCTTGTTTGAATCGGTAGGTTAGAGAAAGCGAGAACTGTCTTGGCTGCCACTGCATATACATTTCTCTTGTATAGTTGGGACCAAAATTAGTAACCTGTCTTGCCCGGGTATTAAATATATCCTGAATATTAAATGCCACAGTACCATTTCCTTTCCAGATGGTTTTAGTAGCCCCTAGATTAAAGAAATAAGTAGATTTCTGCTCCTGGCTGGCATTTTTTTGTCCGCCTCTAAAGTTTCCTTGAATTTGAACGCTAAATGTTTTGTCAAGTTTGAACGTATTGGCTAATCTTGCTCTTGTAGAGAAACCGCTTCCGTCATAAGACTGAACGAAATTCCCATCTACGTAAAGATCACCTTTAGTTTTATATCCAAATAAATCAACATTTCCCATGATTTTCCACCATGCAAAAGGATCATAAGTACCATTGAAATCTAAACCGTATCGGTCTTCTGATCCCACATTAAATGGAGTAGAAGTAAATGACCCCGGATCAGCTAAATTTTGAATGACCGCAAATTGTACATTATCTTTTTCCTTTCTATAATATAAAGTTGGGTTGATAGTCACTTTGCTTTTAGATAAATTATATCCTAATTCAAAAGAGTCAATATAAGAAGGATTCAAATCCGGATTTCCCTGGAATAAGTTTCTTACATCACTTGGTGAAGGAATAGGAATCATGAAAAATGATCTGGGCCTGTCTATTCTTCTGGAGTAGTTTAATAAGATCTGATTGTTTTTTGCAAAATCATAACTTAAAAATACACTTGGGAAAAGGTTGTTGTAGCTTTTCTTTTTGTTTAAGACCACATTGGTATTGGCATCCGGAAATTGAGGATTTCTGTACGGATAAGAAAATTCAATATTAGAAATTTCGTCTCTTAAACCTACCTGATAATTTACAGGTCCTATTTTACTTTTGAATTGTGCATAAAATGCATTAAACATTTCGGTGTAATTCGAAAGTCCGGTAAATCTCCCCATAATGGCCGGAGGTGCGCTTAATGACAATTGTTGTTGTGCAAAATAGTCATAATCGTTATCATTATAATCTAATTTGTACCCCGCGTTGAACATTGAATTTTCTCCAATTGGCAGTTCATAATCAAGTTTTCCTACTAAGGCTTTGTTTAAAGTTTTTACCTTAGTATTGGTGTAAGAACTGAAAATATTATTGGTTGTTGCGTTGATATCAGAGTTATTATTAGACTGGTTTCTCTGTAAACTTAATGATAATGAAATATTTTGACCCTTATCATCAAATTTATGATCGATTCCGAAATCTCCCTGCATTCCCGTATTGGTATTGGCCCCGATTGAGTTACGAGCGGAGAGCACAGTACTGCCGTCCAGCATATTATCAATATAATTGATCGGGTTATTGCTGGTATTATCAAAAGTACGGATCGTTCCACTTAAGTTAATAGAAGTCTTTGGAGATATGTCATACACCACTCCTGCAGTCGCATTGTAATTGTTTGACTGAGTTTTATTTTCGCTGTTTTGATACGCAGAAAGAAGAGTTCCTGATGTATAATTAGTCGTTGCTCTGTTTTTATTTTTTCCTTCCTGATAGCCGCCACCGCCATTTAAGAACCAGTTCCAGTTCCCTTTTTTCCAGCTAAGGTTTACATTAAGATTTGTTTTTGGAAGGTAGCCTAGTGTACCGATTACACTCCCGTTAAACCCTAGTTTATTGTTTTTCTTAAGGATGATATTCAGAATACCTGCGGTTCCTGATGCATCATACTTTGCAGAAGGATTGGTAATGACTTCAATTCTGTCAATCTGATCAGCTGGAATAGCCTGCAGAGCATTAGCTCCATCATCAATTCCCAGTAAAGCTGATGGCTTCCCATTAATTAGAAATCTTACATTAGAACTCCCTCGCATACTTACTGTTCCATCCGTATCTACAGTTACAGAAGGGACATTCTGTAATACATCCTGTAAGTTTCCACCCACAGAAGTTAAGTCACTTTTTACATCATACGTTTTCTTATCCAGCTCTACTTTATAAGGCTTTGTAGCTGCGGCAGTAATTACAACCCCTTGTATTTCCTGGGTTTTGGTACTTATTGAACTTGTCGCTTCAGCTTCTAAAGATAGTGCGCCGATATTTCCAGGTCCTTTAATGTCTTTATTAACCGTATTTTTTTTGTGATCAATTGCCTCTACTGTTATATCATAATTTCCGGGAGCAAGGTCTAGCTTGTACAGTCCTTTTTCATCGGTCAGGGCTGCATCACTTAATGCCTTGTTGGCCTTGTTGGTAAAGGTTACAGATGCATAAGGAACAGGCTGATTGCTCTTGTTAACGATCGTTCCTGAAATCGGTGCTTTTTCCTGTGCAAATGCCATTGCTGCTGCCGAAAGTACAAACGTAAGCCCTAAGGTTTTTTTTGTGAAAATGTTGATAATTTCCGTCTGGTTCATAAGGTATTTTTTGTGTAAAATCGTGAAAGTATAACTCTTAATATTGTGAAATTACTAATTGGGTTGAATTTCAAAATATTACGATTTGTTTATTGTTTGAAATGTATATGTCGTATTTAAATGCTAATTGTTAATTATAGAATTGTTAAAATAAAGTTAAATTTATTTTTTATTTAATATTTTTTGAATTGAGCCAATCCTGATAAGCTTTTGCATTCACCGCATGCTCTGCAGCACTGGCTGTGAACTTATGATATCCGAATTTTGCAGGATCTGCACACATGAATATATAATCATTTTTTTCCGCCTCTAAAACTGCGTCTACAGAATTTTTGTCTACCACACAAATAGGCCCCGGTGGAATACCTGCATTGGCATACGTATTATATGGTGACGGAGTGGATAAATGCTTATAAAAAACCCTTTTGATGGTTTCCTTAAAATTGGTTTGTTTATTAATCGCATAAATTACCGTAGGATCAGACTGCAGTTTCATTCCCTTTCTATAACGGTTCAGGTACAATCCTGCGATCGTTCTCATCTCATCCTTTTTCCCTCCTGATTCTTTATAAACAATAGAGGCCAGGGCATAGATCTGATCTCTCGTTAATCCGGACTGCTGTTCCTTAGTTTTTCTTTCGCTGGTCCAGAATTCATTGTACTGGTCTTCAAATTTTTTGAAAAATTCTTTCGGACTTACGGTCCAGAAAAAATTATAACTGTCTATGAAGAAATATTTTTTCAGATCCTCCGCATTTTGATAGCCTTTTTCTACAGCGATGGCATTAAAACCATTCACAAACTGAAGAGAATCGGATTCTGTTTTTTTCGTCACTTTACCTACCATCTGATAGATATCCCCGAAATCCCCAATTCTAAATGTATTGGCGGTCTGATTTCCCGCTTTAATCATATTAACGATGTGAGTGTTTCCTGCACCACTCTGAATATGATAGCGGCCCGCTTTAAAATTCTGTTCCAGGTCTTTGTCTTTTGCCACGGTTTCGAAGGACTCTTTATTTTTAATATACGGAGCGATAGAATCCATGATCTGCTTAAAATTCGCCTTACGGGGAATCAAAACATATCCGTCTTTTTCTACGTTGTTTCCATAGTATGTTGTATAAAATCTCAAACCAAAAAATCCTGCTACTATAACAATAAGCAGAATGATAATGAGGACAGCTTTTTTCATTATTAAAAAGTTGATTAAAAGTTGTTGTTTTTTAAATAAGATCTACTTTACCTCTAAAAACTTGCTTTGCGGGACCTTCAAGCCAAATGTTTTGGAAGAAATTTCCGTTTTTTTCAGCATGTACTTTAAGATTTCCACCTAAAGTTTTAACTTTTACAGAGATTAGATTATTTTTTTGAAGAAAAGTTAAAGCAGAAGCAGTAACTCCTGTTCCGCAGCTGTAAGTTTCGTCCTCAACGCCTCGTTCATAGGTTCTTACGAAAATTTCATCATCCGTAATTTTTTCAACAAAATTCACATTGATGCCTTTTTCTTTATAATTTTCTGAATTTCTGATGCCGTTTCCTTCCGCAAAAACATTATAATTCACTAAATCTTCAACGTATTTTACATAATGCGGAGATCCGGTATCCATTACTGTATCGTTTCCGTCAGTAGAGATCATATTCACGTCTATCATTTTTAATTTGATGATCCCATTGTGGATTTCAGCTTCGTGTTCGCCGTCTATGGCTATGAATTTACATCTGTCTTCAAAAATATCCAGGAAAAATGCAAAAGCAACCAGGCATCTTCCTCCATTTCCGCACATGGTGCTTTCACCGCCGTCGGAGTTGTAGTACACCATTTTGAAGTCGTATTTATCATCATTTTCCAATAAAATAAGTCCGTCTGCACCAATCCCGAAACGTCTGTCACAAAGCTTCCCGATGATTTCTGTATCCTTAGGAAACTGAAGGTCACGGTTGTCTATCATTACAAAATCATTTCCCGTGCCTTGATATTTATAAAATTCCATATTTTTCTTCTGTATAAAATTAACGAGCAAAATTACTATATTTCAAACAAAAAACGAACAGTGTTAGCTGTTCGTTTTCTTATTTATAATCGTTTTATCTAAACCCGCCTCCGCTTTGTTGTTGTCGGTTAGAATTGGTATTCTGTTGTGTGTTGCTTGGCGGTGTACTGCTCTGGCTGCTTCCTCTGAATCCACCACTTGAAGATTCGCTTCTGGTGTTGTTTTGATTCTGGTTTTGATTATACTGCTGCGTATTTCTGAAACCACCATTGTTTTGGTTATTCTGGTTGCTTTGGTTCTGATACGTATTATTCTGCGTTCTGAAACCTCCGCCGCTGTTTCGGGTGCTGTTGCTATTACTATTATTTCCTCTGTTGTTGTTAAACCCACCGCTGTTATTATAACCGTTGTTATTGGTAGTACGTGTATTCTGGAATCCGTTATTCGGTCTCTGTGAAGTTACCGTAGATCTTCTTTCAACATATACTTTTCTTCTGCTGTTTCCGCTGTTATAATAATAATAGGGAGAGCCGTTATCATAATAATAATTAACATCGTTTCTGTAATAATATCCGTCATTACCATAATAACCTCCACTTCCATAATAACCTGAAGGTGCATAATAATTTCCGTTATTATAATAGGGGTCTCCATATCCATAGGAAGAACCGTTGCTGCCATACCCGTCAGCATACGCTAAACATGATGATAAACTAGCTATAGCAAAAATGCTTACCGCTATTTTAAATAAATTTTTCATGACTTTATTGCTATTTTTTTTCTTTAAAACTTTTTTTCCATTTAAGGTATCCGATGATAGCCATTATAGTAAATACCAAATATTGAACCGAAGTGATTCCAAGTCCCTTAAAAATCATCATAGGCATGCAAATAAAATCGCCGATGATCCAGAAGATCCAGTTCTCAATGCGCTGTTTAGCCATAAACCACATGCCGACTAAAAATATAGAAGTGGTGAGTACGTCCAGCCAATTTGCCCAATCAAGATGATAAAGTCCCAAATTGGTTCCTTCCATAGAGAAGGCATTATCAATATAAGGTTTATAATAATAAATAATTGTAACCAGAGCCAGACTTAAAATAAAAAGAAAAATACCAAATACCCATTCTCTTTTTGTGGCCCAGGAAACTTCGACGTGAATATTATCTTCGGAATTCTTAGCCCATAGCACCCAGCCGTAGATGCTCATTGCCGTATAATATACATTGATCATACAATCACCCAGTAAACCAAAATTAAAAAGGATATATACATAGATCAAAGTAGAAATGATGCCCGTAGGGTAGACCCAGATGTTTTTTTTAATGGAAAAATAAACACTCAGGACTCCAAACAAGGCTCCTGTGGCTTCCAGTAAAATTTGTAAAGCAGTGTACGTTTCATAGGGCTTTACAAAAAGATCGTATACATTCATGCGCCCAAAAATAAGGAAAAATTCAGAATGGCCGAAAAATGAGTTAAATTGTATGTAAATCAGTTTTTTATATTTTAAAATTTAAATTTAATGATGAAAGTTTGCCAATAAACGTTAGTATTTCTAAATTTTTTATATTTTCGTAAATCTTTAATAAATAATAAAATATGTCTAAAATTTGGGTTAAGAAACCAATGAGCGCTTATGAAGCTGATATCAAAAAGAGTCAGTTGAAACGCGTTTTAGGAAAATGGAGTCTTACTGCTATTGGAATCGGAGCAATTATCGGAGGAGGAATTTTTGTACTTACGGGAACAGGAGCTTATTATAATGCAGGGCCGGCACTGGCGCTGTCATTTGTCATAGCAGGGATTGCCTGTGTATTTGCAGCGCTCTGTTATGCGGAGTTTGCTTCCATCCTTCCCGTGGAAGGTTCAGCGTATGCCTATGCGTACGGAACAGTAGGTGAGATTTTTGCATGGGTCATAGGATGGGGATTAATTTTAGAATATGCCATGGGATCCATGACGGTTGCCGTATCCTGGTCCGGATATTTTGGGAAACTGCTCAAAATGTTTGGACTTCATCTTCCCATGTGGCTCACAACAGATCCTGGAACAGCACACAAAGCTTTTGGTGAAGCCACAAAACAAATTGCAGACGGTAATCTATCTCCGGATAAATTAAAAGCATTTCAAGCGACTATCGATATGTACAACAGTGCTCCGGAAATTTTCAATATGAAACTTTTCTTAAACTTTCCGGCATTGGTGATTGTATTGTTTGTAATATCAATCTTAATCAGAGGAACAAAAGGAGCGGCAAAAGCAAATAACTTTATTGTAATCCTTAAAGTTTCAGCGATTATTTTTGTGATTGTTGCAGGAGCATTTATTATTATTAATTCCGGACATGGTCTTCAGAACTGGACGCCGTTTATTCCTGAAGCTACAACTATTACCGAGAATGGGGTTTCCCATTCAGCCTATGGAATAGGAGGAGTCGTAGCCGGAGCATCCGCTATTTTCTTTGCGTATGTAGGATTCGATGCCGTTTCAACACAGGCTGGAGAGGCCATTAATCCTAAGAAGGATGTGCCTTTCGCGATTATTGCTTCACTGATTATCTGTACTCTTTTATACATATTGGTTTCCCTTGTATTAACAGGGATGATGCATTATACTGATTTTAATCCACTTGGAAAATATCCGGACGCTATTAAAGCTCCTGTAGCCTATGCATTTGATATTGCAGGATATGCCTGGGCAGGATACATTATCACGATTGCAGCGACAGTAGGTCTGATTTCTGTATTGATGGTAATGATTATGGGACAGTCCAGAATTTTCTTAGGAATGTCTAAAGACGGATTGATCCCGGCTACTTTTGCAAAAGTAAATCCTACGACAGGAGTTCCTACCAAAAACCTTATTATTTTAGGAGGAGTTATTTCTGTAGTTGCTTCTCTTACGCCTATTAACGATCTGGCACACATGACCAGCTTCGGAACGTTGTTCGCGTTTACCATGGTGTGTGTAGCAGTTTGGGTATTAAGAGTAAAAGAACCTGCTTTACAAAGAAACTTTAAAGTTCCTGCTCTACCGGTTATTGCATGTTTAGGAATTGCTATTAATGTATACCTGATTTTCAACTTAAGCATCGAAGCTCAAAAATATTCTTTTGCATGGTTGCTGATTGGAGTCGTTATCTATTTCCTTTACAGTAAAAGACACTCTAAACTTCAAAACGGAGAATATGGAGAAACTTTTAAAGCTGAACAGGAGCCTTTAGAAAAACCAAATTTAGATTAGTACTAAAATATAAATTAAAAAAAATCCACAGATTTCTGTGGATTTTTTATTTTTGTCTGATATGAAAAAACTATTTTCACTTTCACTGGCCTGTGCCGGAATACTGGCTTTTTCCCAGCAGGTGAGTTTCAAAACGATATTCACGGATAAGATCAGCATACGTGCTCTTGAAATCTATGATGGAAAAGTATGGTACAGTGGCACGGAATCAAAATTTGGTTTTGTAGATCTTAAAAACCCGGATCACCAGAAACAGGTTAAACTGTACGACGAAAAACTTCAGTTTAGAACACTAGCTCAGGATCAAAATAATTTTTATACCATTAATATTGAAAGTCCTGCCCGTTTTTTTAAGATTGATAAAAAGAACCTGACATCACAGGTTGTTTTTACAGACATGACGAAAACTGCTTTTTATGATGCTTTCCACTTTGTCAATGATCATCTCGCTTATGCTTTTAGTGATTCAGACGGAGAGTATAGAAAATTACGACTGACCGTTTATAACAATAATCAATGGAGTTTCCTTAAGAATGACGTTCAATTAAAAGAAGGTGAAGCGGCATTTGCAGCTAGCAATACCAATATTGCTTCCACTAAAAATTATGTATGGATTGCAACAGGAGGTAAAGCGTCAAGAATAATAAGGCTTACTCGTAAAAATGATCAGTTTGAAATTTTTAATACGCCTGTTATTCAGGGAGAATCTTCCCAGGGAATATACTCTATAGATTTTTATGATGACCAGTTCGGAATTGCAGCTGGCGGAGATTATACCAAACAAGAAGCCAATATCAACAATATTGCAACCACTTATGATGGTGGAAAAACCTGGAAGATTCAGGCTTCCGGGCAGAATGCAGGGTATACCACTTGCGTGAAAATTAAACCGGGCTCCAAAGGAAAAGAAATCATCGCAATTGGAGATCAGCATATAAGCTATTCTTCAGATTTTGGGAAGACATGGAAAAAAATTTCAGATGAAAAAGGGTTTTTCGTTGGGAAATGGGTAAATAAAAACTCGTTGGTACTGGCAGGAAAAGACAGAATAGCCGTTATCGAAATAAAACTCTAATTTGATTTTAGATACAATAATAATCAATGGCCAAATTAAAATGTAGATCGGAGAAATAGAAGATATCTTTACGAATACAGTCTGTTTAAAATTACTTCGCCTTACTTTTACACAAAATTGTACATGAAGAATATGAAATTAATGCTGATGCTCTTCCTTCCGGCTCTGTTTTTCAGCCAGAAAATGAGAGTATTCATATTAGCCGGACAATCGAATATGAACGGATTTGGATACAATAAAGATCTTCCCAATGATCTGAAAAATTACAAAGATGTTTATATTTTTCAGGGAAACTCCGCAGCAGATGGTGAGACAAATGGAGGAACCGGAAAATGGGAAGTCTTAAAACCGGGCCATGGAACGGGATTTAAAACAGACGGAAAAACCAATACGCTTTCAGACAGGTTTGGATTGGAATTGTCATTTGCAAAAAGAATGAAGGAATTGTTTCCTAAAGACAAAATTCTGTTGATCAAATATGCCAGGGAAGGAACTTCTATCGATAGTCTTGCAGCAGCAGATTTTGGATGTTGGGACGCCGATTTTCAGGGTAAAAACGGAATCAATCAATACGATCATTTTTTGAAAACATTAAAAAATGCCTTAGCCGAAACTGATATTGACGGAAACGGGAAAAAAGATGAACTGGTTCCTTCAGGGATTTTATGGATGCAGGGCGAAAGTGATGCAGGCTATACGGAGGAGATTGCCAATCATTATTACGATCATTTGAAAGTATTGATAAATCAGATGCGGGCGGTTTTATTAACAGATGATCTTCCTGTAGTGATCGGGAAAATTTCAGATTCAGGGAAAAATGAAAAAGGAAAAGTCTGGCCAAAAGGAGAGCTGGTACAGTATGCACAGGAAAAATTTGCCAATGATGATAAGAACGCCGCCATTGTACGGTCCACAAAAAAATACAATTATGGTAATGATCCATGGCATTATGACAGTGCAGGTTATATCGATCTGGGTGAGAATTTTGCAAACGAAGTATTTAGACTCATTATAAATTTCGAAAATAAACCCTAATATAACTCATGATTCAAAATCCATAACTTATTTTTAATTTTGCATTACGAAATCCGTTTTTGAGGTTCCACCTATAAAATTTAAATTTTCAATGAATTCTTTAATAGATAAATATAATATTCCCGGGCCAAGATATACTTCGTATCCTACGGTTCCTTATTGGGATGAGACTACATTTTCACCTGAAAAATGGAAAGAAAGTGTAATCAGGTCTTTTAACGAGACCAATGGGGAAGAGGGAATTTCTATTTATATACATCTTCCTTTTTGTGAGGCTTTATGTACCTTCTGTGCCTGTCATAAAAGGATTACGAAACAGCATAGTGTTGAGATTCCTTATCTTGAAAGCGTATTGAAAGAGTGGAAGCTTTATCTGGAGCTTTTTAATGAAAAACCAAAATTAAAGGAACTTCATCTTGGAGGTGGAACACCTACTTTTTTCTCTCCAAAAAATTTAAAAGCATTACTGGAAGGGATTTTTGAAACCGTAGAGATTGCAGAACATCCTGAATTTTCTTTCGAAGGACATCCGAATAATACGACAAGAGAACATCTTCAGACATTATATGATCTTGGATTTCGCAGAGTAAGTTTTGGAGTTCAGGATTATGATCCGAAGGTTCAGAAAGCAATCAACAGAATACAGCCTTTTGAAAAAGTAAAGGAAGTAACAGAATTAGCAAGAGAAATCGGGTACAGAGGGATTAGTCATGATCTTGTTTTCGGGCTTCCGCATCAACATTGGGATGCGATGGAGCATACGATCCGGAAAACGCTTGAATTAAAACCGGACAGACTTGCATTTTATTCTTATGCCCACGTTCCATGGGTCAAAGGAGTAGGACAGAGAGGTTTTGATGAAAATGATTTACCAAGTGGAGAAGAAAAACGCCGTCTGTATGAAGATGGAAAAAAACTGCTTCAGGATTTAGGATATATTGAGGTGGGAATGGATCATTTCTCTCTGGAGCATGATGACTTGTACCAATCATTAATTCAAAAAAAACTGCACAGAAACTTCATGGGATATACTTCCAGCAAGACCCAGCTGATGGTAGGCCTTGGAATGTCTTCTATTTCAGATTCATGGTATGCTTTTGCTCAAAATGTAAAAACGGTTGAAGAATATCAAAAAACGGTTGAAGAAGGAGTAATTCCTGTTGTGAAAGGACATATTTTAAATAAAGAAGATCTGATTGTGAGAAGACATATTCTGAACTTAATGTGTCAGCTTGAAACTTCTTTTGATGCCGAGACCTCTTTCCCTGAATTAGACAATGCGTTGGAAATGCTGAAAGAAATGGAAAATGATGAGTTGGTAGAAATTCATGGTAAGGAAATTAAAATTACTGAAAAGGGAAGGGCATTTACGAGAAATGTAGCAATGGTTTTTGACCTCAGAATGATGCGTAATAAGCCTGAAACCAGAATTTTTTCGATGACGATATAAGTCAAACGATATAAATCAGATGGTAAATTATTGTGTCAAGATTTAAAATCCAGTATTAATAATTTCATTACTTAAAAAATCGATGAATCGGAAGGTCCTGTTAGTTTTTTTGTATTCCTATGCACTTGTTTTTAGTGTTGCAAAAGCTATCAGGTTTCCCAACAGTTGGTCAAAAGCACACTGGATGCTGGATTACAGATTCGGTTTTATTAAAAGAGGACTGGCAGGAGAAATTTTCGGTCTTTTTTTTCAGAAAAATGAATTTAACATAGTACTGATATCATCCGTTATATTAGCTATTCTATATATTTTGCTGGTCGTTATTGCGGTAAAGGAAACGTATAGAAACACGCAGGATACCATCCGGAAAACAATATTTTATCTGATCTTTTTTCTGTCTCAGTATATGGTGTTTTCTGCCCATCTTATAGGATATCTGGATCATATTATTTTTCTCCTTACGATTCTTGCCGTCCAGCTGATTACCCATAAAAAGATTTTGCTGGCCTCACTGCTGATGGCAATCAGTATTTTTGTTCATGAAATATCATTTTTTCTCATGTTTCCCATATGCTTTTTTGCGGTGGTAGTGAATGAAATTCCTGATGGCCAATTTTCATTGAAAAACAGTTTTACTAAAGATTTATTGAAAAAAACAGGCCTATTATTACTCTTACCGGTGATTGCAACAGCAGGAATATTAGTGTATCAGGAATTGTATGGACATGATTATCACTCAGTGCTGTTTCATTACTTAAAACATATCGAATTTGTCGGAAATAAAGTAGCCGGTTCAGTTTCCGGAGCATATACAGGAAAATTCAGTGAATACCTTGCTGATGAAGGACCGCATTTCTTTCAGAGAGTATTTCGTTCCAAGGCTTCCATAATGGATGGAACTCCAATACTTTTTCTGCTTTATACCGTATATAACATATCCCGGAAAGATATTTACTTATTCCTTTTGCTTGCTGCAATTACTTTATTTCCATTGCTGCTGCATGCAATAGCTTGGGATACCTATAGAATATGGACTTTTCCTTATATGGTTTTGTTTTTGGGATTCTGGATTTTAAGTTCCAGATTTAAATATCAAACGTATTCTTCACAAAAAATATCTCTGTTTGAGATCATCATTTGCGTTATTTCAATTCTATTGGTAGCCTTTGTGCCGAATATTTTAATGGATGATGAAATAGAGCGTTTTTCTCTGCTTGAAAAATCTTTGATAATGCTGCCAGTCTTCGGAGTTTTATATTATGTAAAAGCCTCAGAAAAAGTTTCCTGAGGCCTTGAATTCTTATTTAACCGGAGTTTGGGATAAGCTGATGTGATAACTTGTTAGAAATTAACTGTCAAATATTAGCTTCCAGCTTTGAGCTCAAGTTATTTTACAATCAATTTCTGGCTGTACGATTTCAGATCTCCGGATTTCAAAATGAGATAGTAAACTCCGGAAGGAATTCCTGAAATATCTACACTGTTATCACTGTTGATCTTGGCACTCTCCAACACTTTTCTGCCTTCGGCACTGATAATTTCAGCGGTACTGTTTTTATCCTGTAGACCTTCAATAAATACTTTTTTTGAAGCTGGATTAGGATACACTTTTAATTCATTTAAAGGGCTGTTTTCGTGGGCAGACAATGTTCCGGTCGTAATTTTATAAATTTTCCCGGTATTCAGTGCTGCTACGAATAGATCTTTTTGCGCATTTTGTCCAAACGTTGAAAAATTGCTTCCCGAATACGCGGATGTCCAGATTACTGAGTTGTCTGTGTTCAGTATTCCGATTTGTGAAGAACAGTAATCGGCAAAAAAGTATCTTCCCTGCAGTGACGGATATTGAGTTCCTCTATACACATATCCTCCTGTAATAGAACATTTCCCTCCCGAATGATCATAGACTGCTACAGGGAAAGTGAACGTTGATGAACTGGGACAACCGGCAGTATTATAAGCACTGTTTCCTTCATAACAACGCCAGCCATAATTAAGTCCCGCCTGGGTGATCGGCATTTTATTGATTTCCTCAATGGCTCCCTGGCCTACATCTGCAATCATTGCATTTCCGGTTGTGAGGTCGAAAGAAAATTTCCATGCATTTCGAAGCCCGTAGGCCCAGACTTCATCGGCACCATCAACACTGGTACCCACAAAAGGATTATCTGCCGGGATATTATATGGACCTGTAGCATTAACGTCAATTCTAAGCATTTTTCCCAACAGTGCATTTTTGTTTTGGGCATTGTTGTTAGGATCTCCGCTGCTTCCGCCATCTCCGGTGATGACCCATAAATTTCCGTCAGGAGCAAAGTGAATACTACCTCCGTTATGGTTGGTAAAAGGTTTCGTAATATTCAGCATGATTTTTTCAGAGTTGGGATCTGCTGTATTAGGATCGGTAGTACTGACGGTGTATCTGGCAAGAGTAATATTTCCTACTGTGTTGTTATAGTACACAAAAAAATACCCGTTAGTAGAGTATTGTGGGTGAAATGCAAGTCCTAAAAGTCCTCTTTCACCATTAAAGGTAACTTTTGAACTGATATTTAAAAAATTGGCGGCATTGACGGCTCCATTTGGCTGGACAATTTTTATGATTCCATCTTGCTGTACAACAAACAACCTGCTGTCTCCGGCGTTGGTAATTTCGACCGGACTGGTGAGTCCGGTAGCAAATTCTTCCAAATTAATGTTTTGCGCATTAAGAATTAAGGAAGAAAAAATACTTACGCTAAAAAGTAGTTTTTTCATAATATTTTGATGTTTAGTGGGTTGATTAGATGAATGAAAATTTCATACCAATAAGAATTTGAAAATTTCACTACAATTCAGATGAAAAAATGATAAATACTAAAAAGAAATTAAAATGCCGATATATCTGAAAATAAACCGTTTCTGCTGTTAAAAAATTCATAAAATATAAAGAAAATCATTATATTTGCCGACTTAATTTAACGTAGTTATAACAAAATGCAAGGAAAAGGACTTATTACAATTATTGCTATTGTCCTAGGGTTGATCTGCTTAAACGAGCTATTACCAACCTGGTACGCCAGCAAAATTGAATCGCAGATCGAAGCTGCGAAAGGAAACGAGAAAGAGATCAAACGGATAAAGGAAGATACTCTTAATCTAGGCTATACAAAGCTTTATTATACAAAAGCTAAGGACAAAGAAATGAAACTTGGTCTTGACCTGAAAGGGGGGATCAACGTTCTATTGGAAATCAACCAAAGAGATTTGGTGAATGATTTAACCAATTATTCTACGAATCCTGTTCTTATTGAAGCTTTAAATAAAACTGATGAAGCTCAGAAAAACTCGACAAAATCTTACATCGACAACTTCTTCGAACAATTTGATGCACTGAATAGAGCTAAAGGAACCAACCTTAAGCTGGCAGATCCGGAGCTTTTCGGAAATACCAATTTGTCAGAAATCAAGTACAATACTACTGATGAGCAGGTAAAAAGCATCATTAAAAGAAGAATTGATCTTTCTGTAGGAACAGCTTTTGAGGTGATCAGAACGAGAATTGATAAGCTGGGAGCGGTACAACCGAACGTTCAGAGAGTTCCTGGTACTGCCAGAATTTCTGTGGAAATGCCGGGTATGAAAGATATTGATAAGGTGAAAAAAATGCTTCAGACTTCTGCAAAACTTCAATTCTGGGAAGTACAGCAGGTTCCTGAAATTGCACCTTATTTCCAGTCCTTGACTACAATGATTGCTGCAAAAGGAGATTCTATGGGAGTTGCCAAGAATGTTAACTTCATGAGCCTTTTACAGCTTGACAAATTAAGAAGTAATGGTGTTGCAAACGTAAAATTATCTGATACTGCTGCTGTTAACAAGATTTTGAACAGCAAAGTAGCACAGTCTTTACGTCCTGCTAACATTAAATATACACAGTTCTTGTGGGGGTATAAGCCTGAGTCTACAAGTCCTGATGACCTGGTACTGTATGCTATCAGAGGTAGCATCAACCAAAAAGCTCCGGTAGACGGTGCAGTAGAATCTGCAAACATCAGTTATGATGAATTAAGCAGAGTGGTTGTAGACATGCAGATGGACTCTAAAGGGGCCAAAGAATGGAAAACCTTAACAGAGAAAAACGTTGGTAAACCAGTTGCTGTTACTTTGGATGGAAGAGTATATACAGCACCTAATGTAGTAGGCGCTATTCCTAACGGTAGAACTCAGATCTCTGGTAACTTCTCTCAGGAAGAAGCTAAAGAATTGGTTGACGTTTTAGGAGCTGGTAAATTACCGGCAGGAGCTAAAGTGGTTCAGGCTACTCAGGTAGGTCCGTCTTTAGGACAGGAGTCTATTGATGCCGGAATGATTTCATTCATTATCGCATTCTTGATTATTATTGCGTATATCATTTTCTATTACGGTGGTGCAGGAGTGTATGCTGTAATTGCAATGATTATCAACCTTTTCTATATTTTCGGAATTATGGATTCCGGAGACTTTACGCTTACGCTTCCTGGTATCGCGGGTATTGTTCTTACAATGGCCATGGCGGTAGATACGAACGTAATTATCTATGAAAGAACGAAAGAAGAATTATTTGCAGGAAAAAGTATTCTTGAAGCTTATAAAGACGGTTTCAAACATGCATTGAGTGCCATTGTTGATGGTCACTTAACGACATTATTGACGGCTGGAGTACTTTTCTTATTTGGAACAGGTCCTATTAAAGGATTTGCTTTAACGTTAGGAATTGGTATCTTAATGACATTCTTTACTTCTGTATTGCTTTCAAGAGTGATGATCTTCACAAGATTGGAAAAAGGAAAACACCTTTCTGTTTGGACTCCACCTACAAAGAATCTATTCAGAAATACGTGGATCGACTTTATCGGAAAAAGAAAATATGCATATATCATCTCTGCTGTACTTACGATAATCTCTCTTGGATCTATGTTTATTCATGGTTTCAAATACGGGATTGACTTTACAGGAGGTAGAAACTATATTGTAAGATTTGATAAAGATGTAAATGCTGAAGATGTTGAGCAGAATTTGATCAAAGTATTTAAAACAGAAGACGGTAAAAACTCTTCAGTAGAAGCAAAAACTTTTGGTAATGCTAAACAGCTTAAAATTTCTACTGATTATCTGATCGATGACGAATCTTTAAAAGCTGACCAGACTGTTGAACAGAAGTTATATGACGGTTTAAAAACAAACCTTCCTTCAAATATTTCATTGCATGATTTCAAATCTGCTGATAAAGAACATGCAGGAATTATTTCTTCTGAAAAAGTAGGACCTACGGTAGCAGACGATATCCAGACTCATGGTATTCTTGCAGTAGTTGCTGCATTAGCAGGGATCTTTATCTATATCTTATTCAGATTTAGAAAATGGCAGTTCTCTCTGGGAGCAGTTGCAGCTCTATTCCATGATGCGGTAATTATTTTGGGAACGTATTCACTACTTCACAAGTATATGCCATTCAACATGGAAATCAACCAGGATTTCATTGCAGCGATTTTAACGGTATTAGGATACTCAATCAATGATACGGTTATTATCTTTGACAGAATTAGAGAATATCTGAGAGAAAAGAAATCATTAACATTAGCTGGATTATTTGATGACTCTATTTCCAGTACGCTAGGTAGAACATTCAACACTTCATTTACTACGATCCTTGTAATCCTTGCCATCTTTATTTTTGGCGGAGATAACCTGAGAGGATTTATGTTTGCCATGTTAATCGGTATCGGATTCGGTACGTACTCATCCATATTCATTGCTTCGGCAATCGCTTATGATTTTCTTAAAACAGGGAAAGAAGACGAAGTACATGGAAGAACAACTTCAACAAAAGAAGAACTTGCTTCAAAGTAATTTGAGCTACAATAAATAAAGTAAGGCCGTTTCGAAAGAGGCGGCCTTTTTTGTGGAAGAAACACAGAACAATAAATTAATTATTATACTTCTTTAATATTGTGAAATTTAGAATCATTATTTTTTAGATTTCGTTATTTTTGCAAGATTATGGAAAATTCAAAAAAACAGGCAGCCATAGGTTTCATATTTATCACCCTGCTGATTGATATTACAGGATGGGGGATTATTATTCCCGTGGTTCCGAAATTAATTGAGGAACTTATTCATGCAGATATCAGTGAAGCTGCAAAATATGGAGGCTGGCTGGGCTTTGCATATGCTTTTACTCAGTTTATATTTTCTCCAGTTGTAGGAAACCTGAGTGACAAATACGGAAGGAGACCTATTATCCTGATCTCCCTCTTTGGATTTGCTGTAGATTATATTTTCCTGGCACTGGCGCCTACCATCTGGTGGCTGTTTCTCGGAAGAATTATTGCCGGGCTTACGGGAGCCAGTGTAACAACAGCGAGTGCGTATATTGCCGATATTTCCACAGATAAAGACAGGGCCAAAAACTTTGGTCTTATTGGTGCTGCATTCGGTCTTGGATTTATTATCGGGCCTGTATTAGGTGGTTTATTGGGCCATTATGGTGCAAGAGTCCCTTTTTATGCAGCGGCAGGTTTATGCCTTTTAAATTTCCTTTACGGGTATTTTGTCCTTCCTGAAAGTTTAGATAAAGATAAAAGAAGAGAATTTGACTGGAAGCGTGCTAATCCTGTCGGTTCATTTAAGTTTTTAGGGAAACACCCGGAAATTTCAGGATTGATCTTTGCCCTTATTTTAATATACATTGCAGGACATGCTGTACAAAGTAACTGGAGCTTCTTCACCATGTATAAATTCAACTGGACAGAAAGAATGGTTGGAATCTCACTGGGAGTAGTTGGGCTTTTAGTAGGTTTGGTTCAGGGCGTGCTGATACGCTGGACTACTCCGAAGTTGGGTGAGCAAAAAAGTATTTATTACGGATTAGCCTTATATGCATTAGGAATGCTGCTGTTTGCTTTTGCTACAGAAGGCTGGATGATGTTTGTATTTCTTGTTCCTTACTGTTTAGGAGGGATTTGCGGGCCGGCACTTCAGTCGGTGATTACGAAAAGCGTTCCATCCAATGAACAGGGAGAACTTCAGGGAGCACTGACCAGTTTAATGAGTGCAACTTCCATCATAGGACCTCCATTGATGACCAATCTGTTTTATTTCTTTACCCATGATGAGGCACCTTTTGAGTTTTCAGGAGCACCTTTTTTCCTGGCATTTATTTTAATGGCAATAAGTGTGGTGATGACTTATAATGCTTTTCAGAAAAAAAATAAAAATCAGATCAAAAAACTGTAATTAAGCTGATCGTTAAAAGATAGAAATTATTTTACATTAAACAGATCTTATGAGCCGTATTCCTCAATATAAACCTGGTGATTTCAAACCCATCCTGGATATAGATTGGGAAGAAAAAAGTGCGGTTAAAAAAGAACTGAATGAGTTTTTTATAGAACCGCTTCACATACTTAAAGACGCTAAAACTCCTTCCCAGCCGCACCGGAAAACGGTCAATGACTTTGTATTCATCAGGAAAGGAAGTATAGAAAAAATGGTATGTTCCAGCCTGTTTGGAGTAGAGGAAGGGATGATTATGATGCTTCCTCCTCATAAGATCCGGACCTTTATCCATAATAGCCCCGATATGGAAGGGTTCTACTGCCATTTTTCCAATGAATTTATTGCAGAGGGGCCCGGGCTTAAATACCTTCAGGAGATACTGAATTACGCTGATATTATCTATGATCCCACTCTGTTTCTCGATCAGGAACACCGGGAGAGAATTTTTGTAATCCTTCAGCAGATGGAGGAACTTTACCGTCATAATCAAGGTCTTGATCTTATCCGTTTGTACCTCTTTACGGTATTAGGGGAAATCCGGCATTTTATAGAGAAACTCCCACGCCCTGATCTTTCAGCGAATGAAGCACTGGTATTTCGGTTCCGGAAACTGATCACCAATCAGATTCAAAATTTACATTCAGTGAAGGAATATGCCGATCTTCTCAGTGTTTCGCCCAATCATCTGAACAAATCCATAAAAAATGCAACTGGGAAAACAGCCTCCGAAATTATCAATGAAGCTTTATTAATGGAAGCGAAGGCTTTGCTTTCGTTGCCGCATCTTTCGGTTTCAGAAATTGCTTTTACGTTAGGGGTAGACGATGTTTCCTATTTTTCCCGCTTTTTCAAAAAGCATAGCGGTATGAGTCCTTCAGATTATCGGAAAGGGATTGATTTGTCCTAATATTGGATTTATCTGTTCTAACCCTATTCTATTGTATTTCAGAATTTTGTGGATATAATTGATGACGGTTAAAAACATGAGAAAAATGATTCTTTTTTCAGCCGGATTGCTTCCGCTGCTGTTTAGTTCCCAGACCAGTATTTCACCCTCCAATCCACCTGTACTATTTGAGGCCTTGGCTGGAAACAAAGGATTTGCTTCCCAGATGACAGTGAATAAAACATTTGAAGGAAGTAAGAAACTGGGCTTTTTCAGTGTGGCTAATATCTCTTCCAAATGGTCGGAAGATCATTCTAAAGATGCCATGATTCAGGCTAATCTGACCTTTGAGATCATCAAGAATATCCGTTTGATGGGAGGTTCTCATTATACACCCACAACCGGTCTACGGCCTACTGCCGGATTTATGTATTCCAAGAATTTCAACGATTTTTTATTGATTGTAAATCCAAGGTTTATAGGGTTTTCCAAAAGTAGTATTGCTGAAGGTTTTGTTATGATGGAATATAAACCCAAAATCAATGAAAACTGGAAAGGATATTCCCGCATCCAGGGACTCTATTCCGAAACCATCCAGGATGGCGAGCATGCCCGCAGCTACTTGATGCTCAGAGTAGGGTTGAGTTATAAATCCATCACTTTTGGTGCTGGAGCCAATTTTGACAGTTACGGACCTTTTAAAGAAAGTAAGCAGAATTACGGGGTATTTGCTGCGGCTAAATTATTTAACTAAAAATATAAATCATCGTTATTGTATACAATTATTTAATATCTTTATTATGAAACATTTATTCTTTAAAACAAATGATACATGGACCGGGACCTTTCTCAGATGGACATTGAGTATTATTTTTATTCCGCATGGGCTTCAGAAGGTGTTTGGGCTGTTCGGTGGAATGGGATTTAGTAAAACAATGGACGTCTTTACACACGATCTAAACCTACCGTTTGTTGCTGCACTTACAGTAATTATGGTTGAGTTTTTGGGCTCATTTCTTTTATTGATAGGCTATGCGACGAGACTTTGGGCCATATCATTTATCGGATTAATGATAGGCATTATGTTGATGGCTCACATTCAGAATGGATTTTTCATGAATTGGTTCGGAACTCAAAAAGGGGAGGGCTGCCAGTTTGATATTCTGGTAATAGGAATTGCGGTTGCTCTTTTATTTGAAGGCGCAGGAAAGTTTTCAGCAGATGAGTGGATATTTAACAGGAGAAATAAAGAGTAAACAAAAAAATAGGATACTAATGAAACAGGGAATCCAATTTGGGTTCCCTGCTTCATTGTGAAAGAATGAGTATATATGGAAAGTGATGTACGATGTTACATACGATATTATTGGAGTAAATATAATTAAAATGACAATATAATTCCCATTATATAGAATTAAATTTTGTTAATAATTGATTATACCAAGATGCTAGATTCAGACGTCAGACTATCAATTCAATTCAACGTATCAACCAAACACCAAATACCAACAACTGATAACCAACAACCCAATCGCTCATAATTATTAAAATTTATTTAAAATTCGTATTTACCTATAATAATATGTATAATCTTTTGTAATTTTACAGCATGGAATTAAGCATTGGAGAAATGGCACTGATTGCGATAGCGATCGTTGTATTATTCGGCCCGGATAAACTTCCTCAAATAGCACGCGACTTAGGGTCAGGTGTTAGAAAAATGCGTGGTGCAGTGGAGGACATCAAAACTGAAATTATGAAGGAAACCGACAACCCGGTTTCTGAGATTAAGCGCGAGATAGAGAAGGTGAAGGATGCGGCTAAAGACTTTAATCCAATGAAAGATGTTCAGAAAGATATTCTTAGTGATCCTACCGCTTCTAATGAGCCTCCAAAACCTAAGCCTGCCGACGACGAAACATATGAAGGACCTGTAAGCAGATAATTCATGGAAGAGCTTATTCAGGAAGATAAGAAGGTCTTTTTGTACCTTAATAATTTGGGGGATACTTCTTTTGACCAGTTTTGGATGCTGATTTCAAGCACATGGATCTGGGTTCCACTTTATATTATATTTCTTTATTTTTTATATAAAAATTTCAAACTAAGATCTTTAGTTTTTATTCTTTTATTTATAGCAATCGGAGTTACCGTTTCTGATCAGTTAGCGGGTATTTTCAAATATGGAGTAGCCAGGCTGAGACCTTGCCACGACCCTGCACTGGAGCATCATATGAGGATTGTAAAATGTGGCGGACAGTTTGGATTTTATTCTGCCCATGCCTCTAATACCTTCTTTTTAGCAACTTATCTTGGTATTTTATTAAAAAAGAAACTCAATTGGTTTCCTTATGCTATATTTGTGTGGGCTATAGTGGTTTCCTATAGTCGCATATATTTAGGAGTGCATTTCCCGATAGATATTTTGGTGGGGGCGTTTGTTGGAATTTTATTGGGAGTGAGCTTTGGTGCACTCGCCAAAAAAGTCATCAACAAACAGAATATAACACCATGAAAAAACATTTATTACTGGGAGCATTAGCTTTTACCTCGTGTACACTGTACGCTCAAGACAAAAAAACAGCAGACGAATGCTTTAAAAATGCAGATTACAAATGTGCAGAAGAACAGTATTCAAAGCTGGCGGAAAAAGAGCAAATCCAAAAATACCAGGCAGAATATTATGACAATCTGGGCACAGCTCAAAGAAGGCTGGGGAAGACTGCTCTGGCTTTTAAATCCTATGAATCAGCTTTGAAGGCCAATCCTATGTCAGTTTCTGTCTATGCCAACCTGGCTTCTCTATATAGCCAGAAAGGAAATAAGCCTAAAGCTTTGGAGTATATTGCTAACGGGCTTCGTGTAGATGCAGAAAATCCGGATTTATATTTAACCCGTTCCAAAATTTACGACAGCCAGGGTAAAAAAGAATTGGCTATCAAAGATTTAAACCAGATTTTAACCTTTGCTCCGGACAATATTTACGCAAAAACCGGATTAGCAAGCTTAAAGAAAAATAACGGCGATCTGGAAGGAGCTTTAAAAGATTATAATCAGTTGATTTCAGAAAAACCTGAATCTCTGTTATATAATGGCAGGGCAGATGTTTATTTTAAAATGAAAAAAAAAAAAGAAGCCCTTTCTGATATTAATAAAGCTATTTCTATCGATCCAAAATTTGCACAGTCCTATGTAACTAAAGCGTTAATCCTGCTTGATGGAGCTAAGCAAAAAGAAGCTTGCGCTAATTTGGATAAAGCAGTCAGTTTAGGATATGAAAAAGCTGTATTGGCGGATTATTATGCTAAATGCCCTGCAAAATAGATTCATTATTATCATAAGGTTTTTCTGTACAATCAATCGGGTAAGACCATCAATTTAAAAATTACTAAAGTATATACATGTTGAATATCGTTCTTGTAGAACCGGAAATACCTAATAATACAGGTAATATCGGAAGATTATGTGTGGGGACAGAAAGTAGACTGCACCTCATTCATCCATTTGGATTTGTAATTAATGATAAAAACTTAAAAAGGTCTGGCTTGGATTATTGGGTACATCTTGATGTTTCCGAATATCCCAATGTTGAAGAGTGGATGAAAATAATTCCGGATCATTCCCGTGTGTTTTTAATGAGTTCACATGCTGAAAAATCATATTTAGAAAATGATTTCCAGGACGGAGACTGGTTAGTTTTCGGTAAAGAAAGTGTAGGCTTGAGTAAAGAGGTTTTAGATTCTTTTGACAATCACTTAACCATTCCGATGTCAAAATTAATCCGAAGCTTTAATATTGCCAATTCAGTTGCTTTTGTGATTGGTGAAGCGAAAAGACAGATTGATTTGAAGTAGGTGATTGGTTGTTGGTTTTTAGTATTTAGTGTTTAGTGTTTAGTGTTTAGTGTTTAGTGTTTAGGCTGTGTGTTAAGCTTACAGTCTAAAATCTAATGTCTGAAATCTAGCATCTTTGTTCTTTGTTCTCTCAGTCTTTACACAAAGTAAATAGTCTGAAATCTGATATCTAACATCTGAAGTCTCCTGCTAATCATTATGATAAGGTTTTCCCTGTAAGATCTGGTCGGCTCTATAAAGCTGTTCAACAATAAATAAACGGATCATCTGATGCGTGAATGTCATTTTAGATAATGACATTTTTTCGTTGGCCCTGTTGTAGATGTCCTCAGAAAAGCCGTAAGCACCGCCAATCAAAATATGTACTTTTTTAACGGAAGAATTCATCCAGGTATCAATTTTCTGGGCAAATTCCCGGCTGGTAAATTGTTTTCCTTTTTCATCCAGAATCACAACCAGATCATTTTTGTCGATAGCGTTCATGAAAAGTTTAGCTTCTTCTTTCTTTAAAAGGTCCGGTGACAGATTTTTGGTGTTTTTAACGTCCGGAATTTCAGTAATTTCAAAATTCCAGTGCTTGGGAAGTCGGGTGAGGTAATAATTGATTAAAGACGTGATTTCCTTATCGTCTGTTTTGCCGATACAAAGTAAACTGATTCGCATTTCTTAAGAGGGTTTCAATAGAAAGCCCAAAGATACTATTTTTTGTGGAGGTACGATTGTACGGGAAAGAATAGGGATGAACCGGGGTTTATGAGATGATCTCTAAATGGAAAATTAAATATCACTTCATTATAAAGTATTTCAGTTGAATAATCCTCAAATTTCTTATGTTCTAAAAATTCTGTATTTTTACAAGATCAACTCACTGTGATTAATTGAAATTGCTCTTCTGCATGTTTTTTTTGATTTTTTAGCTTCTTTATTCGGAAGTTAAAGGTGTAATTTGAAAAAACTGTATGAAAGGAAACACAAATAAGATAAGATGGCTATAAAAGTTCCCAGGTTTATTATAAAGGTTCAGGATTTTTTTGATGATATCCATATTCCTGTTCTGGGAATATCGCTTTGGCAGCTGTTTCAGATTTATATCTCGGGAATTTTTAAAGGGAATATTGGAAGAAAAGCGGCGGCAATTTCCTGGAGTTTTACGATAAGTTTATTTCCATTTCTTCTTTTCCTGCTTTCCGTTTTACCGTATATGCCGCACTATGACAAATTGCAGTTTTATATTTTTGAAGTCCTGATGCATAACATTATTCCATCCAATATGGAACATGATGTGAGAGGATATATTGAGACCAATATCATCCCGAATATGAAGGGAATCAGTAATTTGACGATCGTTCTGGCATTGGTATTTGCCACCAACGGCACTTTTTCTCTTATTAATGGTTTTAATGAAAATTCGGACGAAAAGCTTACCGATGTAAAAGAATTCATCCTTTCTTTTTTTATTACCATAGGCTTTATTACCATCGTTTTTATGGCACTTTTCGGAGTCTATTATGTGGAGGTCGTTATGAAGCTTTTTACCCCGGCTTATGATGTTTCGTGGCTGGTGAAAAACCTTTCCAAGATTATTGGATTTGTCTCTTTCCCTCTGTTTTATTTTATCCTTCTGACCTTATTTTACTGGCTGGGAACAGTGAAAATTTCCAGATTCAGACAGGCGGTTCCAGGAGCCATTCTCACGACGGTATTGTTCGTGGCTACCACGTATTTATTTGCGATTTATGTGAAAGATATTGCCCGATACAACGTTCTTTACGGTTCCATTGGAAGTATGATTTTATTAATGGTTTGGGTGAATGTGAATGTCTACCTACTGTTATTCGGGAATGAGCTGAATATGGCCATCAGAAAATTACGGATCGAAAAATTAATGTCCGATGAAATTAAAAAAGAAACCGCCAATTACCATTTCATGATCACTGAACCTGGTGAAAGCAGTGAAGAGCATCGCAGAAAATTAGAAAATTACAAGAAAAAGAGTTAATTTTCTATCAGGTTAGGATCCTTTTTAGCACTCATTCTTAATACGGTAAATCCCAGAACAGCAGATAAAAAAGAAGCAATTAGAATGGCAAATTTTGCCTCATCCTGAATCGGTATCTGGTCTTTAAAGGAAAGCAATGCAATGAAAATTGACATAGTAAAACCTATTCCTGCCAGCAGGCCAACCCCAATCATCTGTGTCCACGAACTGTTTTGAGGCAGCGAACTTAGCTTCATTTTAATGGCTATAAAAGAGAAAAGGTTAATACCGAGCAGTTTTCCCGCTACCAATCCGCCAATAATCCCCAATCCTAATGTACTTGTCACTCCCTGAACCATTTCACTGTTAAAAGCTATATTGGTATTCGTTAAAGCAAATATAGGCATGATGAGGAAATTCACCGGAAGATGGAGTTTGTGCTCCAGTTTTTCCAAAGGAGAAATAGTGACATTGGAGACATTTGTCGGAATTGAAAAAGCTAGTACAACCCCGGCAATCGTTGCATGAATTCCTGAATGATGCAGAAAATACCATAAAAATAATCCCGGAATAATATAGAAAATAAGTTTTGTAACCTTGAAAAAGTTCAACAAAAATAGTAGAAGCGTTACCCCTGCGGACAAAAGTAAATAGATCCAATGAATCTGATCTGTATAGAAGATGGCAATCACTAAAATAGCTCCTAAATCATCCACAATGGCCAAAGCAGCAAGGAAAATTTTGATGGAATTGGGAATTCTTTTTCCCAGCATAGAAACAATTGCCAGTGAAAAAGCGATGTCAGTAGCCATAGGAATTCCCCAGCCATTAGCATATTCCGTACCTGCATTGAAGAATGTATAGATAAGTGCCGGTACCAGCATACCGCCTACCGCTGCAAAAATGGGCAGAGAGGCATTTTTGAAGGAAGAAAGTTCACCTTCCACCATTTCTCTTTTTATCTCAAGCCCTACCAGCAAAAAGAAAATGGCCATTAATCCATCATTGATCCAGATGCTGACAGGATATTCCAAATGAAAGAGATGAGTCCCCACATTTTTGTCCAGAAAGCTCTGAAAGCCTTCGCCTGCAGATGAATTGGCAATTAGTAATGAAGCCAGCACACAGAGAATAAGGATTATTCCCGATGATTGGCTGCTGTTGAAAAATTTCTTGAAATATAGAGTTAAATTCATATCTAAGATTGTAATCGCCTCACGATGGAAACGCCGTCAATATCTTTAAGTTTTTTAAATGTTTCTTCCAGCTGGCCCTTGTTTTTTACTTCCAGGTTGATGCTGCCGGTAAAAATTCCGTCATTGGATTCAATAGACATACTCTTCATGTCCATTCCCATACTGCCGCTGATAACAGCTGTAATGTCATTGATCATTCCCATTCTATCAAGCCCTTCAATCTCAATTTTTACTCTGTTTTTGAAGCTTTCGGCATTTACCCATTTTGCAGGAATTACCCTGTAATCATATTGTGCTCTCAGGTTAATGGCATTCGGACAGTTATCACTGTGAACCTTGATTCCGTCAGAAATGGTGATGAATCCGAAAATTTTATCTCCGGGAATTACCGTACAGCATTTTGCATAGCTATAATTCAGTTTTTCTCCATCTTTTCCGAAGATAATCATATCGAGATTCTGCTCTTTAGGCTCTACGAAATGCTGATTCTTCGCTGGTGATTTTCTGAATCTTGAAAGCAGATTATTGAACATATTCTTACTTTCAATGTATTTTCTTAAGCTGCTTGCATCCAGTTCATTGGTTTGAAATTTAAGGAACAGTTCCTGAGAGGATTTAAGGTTAAAGAATTTTTGAAGTTTGTTAACCTCTTCATCATTAAAATTAATTTTTGCGTGACGCAGTTTTCTCTGAAGAATTTCCTTGCCTTCGTCTACCAGCTGATTTTTTTGTGAATTCAGGTAGCTTTTGACCTTAGACTTAGCTTTTGAAGTCACAACAAATTCCAGCCAGTCAGATTTTGGTTTCTGATTCTGAGAAGAAAGGATATCCACCTGATCTCCGTTTTGAAGAACATATGAGATGGGAACTAATTTCCCGTTAATTTTTGCCCCAAGACACTTCATTCCCAAATCCGAATGGACGGAAAAGGCGAAATCCAGTGCTGTAGCATTGGTAGGAAGAATCTTGATTTCTCCTTTCGGAGTAAAGACAAATACTTCTTTTGAATATAAATTAAGCTTAATATTATCTAAAAGCTCAGAAGTTGATAAGTTTTGCTGCTGTTCAAGGATATCACGAATTTCAGTGACCCATCTTTCAAAATTTCGGTCATCGGTACTTTGTTTATAGCCTTCCTTGTATTTGTAGTGGGCGGCCACCCCTTTTTCAGCAATTTCATCCATTCTTTCAGAACGGATCTGGACTTCAATCCATTTTTTATCAGGTCCAAGTACGGTAAGATGTAAACTTTCATATCCGGTAGAACGGGGTTGGGTAATCCAGTCGCGCATTCTTGAAGGGTTACTGTGGTATACATCCGTTACAATGGAATAAATTTTCCAGGCCAGAAATTTTTCATTTTTAGCATCGGATTTATAGATAATTCTGATGGCGTAATTATCGAAGACTTCCTCAAAAGAAACGCCCTGCTTCAGCATTTTTCTGTAAATGGAGGAAATTGCTTTTGCACGCCCCTTGATGGTAAAATTAAGGCCTTCATCTTTTAATCTTTCAGAAACTTCCGTTTTGAATTCTTCGATGTATCGTTCGCGGTTTTCTTTCGCGAGTTCCAATTTTTCCGTAATCTCTGTGTAGACATCCGGATTGTTATATTTTAAAGATAAATCTTCAAGCTCTGATTTGATGTTATACAATCCTAAACGGTGTGCCATCGGAGCATAGATGTAGACGGTTTCAGAAGCAATTTTCTTCTGTTTGTCCGGAGCCATGCTTTCCAGCGTACGCATATTGTGAAGACGGTCTGCAATCTTGATCAGAATCACCCTGAAATCTTCAGAAAGTGTCAAAAGAAGCTTTCTGTAATTTTCAGATTGTACGGAGATATTCTGATGGTTCATGATGGATATTTTCGTTAATCCATTCACGATATTGGCTATTTTTTCGCCAAAAATCTTTTTAATATCTTCATACGTATAGTCCGAATCTTCTATAACGTCATGCAGAAGGGCACAGGCAATGGAAGTTGCTCCCAGACCTATTTCTGTTGCCACAATTTTGGCAACCGCAATGGGGTGGTAGATGTAAGGTTCTCCTGATTTTCTCCTTTGATCTTTGTGGGCATCTAAGGCAATATCAAATGCCTTTCGGATAAGTTTATTATTTTCCTCATCCAAAGTCCTGTAAGTATTAGAAATCAGGTCCTTATATCTTGCAAGGATTTCTTTGTTTTCTTGTTCTAAATCGTAACTCATTTGTGCTAATGCCTATATTTAAACGAAAATACGAAAATTTTTGCACTTTTCAAACACTAAAAAATCCGCAGAACAAGCCTGCGGATTCCCGGTTATTAGATTTAATGTATTTAAAATTTTAATTCTGAATCTATGCCTTGGGTAGAACTTTTTATTTTCACATCCGGACTGTTGTGGATTTCAGCTTTGCTTCGGGCATCGATAAATCTTTTAATATTATGGTATTCAGCTTGTTGTATGGTCATGTTTTCAAATAAATAGGTCTTTAAAACAGAATTTTGATTGAAAATATTCTGAGCATTTTCCACCTGCTCATTGTCATGTACAGCCACACTGGCTAAATATTGAGTATTGTGTTGGGTATCGTTAACGTACACGATATACTCTGAGTTTCCAAAACCTAAACTTTCCAAATCTGTCTCAAGCTTTTTGTAATCGCTGTGAGGTTCGAATAATCCAGCTAATATTTTTGACATGGTGATGGTTTTTAAAATTTCTACTTAAAGGTACTCATTAATTTTCATTTATTTTATAAAAAAATCAATATAATTTGTGTTTTATTATTTTATCTATAATATATTGTTAAAATGTTTGAAAATGTCTATTGAACACTTGTTTAAGTTTTATGATTAAATAATCTGTTTTTTTTGACAAAAAAAACTCTGCACGGATTATTGTGCAGAGCGTATAAGTTAGGTAAAGTCCGTTTGTATTGAATATCCTTTATCCTTTAATATTTAAATCCTTTCATTTTTGATTTCCTCAACAATTTCAGGATTCAGTAGGGTAGAGATATCTCCGAAATTACTGAAGTCACCTTCTGCAATTTTCCTCAGAATTCTACGCATAATTTTACCGGAACGTGTTTTTGGAAGCCCGGAAACAAACTGAATCTTGTCCAGTTTTGCAATAGGACCGATCTGATCTGCAATCAACTGGTTGATTTCTTTTTTAAGGTTTTCTTTCTGGCGGCTTTCGCCGGTTTCTTTTAACGTAACGAATCCGTACAAAGCGTTTCCTTTAATATCGTGAGGATAGCCTACAATCGCTGATTCTGCAACGGCAGGATGCTGATTGATGCTGTCTTCAATCGGTGCTGTTCCCAAATTGTGTCCGGATACGATGATAACGTCATCTACACGGCCTGTAATTCTATAATAACCGACCTCATCTCTCAATGCACCGTCTCCGGTGAAATACTTTCCGGGGAAGGCTGTAAAGTATGTTTCCTTATATCTTTGGTGGTCTCCCCATATGGTTCTGGCGATTCCCGGCCATGGAAAACGGATACAAAGATTTCCCGTAACTTGATTTCCTGTAATTTCATTACGTTTGTCATCCATCAGTACAGGCTGGATTCCCGGTAATGGAAGGGTAGCGTAGGTAGGTTTTGTAGGTGTTACAAAAGGAAGTGGAGAAATCATGATGCCTCCTGTTTCTGTCTGCCACCAGGTATCCACGATAGGACATTTCTTTTTTCCGACATGATCGTTGAACCAGTGCCATGCTTCATCATTGATCGGTTCCCCTACGGATCCGATTACTCTTAATGAGCTTAAATCATGTTTATCTACCCATTCCGTACTTTCTTTTGCTAAAGAACGTATTGCGGTAGGAGCGGTGTAGAACTGGGTTACTTTGTGCTTTTCGATAACTTCCCAGAAGCGATCTGCTTCAGGGTAAGTAGGTACCCCCTCAAAAATTACTGTGGTAGCCCCGTTACAGAGTGGTCCGTAAAGAATATAGGAGTGTCCGGTGATCCATCCGATGTCTGCGGTACACCAATAGATATCATTTTCCTGATAATTGAAAACGTTTTTAAAAGTATAGGCAGTATACACCATATATCCTGCACAGGTATGAAGCATGCCCTTTGGTTTTCCGGTAGAACCCGACGTATACAGGATGAAAAGCGGATCTTCAGCATCCATAATAACCGTAACGAAATCCGGAGAGGCTTTTTCGTAAAGATCAGCCAGCCAGTGGTCTCTTCCTTCCTTCATGCTAATCTCGTTATGGGTTCTTTTTACCACTAAAACATGTTCTACGGTAGGAGTCTTTTCCAACGCTTCATCTACAATGCTTTTCAGATCTAATACTTTACTTCCTCTGTAGCTTCCGTCTGAAGTAATCACCATTTTAGCTCCACAGTCATTTACTCTTGAGGAAACGGCAGCAGCGGAAAATCCGGCGAAAATGACCGAATGAACAGCTCCTAATTTTGCGCAAGCCAGCATGGTAACGGCCAGTTCCGGAATCATCGGAAGATAGATGCATACGCGGTCTCCTTTTTCAATACCCATTTCACGAAGTACGTTGGCGGTTTTATTTACTCTGGTATAGAGCTCATTGTAGGAAATATGCTGGGCTTCTTCTTTTGGATCGTTGGGTTCCCAGATAATGGCTGTTTTTTCACCTCTTACAGAAAGATGACGGTCTATACAGTTTTTGGTGATATTTAATTTGGCATTTTTAAACCAGGTAATTTTGGCTTCACTCATATCGTACTTCACCACCTTACTCCATCTCTGATACCATACAAAGTTTTGATCTGCTATCTTATCCCAGAATTTTTTAGGATTTTTAATAGACTTTTTATATTCCTCAAAATAATGCGGTAAATCTTCTATTAAGTAATTTCTCATATCCCTTTCTTTTTTTTGAAATTGTAATGTTTATATTTTAAATTTATGTTTAATTTGTGGCTTAAGCCCTATATTCCCTGATTTTTTCCTGAATTTCATCAATGATTTTTTCATCATCAATGGTTGAAGGAATCTGAAATTCTTTACCGTCCAGCAGGGTTCGAATAAGTTTTCTTAAAATTTTCCCCGAACGTGTTTTTGGTAATCGTTTGACAGTCATTGCGTTTTTTAAGAAAGCCACTGCACCGATCTTTTCACGAACCATCTGAATGATCTCTTTTTCCAGGTCCTGTTCAGTAATGAGAGAACTGTTCTTTACAACAACGGTGGCAAAAGGGATTTGCCCTTTTAGATTGTCATCAATTCCTACCACAGCGCATTCTGCAACGTCCGGATGAGAAGAAACAATTTCTTCCATTTCCGAAGTGGAAAGCCTGTGGCCTGCAACATTAATCACATCATCCACTCTTCCTGTGATGAAAATGTATCCGTCTTCATCTTTTATGGCGCCGTCTCCGGAGAAATAATAGCCGTTGTATTGTGATAAATAGCTTTTCTGATACCGTTCATAGTCTTTCCAGACGCCTAAAAGTGCTCCCGGTGGAAGCGGAAGTTTGATAATTAAATAGCCTTCCTGATGAGCATCTAATTCATATCCGTTTTCATCAAAAATTTTGATATCGTATCCGGGAATGGGTTTGCCTGCAGAAGCTCTTTTGATGGTGTAATTCTCATCATAAGTCATGAGTCCGAGCATCGGCCATCCCGATTCTGTCTGCCACCAATGATCAATGGCGGGAACCCCGATATGCTTTGCAAACCAGTCTAATGTAGCCACATCACACCGTTCTCCGGCTAAAAACTGCTTTTTGAAGTGGGATAGATCATATTTTTTGACTAACTCTCCATTGGGGTCTTCTTTTTTAATCGCTCTGATAGCAGTAGGAGCCGTAAACATGGCTGCAACTTTATATTCCGAAATGATTCTCCAGAATGTTCCGGCATCAGGGGTCATAATGGGTTTTCCTTCAAAAATAATAGTGGTGTTTCTATTCAGTAAAGGTCCGTAAACAGTATAGCTGTGACCAACAGCCCAACCGAAATCCGAAGCGGCCCAATAGGTTTCTCCGGGCTCGATTCCATAGATGTACTTCATGGAAAATTTCAAAGCTACGGCATAACCTCCGGTATCGCGAACGATTCCTTTTGGTTTTCCGGTGGTTCCTGAAGTATATAGTAAATAGAGTGGGTGGGTAGATTCTACGGAAACGCAGTCTACAGGTTCTGAATTTTTAACAAGTTCTTCATAATCAATAATCCCCTCAAACATTTCGTGTTTGTTTTCAGTGAGTCTGCGGTTGTAGACGATGATATGGTCGACTTTATCCTGTGCCAGCTCAATGGCTTTTTCAACAAGTGGCAGATAAGGGATTCTCTTCGCGATTTCTACACCGGCTGTTGCAGTAATTAGTGCTTTAGGTTTACAGTCATCAATTCTTACCACCAATTCATGCGGTGCAAAACCTCCGAAAACAACATTATGAATCACACCGATTCTTGCACAGGCCAGCATGGCAAAAAGGGTTTGCGGAATCATCGGCATGTAAATGACTGCTGTATCTCCTTTTTTCAGACCTAAAGAAGCGAGTCCTCCGGCAAATTTTGCTATTTCCTCTTTCGCTTCATTAAAAGTATACTGAAGTTTCTGATTGGTGGCCGGAGAATCATAAATAATGGCAGTTTGCTCTCCGAAGCCGTCTTCAATATGTTGATCGATGCACAAATAGCATATATTAAGCTTTCCGTCTGCAAACCACTGCGGATAGTTATTTTTATCCGGCGAAAGAATATCGGTTGGGAATTCAAACCAGTTGATATTTCCGGCCTGTTCTTTCCAGAAATTTTCTTTGTCTTCTATACTTCTTTTAAATAAGGCATCTGCATTGATCATGGGTGTTGGGTTTTTGGTTGTCTGTTGTCTGTTGTCTGTTGTTGGTTTTTAGTTTTTAGTTTTTGGTTTTTAGCCTATACGTTGTGTTGATAGTCTGATGTCTGATGTCTGAAATCTAATATCTAATATCTAATATCTCTACTCTCCCTCAATAAACATCTCTTCAATCTGCTGCATCAGCTTCTTAATAGAATAGGGTTTCGTTACATAAGCATCAGCGCCCATTTCCATACCTTTTGCGATATCTTTAGGGTTGTTTTTCGCACTCAGAAGAATGACTTTTGTGTTTTCAAATTCTTCGTTTTGCTTTATAATCTCCAGGGTGCTGTAGCCGTCGAGGTTAGGCATCATGATGTCCAGGAGAATAACATCGGGAACCATAGTTTTAAGGAAATCCAATACTTCAGTTCCGTCTCTTGCTATATATACATCATACCCGTTCTTTTTGAAACTGTATTCCAGTGACATTAAAATTTTATGTTCATCGTCCGCAATGATGATCTTTTTCATACTGTACTTTGGTTTTGTTCAACTTCATCTTGTATTTCTTTTTCGGGAAGGGTAATCGTAAAGGTTACTCCCAATCCGCTGTTTTCGGCTTTTATGGTTCCGTGGTGGGCTTCTATGATCTTTTTTGAAATAGCCAGACCAAGCCCGCTTCCGGTAGGTTTTAAAATATTCTGATTTCTGGACTGATAAAATTTATCAAAAATCATTTCAAGATCTTCCTCAGGAATTGTTTTTCCGGTGTTGAAGATTTTAATAATCAATTCATTTTCCTTTTCAGATAACTTCGCTTGTATCGTTCCCTGCTCATCTGTAAATTTTAGGGCATTTCCTAAAATATTCTGGAACAGCTGGATCATCCTTGCTTCGTCATATTCAAAAATATAATGATTCAGGAGATCTACCTCACTTAAATGAATGTTTTTTTGCTGGATAAGATGAAGCAGAGGATTGACCGCTTTTTTATAGGTTTCAATAATATTGTTTTTCCCGATGTGCAGGGAGATTTCACCATGCTGAAGTTTATCAAGATAAAGAATATCGTTGATGATTTCACTCAATCTGTCCGATTCCGTAATAATATTGTTTAAAAATTCTTTTTTGATGTCTAACGGAATATCATCATCGTCCGCTAAAATTTCTCCGGCTGAACGTATTGCGGTAATAGGAGTTCTTAATTCATGCGCAACCGAATCCAGGAAATCATCTTTCTGACGGTCTTTGATGATGAGGTTTTCGTTGGCAGCTCTTAATTCATGAGAAAGGAGCTTAAGTTCATCAGACTGTTCTGTTAGTTTTTTATTGATGGTGATATTTTCTTTAGATTCTTCCAGAATATTTAAAACCTCTTTTAAAGAGATCTTGTCCTCTTTCGTCACTCCTTCGATCAGAATTTTTGCCGAAGCGGTTCCGATTCTTCCTGCCAGAAGATTTTCTGAAAATTTTATGAACCTTGAATCTGCCGTTTCAGTTTGGGAATCAATATTGTATTTTAAATTAAAGATTCTTAATGCCTGTTCGGTTTTATTTTTACCTAAAAAACGCTCCAGGATATTTTTAATATCCGAAACATAGGCGGTTCCGCGCCAAATAAATGCATTTTCGTGGTTTTGGATGTATTTATCGATATCCACATACAGTTCGGCAAAATTTCTTTCGCGGTAATTTCCTTTGATACTCACTGAAATAATGGCGAATAAGCTCGTGTTCACTAATATTGACCAGAAAAATATCTGCGGGATTCTGCTTAAATAAGGAATGCTGAAAAAATTAAAAACATCATAAATACCTCGTAAGGCCCCTTTAAATTCCTGATTGTAAGAGAAATAATACTGGGGGATGATCAATCCGAAATAGCAAATCGCCAATCCAGCAAGAAGTCCTATTACAGCCCCTTTGTAGCTTCCTCTTCTCCAGAAAAGCGCTCCGAAAAATGCCGGTGCCAGTTGTCCGATCACCACAAAAGAAATCAATCCTACAGAATCCAGTGACGTTTTGAGGATGAAGTATTTATAAAACCCAAACGCCATAAGAACCAGTGCGAAGATACTTATCTTTCTGATATTGGTGATGGTTCTTGTGTTTTGAACCTCATGTTCTGATTTGAATTTTCCTAACAATCCGTAAGGAATAATCAGGTTGTTGGAAAGCATGATCGATAAGGTGATGGCAGAAATAATAATCATGGAAATGGAAGAGCTTAATCCTCCCAGAAATACCAATACGGTAATTAATGTATTGCCAAAATGCTGCGGAATCAGGATAGAGTAGAATTCAGGATTTACATTCTGACCGTTAAAAATAAGCCTTCCGCCCCATGCAATAGGAAAGATGAAAATCGTAAAGATTAAAAGATAAAGCGGGAAAAACCAGATGGCGGTCTTAATATGTTTTTCCTGTCTGTTTTCAACGATAGCGGTATGAAACTGTCGCGGCAGAATACAGATTGCTGTAGCTGAAATCATACATAAAACCATCCAGTTTAAAGCACCTTCAATTCCGTTAAATGTATTTTTTTGTTTAAAATCTTTGAACTGACTGGCTTTTTCATAAATATCTGAAAATCCGTCAAAAGCAAAATAGATCACAAAAAGACCTAAAATAATAATGAAAAACAGTTTTAAAAAACTCTCTAAAGCGATAGCGGAAATGATACCGAGACGTTTTTCCGATGCATCCACATACCGCGTTCCGTAATAAGAGGAGAATAATGCTATCAAAACAACGACAAAAGTCGCATTATCAGTCAGTATATTTTTTGACATTGGAGTTTCCGTCACCAAATGAAAGGTTTCTGAAATCGCTTTGATCTGCAATCCAATGTAAGGAACAATGGCGAAAAGGCAGACAATGGTAATGATAGCACTGAAGCTCCTGCTGTTTCCGTACCGTAAAGAAATAAAATCGGCAAGACTGCTTATTTTATTCACTCTGGAAATTCGTACAATGCGGGTATTAATGAAAATCCATGCAGGAATAATCATAACAGGACCAATGTAGATCGGAAGATAGTTAAGCCCGCTGGTGGCAGCTACTCCAATACTTCCGTAATAGGTCCATGCCGTACAGTATACAGCAAGTGATAAGGCGTAAATATAAGGATTGTTGATCCATATCTTACTCCTTTTTTTCTCAGCCAGATGGGCAACCAGGAACAAAAGTGCCAGATAGAGCAAAACGACGATAAATAAAGCAAAACTACTCATCATACCTTTTTACGATTACAAAAGATACAATAATGGAAATCATCCATATCCCGAATATATACATCAGAATAGTTGGATAGCTGAAAACATCCTTTTCACTGTTGAACAACAGTGAAATAGGAATGCTGAAAGCAATCATCAGTCCAATGCTCAGGATAATCAGTTTTTGTTCGTGTCTCTTTTTCATGAGTAATAAAAGACCATTGATGAATACCTGCAAAGGGCACTCATCAATGATCAATAATGATTGTTAAGCTTTGTCGTCCGAATATTCACCGGTTAACGCATAATATCCGAAAATTGCCAGTCCGCCGGAGATAATAGGCATCAGCACAAACATAATGATGATCCCGAATACCAGATCTTCCTGTTTTCCTGAGGTGATTTTTGGAATCCCCATGACAGTAATTCCGAAATATCCCACCACCAAAGCCATTAAGATCCAGAGAATGCCAAATATTTTTTTTAGTCCGTTCATTTTAGTAGTATTAAAATTAATAAAAATTTAAGTGATTCAGTATTTAATCATGAATATTATTGTTCTTATTTTTAAGATATATTAATCCTATCAATAAGCAGACGGCAGCAACCCCAATCGGATACCAAAGCCCCTGAAGATACCATGTCGGGTGTCCTGCGTCTTTTCCTACCGTCACCAGATAAGTGGCAACTGCCGGAAGGAGTCCTCCGAACACCCCGTTACCGATGTGATAAGGAAGCGACATTGAAGTATAACGGATTCTCACCGGGAACATCTCCACAAGGAATGCTGCGATCGGCCCGTACACCATGGTTACAAATATCACCTGGATAAATACAAGGAATACCAGATACCATTTCGTGTCATCACTCAGTCGTAATGATTGTGAAACTTTTGGCTCTTCAGCTTTACCTTCTTTCATCACAGGCCCGCTGGCAGACCAGTGGACAATACTGTCTTTTTTGATTAACGTTCCATCTGTAAATAATGTTTCTTTATGAAAAGTAACTAAACTGTCTGAAGCAATATCTTTATGGATTTTAGCGGTTCTTTTTTCTGTAATACCATTTGCCGCAACCGTTTTGCTTTCAAGATTAATGCTCTTGTACATGCTGTCGTAAATAGGGCGGTACGATAAAATAGCCACCAGCATTCCAGTCATCATAATGGCTTTTCGTCCGATCTTATCCGAAAGCCATCCGAAAAACACAAAAAAAGGAGTACCTAAAAGCAATGCAGTAGCCATCAGGGAATCAACCTGCGCTGATTCTACATTCATTACCTTTTGCAGGAAACTCATCGCATAAAACTGTCCAGTATACCAGATGACTCCCTGACCCATTGCAGCACCAAATAGTGCCAGCAGTACAAATTTGAAATTGTATTTATTGCCGAAGCTTTCTTTTAAAGGATTTTTAGAAGTTTTTCCCTCGCTTTTTGCTTTGGCGAAAAGGGGAGATTCTTTCATGTTTTTTCTGATCACATATGAAACTCCGACCATTAAAATAGAGATCCAGAATGGAACTCTCCATCCCCAGGAATCAAATTCATCTGCCGAAAGGGTATTTTTCGTAATCAAAATAACAATCAGTGAAATGAAAAGTCCCGCTGTAGCAGTAGTCTGAATCCATGAAGTCCAGTAACCTCTTCTGTGAGGTTGTGCATATTCTGCAACATAAGTAGCCGCACCGCCATATTCTCCTCCTAATGCTAATCCCTGTAATAATCTTAAAATTAAAACCAGAACGGGAGCCATAAACCCGATGGTTTCATAACTTGGAATACATCCGATCAGGAAAGTGGAAAACCCCATGATCAATAACGTAACAAGAAAGGTGTATTTTCTTCCGATGATGTCTCCTAATCTCCCAAAAAACAAGGCTCCAAAAGGTCTTACAACAAATCCGGCTGCAAATGTGGCCAGAGTAGATAAAAATGCCGCCGTAGGATTATCTGCCGGGAAAAATTTTGTAGCTAAAACAACGGCCAAACTTCCAAAAATATAGAAGTCATACCATTCTATCAGGGTGCCGAGTGATGACGCAGTAATCACACTCCATATCGTGCGGTTTTTCTGCTTTTCGGTCATGTTATCGTATTGGATTTCGCTCATAGTATTTGATTTTAGATTTTAGTTAAAAGTGATCGTTCATCCTGAGTTTTTACAGATAAATTTGAAACTGAAGAATAAATTCGCCTTTTGAAGACGGTTTTTCTGTTGGGCTGTTGTATACGGGTCTGGTTGAATATTGGGTAGTGATCTTAGCGTGATGTCCATCGATGAGCCAGTTGGCTCCGACATCGAATTGTGAAGAAGATTTGTCCAACGCTTCAAAATTTTTATGGGTGTATGCTGCAAAAGGCTGAATCCTGATTTTTGGTTTCTCTGCCTGGCTGGGTAAAAGCAATCCGGCCTGTGCGTAGATAATATTACCTGTTCCAATGGTAGGTTGTAGATTTCCCGGACCTGCGATCGCTTTATTGCCGATAAAATTAGGGTCGCTGGAAGCGATATTCATAATTCCCAGATTTCTTATGTAATTCGGTCCGAATTGGTAATTATAATAACCTGCATACGCTGAAACAGCCATTTTATGCTTGGCATTTCCAAGAGGGATATCCGCAAAAGCATCTACCGCAACAAGGGTAATGTCATGTTTTTCTACCGTTGAATTCACTGAAGTTCTCGTTCCGTCTGCCTGATGGTAAAAACCGGCACCTACATTGAAAACCTTCTTTGTTCCCAAATAAGAACCCACTTTAAAGGGTAATGTATTCGATTCCTCATCAAGAAACTGATATTCCACATATCCGGCTTTTGAAAAGCTGGGATTTCCGTTGTTGTCTACTGCGACAGCTTTCGAGGGATCTGTTACATTCACCGGAACCAGATCCGTAGCAAAAGGTTTATTTAAACTGAACCGGTACTCGAGTTTTCCATACTTCCCTTTAGCAAACATTCCGAGTTGTCTTGCAAACTGGTCTGAATTATCAATTAAAGGCCATGAAAAAATAGGGGAGTCTACGGTAAGGAAATTTAAGGTGGAGCCCATCGTCATTCGGGAAAGTCCCATATAATAATGCAGTCCGGCACCGAAAGATAAACTGAATTTTCCGGCTTCTCCAGGTAAAATAACTGCATACTCGTTCCATGCATCATGGAAAAACAGCTGAGGTTTCTTTCCGTTTCCATAGCCGCCGGTTCCGGTTGTTCCTGAAGCACCTCCGTTGATGAAGGTCTGGTTGTTGATTCCGAAATGAACCAGAATCATATATCTTTTAGAAATCTGAGCGTACGCCAAGGCGCGTAATCTTCGGTTTCCCAGGCTCCAGGAATTGTCAGTAGCTTCTCCGCCTACCATACTCCCGGGGTTCATTTGGGTGTTTCTTACCCAAAACTGGTCCCAAAGAATGAATCTGACGTACTTGTCACCTTCTGGAGTGATGTTTAATTTCAATCCGCTTCCATAATCAGGAGAGCCTTGTGAATAGAGTGAACTGCTAATTAATGCTAATCCAATAAATGTGAGTATTTTCTTCATAAATTATCAATTTTTTGGCGTTAATTTTGTGAATGCCAAATTGTAATTAATTATTTATGTATAAAAATTTAATATATATTAATGGTAATAGTATAGTTTGTGGTTGATAGTTGTTGGTTATTGATGTTTGGTTGTTGGTGTTTAGTCTATTTGTAAAGTTGGTAGTCTGAAATCTGAAATCTGAAATCTGATGTCTAGCGTCTAATGTCTAATGTCTAATGTCTAATGTCTGACTATCTAAACTCTTACTTCTTAAATCTCTCCCACTTAATCAGCATGTATTTGTCTGCAAACTGTGTGATAATAATCCCGGAATCTTTAAGGTTTTCTTCCTTAGCAATGTAATCCACTAATTCGTGCTGCTTTAAAATTTTATATACCGGATGGAACTCAGAATGAGGAGGTCTTGTGATGTTGTATTTCTTGATCCATGAACTTATGGTAACATGCGAAACGCCTATAATTCGTTCTATTTCACGATAGCTTAATCCTTCAAGATACAATTGAAGGGCCTTGGTTACATAATAATCATCAATCTTTTTGCCTAATTTTTTTACCGTAAAATAATAATTACAGTCCTTACAGTGGAAGCGTTGCTTCTCATTGACAATACCGCTTTTTACAATTTTATCACTGTTGCATTTGGGGCATTTCTTTTCCATGTATAGTATTTTAGCAAATATATAATAATTTAGCAAAGTTATAAAAATCAAATAAGATATATTATCTTGTAAAATAGATTTAAACGAAAAAAATATCTTTTTAATTTGGATTGTAAAGTTATTATGCTTTAAATTTGCCAAAAAATTCAGATAAATAAATGGAAATAGAAGTTTCCTCATGCGAACATCTAATGTATGTGAGTGAAATACAGCAGGAAATGTATGATTCTGCGCAGCGTAGAGGAACGGGAATCGCAAAACGTTCCATCGAATATTTAAGTAAAAAGATTTCGGAAGGCAATGCTGTGGTGGCTACCGAGAATGGGGAATGGGTAGGTTTCTGTTATATTGAAACCTGGTCACATGGACAGTTTGTAGCGAACTCAGGATTAATTGTTTCTCCGAAATTCAGAAATAGAGGCGTTGCAACCCTGATTAAAAATAGGGTTTTCCAGTTGTCAAGAGAAAAATATCCTACCGCAAAAGTGTTTGGGTTAACAACAGGTCTTGCAGTAATGAAAATAAACAGCGACTTAGGGTATAAGCCGGTTATTTATTCTGAATTAACACAGGATGAGGAGTTTTGGAGCGGTTGTAAGAACTGTGTGAATTATGAAATTTTAATGATGAAGGAACGTAAGAACTGTCTGTGTACAGCAATGCTTTTCGTTCCTGATACCAAGATAGATAAAGAGACTGAGGATATTCAGTTCAAAGAAAAAGAAAGTAATGAGGTAAACCGGGCAGAGGAAAAATCTGCGGAAGAATTACCTCTTATAATGAATAATAATAAAAAGAATACAGATGAAAAAGAAAGTAGTCTTAGCGTTTAGTGGTGGATTGGATACCTCTTACTGTGCAAAATATCTTAGTGAAACATTAGGATATGATGTGTATGCAGTAACTGTGAATACAGGAGGTTTTTCTAAAGAAGAAGAAAAAGAACTTGAAAAAAAAGCCTTCAATCTTGGGGTAAAAGAATACAGGTGCATTAACGCTCAGGAAGATTACTACAATTCATGTGTAAAATATCTGATCTTCGGGAATGTATTGAAAAACAATACTTATCCGCTGTCTGTAAGTGCTGAACGTACCATTCAGGCCCAGGATATTGCAAAATATGCCATTGAAATCGGGGCTGATGCTATTGCTCATGGAAGTACGGGAGCTGGAAATGATCAGGTTCGTTTTGATCTGATTTTCCAGGTGATGTGCCCGGAGGTGGAAATCATTACGCCTATCCGCGATATGGCTCTTTCCAGAGAAGAAGAAATTGAGTTTCTAAAAAACTACGGCTATGACATGGAATTTCATAAAGCCCAGTATTCTGTAAATAAAGGCCTTTGGGGAACTTCAGTTGGAGGAAAAGAGACATTGACTTCTCGATACAACCTTCCTGAAGAAGCTTATCCTTCGCAGATCAAAGAAACGGTGCCTTCAGAACTGGAGATTGAATTTAAAAATGGTGAAGTGGTAGGGATAAATGGTGAACACTTTAAACATTCTGTAGAAGCTATCCAGAAAATTGAGGCTTTAGCTTCGGCATATGGAATCGGTCGTGATACCCACGTTGGAGATACTATTGTTGGGATTAAAGGACGGGTAGGATTTGAAGCGGCTGCTGCATCAGTGATCATTAAAGCACATCATTTATTGGAAAAACATACCCTTTCAAAATATCAGCAGATGATGAAATCACAGTTATCCGACTGGTATGGGAACTGGCTTCATGAAGCATTATTCCTGGATCCTGTGATGAGAAATATAGAATCCTTTTTAACGGATTCTCAGGAAACGGTAAGTGGAAAAGTATTTGTAACCCTGCATCCGTACCGGTTTATTTTAAATGGAATTGAATCTGTGCATGATTTAATGTCCGATAAATTCGGAAGTTACGGAGAGGCAAACAGAGCATGGACAGGAGAAGATGTGAAAGGATATACTAAAATTGTAAGCAATTCTTTAAATATATATCATCAGATAAACGCAGGGAAAATATGAAGACGGTAGGAATTGTGGGAGCCAACGGATACACAGGAAGCGAACTGGTTCGCGTGCTGGCTTTTCATCCCAATGTGACATTGAGTTTTTTATATAGTCGTTCCAATTCGGGTACAAAGATTTCTGATCTGTACCCGGATTTAGGAACAGTTTGCGAAATGGTTTTAACGGATACACCAAAAGAAGTAGATATTCTTTTTCTATGCCTTCCGCATAAAGAAAGCCAGAATTGGCTGGGGCAAAACTCCGTGAAAGAAGAAACATTGGTTATTGATTTAGGAAATGACTTCCGTCTGGAAGGAAATTTTGGAAACAGAAATTTTATCTACGGACTTCCCGAAATCAATAAAAAAAATCTTTTGGGAGCCAAAAGTATTGCGAATCCCGGATGTTTTGCTACAGCGATTCAGCTGGCATTGCTTCCGCTGGCGGGAAAAGGCTTATTGAATGAGGTGTACACCACGGGAATTACCGGTTCTACCGGGGCGGGTCAGTCTTTACAGGCAACCACCCATTTTACGTGGCGAAACGATAATATATCAGCCTATAAGACATTGGCTCATCAGCATGTGGATGAAATTTTACAACAGTTGGTTTCATTGAATAACAGTGAAGTTAACCTTCATTTTGTGCCATGGCGCGGGGATTTTGCAAGAGGAATTTTTACAAGTTCAACCTTAAAAACAGAGCTTGAACTTTCGGATATTGATCAGTTGTACCGGGATTTTTATGAAGATGAGCCGTTTGTAACGGTTAGCAGCAGGGCAATTGATCTGAAACAGGTTGTCAATACGAATCGCTGTGTGATTCAAATTGAGAAAAGTGGAAATGTAGTCGTTATTCACTCAGCGATTGACAATTTGTTAAAAGGAGCTTCCGGACAGGCTGTACAAAATATGAACATCGCCATGGGCTGGGAAGAAAATCTGGGATTACATTTAAAACCGATAGCTTTTTGATGTAAAATGTAAAGTGTAAAAAGTATCATGTACAATGTAAAAAGTGAAAAGTCAGTTTTTTTACCAAACACCAAACACCAAACACCAAACACCAAACACCAAACACTATCACCTATCAACCAAGAACCATCAACCAAAATGAATTTATTCAACGTATATCCATTATTCAACATACATCCTGTAAAAGCCAAAGGATCTTTTCTTTGGGACGAAAAAGGAGAAAAATATCTTGATTTCTACGGAGGTCATGCCGTAATTTCTATCGGGCATAATCATCCTTATTATAAGGGGAAACTGAAAGACCAACTCGAAAAAATATCATTCTATTCCAATTCTGTGCAGAATGAACTGCAGACTGAGCTGGCAGATAAACTGGGAAAACTCTCAGGATATGAAAATTATAATCTTTTCTTATGTAATTCCGGAGCTGAAGCCAACGAAAATGCTTTAAAACTGGCTTCTTTTCATAACGGAAAAAGCAAAGTCCTGTACTTTTCAGGTTCGTTTCACGGGAGAACTTCCGCGGCAGTTTCTGTAACGGATAATCCTAAAATTGTTGCGCCTGTTAATTATTCTGAACGGTTTATTAGATCAGACTGGAATGATATTGAACAGCTTGAAGAAATTTTTAAGACGCAGGGAAATGACATTTCATCTGTTATTATTGAAGGAATTCAGGGAGTAGGAGGTATTATGATCCCCACCCAGGAATTTTTATCTAAAATTAAAGCGCTTTGTGATGAATATAATGCAGTGTTGATTATGGATGAAGTACAGTCGGGATACGGAAGATCCGGGTATTTCTTTGCCCATCAGGAATTTGAAATTCAGCCGGATATTATTACCACGGCAAAAGGAATGGGAAATGGCTTTCCGATCGGCGGTGTTTTGATTCATCCGAAATTTGAAGCAAGCAATGGTCTTTTAGGAACAACGTTTGGCGGAAATCATCTGGCATGTGCAGCAGCAATCGCTGTGTTGGATGTTATGACAGAGGAAAAACTTATGGAAAATGCCCAGCATATGGGCGATTATATTGAACAGAAAATTAAAGATTTTCCACATATTAAATCGATACGAAGGAAAGGCTTGATGATCGGAATAGAACTGGATAGGGACTGTTCGGAAGTGAGGAAAGAATTATTATATGATCATCATATTTTTACGGGTAATTCCAATGATAAAAGTGTATTGAGGATTCTTCCGGCACTGAATATCGGAACCCAGGAAACTGATCTTTTCATCGATGCCTTACAAACGGTATTGAATGCTATTTAACCTTATGTGTACTTCTTATGCTGTATAGTTTAACTGATAAAAGTTTAAGTATTAAAAAACTTTTGTGGTTTAAATCAATACAATAAATAAGATAAAAAATCTTTAAACATTAAAACAATGAAAAATTTCACCTCTGTAAGCGATATTGAAAACTTACAGGACATTATAAAAAAAGCGTTACAAATTAAAGAAAACTCTCTTTCCGAAACAGAAAAAGGAAAAGGGAAAACAATAGGTCTTGTATTTTTAAATTCAAGCTTAAGAACGCGTTTAAGCAGCCAGATCGCTGCACAGAATTTAGGACTTAATGTACTGACATTAAATGCTGCCCAGGAAGCCTGGAATCTTGAATTTGCCGACGGAGCTATAATGAACGGGGATACGGTAGAGCATATCAAAGACGCCATTGAAGTATTAAACCAATACTGCGATATTATTGCAGTGCGTTGTTTTGCGGGAATGAAAAGTAAGGAAGATGATGTGAATGAAAGTATTCTGAGCCAGTTTGAAAAACATGCAAAAGTTCCTGTTGTATCCCTTGAATCAGCAACCCGCCACCCATTGCAAAGTCTTGCCGACTGCATCACGATTACAGAACATTGGAAAGAAGAGCGTAAGCCGAAAGTAGTGCTGACTTGGGCGCCACACATTAAGCCTATCGCACAGGCGGTAGGAAATTCTTTTACAGAATGGATGCAGGAAATGGATGTGGACTTTGTGATTGCCAACCCCGAAGGGTATGATCTTGATGAAAACTTTACAAAAGATACAAAAGTGTTTCATAACCAAGATGAAGCACTACAGGATGCTGATTTTGTTTATGTTAAAAACTGGTCATCTTTTGACGAATATGCAACCATGCCGGAAGTGAAAGAAAGCTGGATGCTGACCGCTGAAAAACTGGAAAACACCAGCAAAGCTAAAGTAATGCACTGTCTTCCGGTTCGTCGTAACGTAGAATTAAGCGATGAGGTAATGGATGGGGAAAACTCTATCATCTATCAGCAGGCGAAAAACCGTATTTTCTCTGCACAGGCAGTTTTTTCAGAGATTTTAGATGAATTAAAATCTAAATAAAATCAAACCTAGGTTTACATTCGTAAAAAAACGTTTACAATGAAAGAAAAATTATACATCATAAAAATCGGCGGTAATTTAATTGATGATGAGGCATTATTGAACGAGTTTTTAGAGCAGTTTTCTGAAATTACGGAAAAGAAAATTCTGGTTCACGGAGGCGGAAAACTGGCAACCACGTTGGCTGATAAATTAGGTGTTGAACAAAAGATGATCAACGGGCGAAGAATCACAGATAAAGAAACGCTTGATATTGTGGCGATGGTGTATGCAGGAGGAATCAATAAAAATATAGTGGCCAAACTGCAGCAGAAAAAATGCAAGGCAATAGGTTTTTCCGGTGCTGATGCAAATTTAATTAAAGCCAAAAAAAGAGAACATGCAGAAATAGATTTCGGATTTGTAGGCGATATTGAGAAGAAAAGTGTGAACAAAAAGTTGATTTCAAAATTGATTAAACTAAAACTTGTCCCCGTGTTTTCAGCGATTACCCATGATAAAAAAGGAAATCTTTTTAATACAAACGCAGATACGATTGCTTCAGTACTTGCTCAGGCTTTATCTTCAAAATATGAGGTAGAATTATTGTATTGTTTTGATAAAGAAGGAGTGCTGGAGGACGTGGAAAATCCTAAATCTGTTATTAAAAATATTTCTGAAGAAGAATTTTCTGTTTTAAAAGAAGCTGGAAAACTCCATAAAGGAATTCTTCCCAAACTTGAAAATGCACTAGGAGCCGTGAAAAATAAGGTATCTAAAGTATTCCTGATCAAAGAAACTGAACTGAAAAACCATATACAAAACCATCATGCAGGAACTGAAATCTGTTTATAGTAAAGAAGAGCTGTTTAACAATGCGATTGAACTGCTGAAGAAACTGATTGAAATTCCTTCATTCAGTAAAGACGAATACAACACCTCTGTAGAAATCGAAAACTTTTTTAAAAAGCATCAGGTTTCTACAGAACGTTATAAAAATAATATCTGGGCCCTTAATAAGCACTTTGATGATGCTAAACCATCTGTGTTACTTAATACCCACCATGATACCGTAAAACCTAACAAAGCCTATACGCTGGATCCTTTTGTAGCCATTGAAAAAGAAGGAAGATTATATGGCCTGGGAAGTAATGATGCAGGCGCTTCGTTGGTATCTATGGCACAGGTTTTTTTGCATTTCTATGAAAGAAATGATCTGAATTATAATCTGGTAATTGCTTTGACAGCGGAAGAAGAAATTTCAGGGTTTGATGGAATAGAAGGACTTTTCCCTCAACTTCCAAAGATAGAATTGGCCATTGTAGGAGAACCAACGCAGATGAATCTGGCCATCGCAGAAAAAGGACTCCTGGTGATTGATGGAGAAATGAAAGGAACTCCTTCCCATGCCGCCCATCCGAATAATGACAATGCGATTGTAAAATGTCTTGAAGACCTTCAGCATATTGTGAATTTCAAATTCCCAAAGGTTTCGGATTATTTGGGTGAAGTGAAAATAACATTGTCAGGAATTCAGGCTGGAGTACAGCATAACGTAGTTCCTGAAGCTTGTCATTTTACGCTCGATGTGAGGGTTACGGATGAATACACCAACCAGGAAGCTTTTGAAATCATTCAGGCACAGATGAAATCTACGTTGACGGCGAGATCTTTCAGGTTAAATTCTTCAAAAATAGAAAGGGATCATCCTTTTGTACAGGCAGGATTGGCTATTGGAAGGACCAGTTACGGATCACCCACATCATCCGATCAGGCTATTATTCCCTGTACCTCAGTGAAAATTGGACCCGGGGACAGCAGGCGCTCCCATACAGCAGATGAATTTATAGAAGTAAAAGAAATAGAAGAAGGGATTGAAATATATATCCAAATTTTAGAAAAAGTCTTGTAGACATCAGACGTACATATTTCAAAGTCTGAAATCTAACATCTGAAGTCTAATACAAAAAATGTTTTGACCCAGCCCTGTATGGCAGTAATGCAGCGGATCGTTTTTAATAAAGATTTATGCAAAAAACAGAATTAGGAACATGGTTTTTTATTGAATGTGGAAATTGTTACAATTTTTCAATAATAAAAGGAAGCCATACCGGGCGAAGTCAAAATAAACTTGAGTGTTTGCACTCAGTTATTTAAATAAAAGAAATTATGAAAAAAATATGGCAGAAGGACAACCTGGCCACCAATATAGCAGTCAATACATTTACAGTAGGTAAAGACCTTGACTTTGATGAACGTTTAGCGAAATATGACGTTAATGGTTCTATGGCACACTGCAAAATGCTTGCAGAAGTGGGAATTATTTCAATAGAAGAATCTGAACAGATGCTCTCTGTTCTGGAACTTGTCTTAGAAGATATTAAAGCAGGAACCTTTGAGATTGATGCCTCGGCAGAAGATATCCATTCCCAGATCGAAGCGATTTTAATAGAGAAATTAGGAGATACAGGAAAAAAAATCCATACGGCACGATCCAGAAACGATCAGGTGCTGCTGGATATCAAACTCTATCTTTTAGATGAAATCCGTGAAATTACAACCCTTACAGACGGTTTTTTTCAAACGCTGATTCAGTTGGCCGAACAGCATAAAGAAGTATTGCTTCCGGGCTACACCCATCTTCAGATTGCAATGCCGTCTTCTTTCGGACTTTGGCTGGGAGCGTATGCAGAAGCATTGCTGGATGATGTGGAAATGCTTTTTTCCGTGAAAAATATCATCAATAAAAATCCTTTAGGTTCGGCTGCAGGATATGGTTCTTCTTTTCCGATCAACCGGGAAAGTACGACGTATAACTTAGGATTTCAGTCGATGAACTACAATTCCGTATATGCGCAAATGACCCGAGGAAAGTCTGAAAAAATGCTTGCCATGGCGATGGCTACCTTAGCCGGAACGCTTGGGAAATTTGCATATGATGTATGTCTGTATCTTAGTCAGAACTTCGATTTTATAAGCTTTCCGAAAGAATTTACCACGGGAAGTAGCATTATGCCGCATAAAAAAAATCCGGATATCTTCGAATTGGTAAGAGCACGTTGTAACAGAATTCAGTCATTACCGAATGAACTCATACTGCTTACCAGCAATCTCCCTTCAGGGTATCACAGAGATGTACAGCTAACGAAGGAAATACTTTTCCCTGCGATAGATTCTTTAAAAGAATGTTTGGAAATTTTAAATTATACTTTACCCAATATCCAGGTGAGAGACGGGATTCTGGAAGATGAAAAATACAAATACCTCTTCAGTGTAGAAAAGATCAATGAAGAAGTTAAGAAAGGCAGTTCTTTCCGTGATGCCTATGTGAAAATAGGGCAGGAAATTGAAAATAATGAGTTTGAATTTGAAGCAGGAAAACTCAGCCATACCCATCAGGGAAGTATAGGAAATCTCTGTTTAGATAAGATTGAATATCAGTTTAATAAACTGAAAAATAAAATATTGGGTTGATGATAAACCATTAGGAGTATTGAAGTTTTTAAGTCTGATCTTAACCACTTTAAAAATCTTAATGGTTTATAAAATTACTACTGAAAATTAGTCCAGATCAATTTTAAATTTGGTGGATTTTTTCACCTCATGCAGAACAATAGAGCTGTGATATTGCCCGATATTAGGGATATTTGAAATAACGTTAACCGCAAAATCATTATAAGAATTAATGTCTTTCGCAATGATTTTCAGCATATAATCATATTCGCCTGAAAGGCTGATGATTTCCTGAACTTCATCATGTTTTTCAATGTTTTTTTCAAAAGTTTCAAGTACTTTTTGAGACTGTTCTTTGAGACGGACATTGCAATACACCACAATGTTAAGACCTAATTTTTCGCGGTTTAAAAGACCTACATATTTTTCAATGATTCCCTGTTTTTCCAGCTGTTTAATACGTTCATATGTTGGGGTAAAAGTAAGACCAATCTTTTCTGAGATTTCTTTTACAGAATAAGTAGAGTCTTCCTGAATAATACTGAGAATCATTTTGTCTTTAGCGTCCATACATTAGTTTGATAGATAACAAAAATATTAAGAAAAAATGAGAATAGTGTGTGATTGAAGGTTTTTAATTTTTTTGGAACTTTAGTTTTGTCATATCGGGAAAATGTTATATCTTTGCACCTAATGAATAAAAAAGTATTTATATCATTAGATTTACCGGGCGAAAGCGCCCTTTACGATATTTATTGTTATTAAGCGAAGATTTTTGTCTTCGCTTTTTTTATGTAAAAAAATTAAGATATTATGTTTACGATTACAGAACTAAGTACCGAGAGAATCAACAGTATACTGACAGAAGCCAAGGCTTTTGCTGAAGGAAAAACTGCTAAAATTGAAGGAGAAGTTTTTTGTTCAAATCTCTTCTTTGAAGACAGTACAAGAACAAAAACAAGCTTTGATATTGCTGAAAGAAAATTAGGATTGCAGGTCGTTCCTTTCGATGCTTCCCACAGTTCTGTAAACAAAGGCGAGAGTTTGTATGATACTGTAAAAACAGTGGAGAGCGTAGGCGTAAACCTGGTCGTAATCAGAGATAAAAAAGACCGGTATTTTGAAGAATTAAAAAATATCAGCATTCCGGTGATCAACGGGGGAGACGGAACGGGAAACCACCCATCACAATGCATGCTGGATCTGCTCACGATCTACCAGGAGTTTGGAAAATTTGAAGGATTGAAAGTAGGGATTGTGGGAGATGTAAAACACAGCCGTGTGGCCAACTCCAATGCAGAAGCACTAAGAAGACTGGGTGCTAAAGTGTATTTCTCAGGACCTGAACAATGGTTTGATGAAGGGGCACTAATTAATGGAACCTATCTTTCCGTAGATGAAATGATCAAAGATGTGGATGTATTAATGCTGCTGAGAATACAGCACGAAAGACACGATGCACAAATGAGTTTCTCCGCTTCAGAATACCATAGAAAATATGGATTGACGAAAGAACGAGAACAGCTGATGAAAAAAGAAGCGATCATCATGCATCCGGCGCCCATCAACAGAGGCGTGGAGATTGATACAGATCTTGTAGAGTGTGAACGTTCAAGGATCTTTAAGCAGATGCAGAACGGAGTTTTCGCAAGAATGGCCATTCTTAAAGAAGCGTTGGAAGAAAAAGGATTTAAATTTAAATAGATTGTAAAAAGTATAATGTACAATGTAAAAAGTAAGAATACAGAGTACATCTTACCAATGACATTGTACAAAAAAAGTAAAAATGAAAAAGAAATTAATATTAGAATCCGGAGAGGTTTTTCACGGAGAAGGTTTCGGAACAGAGTTGGATACTGCTGGTGAAGTGGTTTTTAATACCGGGATGACAGGATATCAGGAGCTGATCTCCGATCCGTCTTACTGCGGGCAGATCGTTTGTATGACCTATCCACTGATCGGAAACTACGGAATCAACCGTGATGACTACGAAAGTATTGAACCGGCTATTAAAGGTCTTATCGTAAAAGAACTTTGTGACCTGCCTTCCAACTTCCGTACGCAGATTACTTTAGACGAATTATTCAAAAAGAAAAATCTTTCAGGGATTTCAGGAATTGACACAAGAAGACTGACAAGGATTCTTCGTAACTCCGGAGTTGTAAAAGGAAAGATCGTAAATGATGATGCTGATCAAAATGCTGTTATTGAAGAATTAAAAGGAACAACTTTCCCAACCAACCAGGTGGAAATGGTTTCTACAAAAACACCGTACGCCAACCCGGGAAGAGGTTTCAAAGTGGTATTGGTAGATTTCGGTTCCAAATTGGGAATCATCAGAGAGCTGTCTCACAGAAACTGCGATATCATTGTCGTATCACACGATACAACAGCAGAAGAGATCCTATTAATGGATCCGGATGGAATTATGCTTTCAAACGGTCCTGGTGACCCTGAAGATAACCAGCAGGCGTTGGAAATGATCCGTGGATTATTAGGCAAAGTTCCAATTTTCGGAATCTGTTTAGGACATCAGCTGATAGGTCTGGCATGCGGCGCAAAAACGTTCAAATTAAAGTTCGGACACAGAGGCGGAAACCACCCGGTTTTAGATTTAGCAAAAAACACGGTTTCCATCACTTCCCAAAACCATGGATATGCAGTAGACCAGGAAAGTCTTAAAGGAACAGACCTTGTAGAAACACACATCGCATTGAATGACAGAACAAACGAAGGATTAAAACACAAGATCCATCCTTGTTTCTCTGTTCAGTACCACCCGGAAGCAAGCCCCGGCCCTGAAGATGCAAACTACTTGTTTGATGAGTTCATTACATTGATGGAAGATTTTAAGAAATAAGAGAGACATCAATAAATAGACAGTGAATCTGTCATTCAGAACGAAGCGAAAGCACAGTGAAGAATCTTTTGAATTAAAAACCAGATTCCTCGTACCTCGGAATGACAAAGGATGAAAAAATAAGTCAAGTAAAAAGTAAAAAATACAATACTGGAAGTCTGAAATCTAACATCTGGTATCTAACAAAAGAAAAATGGCAAAACGTACAGATATAAAAACAATTTTAGTAATCGGTTCCGGACCAATCATCATCGGTCAGGCAGCAGAATTCGATTACGCAGGAACGCAGGCTTGTTTGTCTTTAAGAGAAGAAGGCTACAAGGTTATTTTGATCAACTCAAACCCTGCAACGATTATGACGGATGTTGAAATCGCTGATAAAGTATATATCGAGCCGATTTCACTTCAGTTTGTAAGCCACATCATCAGAAAAGAACGTCCTGACGCATTACTTCCTACATTGGGAGGTCAGACCGGACTGAATATGGCGGTAGAATTACAAAACTCAGGGATTCTTGAAGAATGTAAAGTAGAAGTACTGGGAACTACACTTTCAGCCATCAACAGAGCGGAAGACAGAGATCTTTTCCGTGAGCTGATGAGAGAGCTGAACGAACCGGTGCCTGAATCTGATATTGTAAATACCGTAGAGGGTGCATTGCGTTTCGCTGAAGAAATCGGATATCCGGTGATTGTTCGCCCTGCATTTACCATGGGAGGAACAGGAGGTGGAATTGCTTCCACTGAAGCTGAATTGAAAGAGATTTCTGAATTGGGTCTTAAATACAGCCCGGTTACCCAGTGTCTTATTGAAAGATCCATCGCAGGTTTCAAAGAAATAGAATATGAAGTAATGCGTGATGCAAACGACAATGCGATTGTGGTTTGTAACATGGAAAATATAGATCCGGTAGGAGTCCATACAGGAGATTCTATTGTGGTAGCGCCTTCACAGACGCTTTCGGACAGAGAATACCAGTTACTGAGAAATGCTTCCCTGAAAATCATCAGAGCATTAGGAATTGAAGGCGGATGTAACGTGCAGTTGGCCCTGGATCCTCACTCATTTGATTACTACATCATCGAAGTGAATCCAAGAGTTTCCCGTTCTTCAGCCCTGGCAAGTAAAGCAACAGGATACCCGATTGCTAAGATTGCGGCTAAGATTGCAGTAGGATTAACGCTGGATGAAATCATGAACCCGGTGACCGGTAAAACGTACGCTTGTTTTGAGCCGGCGTTGGATTATGTCGTAACTAAATTCCCGAGATTCCCTTTCGATAAATTCGAAACTGCGGACAGAAGACTTTCAACGCAGATGAAAGCAACTGGAGAAGTAATGGCAATCGGAAGAAACTTTGAAGAATCTCTTCAGAAAGCAATCCGTTCTCTGGAAACCGGAATCAGACATTTAGGATTAAAGAAAAAGCAGGCTGACGCTCTAACGGATGAAGAAATCGAAAGAAGAATCAGAGTATGTGATGATGAAAGATTATTCATCATCGGAGATGCGTTAAGAAGAGGATACGACTGGGAGCAGATCGTAGAATGGAGCAAAATCGATAAATTCTTCATCTGGAAAATGAAAAAACTCATCGATTTCGAAAAAGTAATTGCTGATAACAAATTCGACTTAGAGACTTTAATTAAAGCTAAAAAACTAGGTTTTGCCGATTTGAATATCGCTCATCTTTGGGAAGTTTCTCAACGTGATGTGTATAATTTCAGACAGGAACACAAAGTACTGCCGGTTTTCAAAATGGTAGATACCTGTGCAGCGGAATTTGAAAGTGAAACCCCTTATTTCTACGGAACCTACGAAGAAGAAAACGAAAGTGTTGTTACCGATAAAGAAAAGATCATTGTTTTGGGTTCAGGACCTATCAGAATCGGTCAGGGAGTTGAATTTGATTACGCAACGGTCCATTCAGTTTGGGCGATCAAAGAGATGGGTTACGAAGCAATTATCATCAACAATAACCCGGAGACGGTTTCTACAGACTTCTCGATCTCGGATAAATTATACTTCGAGCCGCTTACGGAAGAAGATGTAATGAACATCATTGATCTTGAAAAACCAAAAGGAGTAGTGGTACAGTTTGGAGGACAGACCGCGATTAACTTAGCAGATAAATTGGCAAGTTATGGAGTGAAAATCCTGGGAACTACCCTGGAAGATCTTGACAGAGCTGAAAACAGAGATAAATTTGAAAAAGCACTTCAGGAAATGGGAATTCCTCAGCCGTTAGGAAAAACCTGTTTCACTAAAGATGAAGCGTTAGTGATTGCCAACGAAATTGGCTTCCCGGTATTGGTTCGTCCAAGCTATGTGTTGGGAGGAAGAGCCATGGAAATTGTGTACGATGACAAGGAACTTACGTATTACATGAACAATGCGGTACAGGAAAACTCTGAACATCCAATCCTGATCGACCGTTATATTACCGGAAAAGAAGTAGAGGTTGATGCCATCTGCGATGGTGAAACGGTGATTATTCCGGGAATTATGGAACATATCGAAAGAGCAGGAGTTCACTCCGGAGATTCAATTGCTGTGTATCCGCCACAAAATGTATCCCAGGCAGAAATTGACACTTTGGTAGATTATACTCAAAGACTGGCCAAAGGATTGAATGTAATCGGATTAATGAACATCCAGTATGTGTTACTTGATGGAAATGTATTCGTGATCGAAGTAAACCCACGTTCATCAAGAACGGTTCCTTTCCTTTCTAAAATCACGGATGTGCCGATGGCTAACCTGGCAACAAAAGCCATCTTAGGACAGAAACTGAAAGATTTAGGCTACAAAAACGGATTGGTTCCTAATAAAGAAGGAGTCTTTGTAAAAGTTCCGGTATTCTCATTCTCTAAACTAACGAAGGTAGATATCTCGCTAGGGCCTGAAATGAAGTCTACAGGAGAAGTAATGGGGAAAGATACAACACTTGAAAAAGCGCTTTACAAAGGATTAATCGCGGCAGGAAGAAAAGTTCCGATGCACGGATCCATTCTGTTCACTGTTGCAGACAAACATAAGCAGGAAGCAGCAGATCTGGCTGCAAGATTCCATGAAGTAGGGTTCAGAATCTGGGCTACTGAAGGAACCGCTAAGTTCTTTGCAGAAAAAGGAATTCCTTGTAAAATAGGATATAAAATAGGAGAAGACGATGTTAATCTTATCGACCTGATCCAAAAAGGAAAAGTGCAGTATGTAGTCAATACCATGACGAAAGGAAAGCAGTCCGAAAGAGACGGATTCCAGATCAGAAGAATGAGTGTTGAAAACGGAGTGCCTTGTCTGACTTCTATGGACACTGTAGAAGCAATTTTAAAGGTAATCGAAAGCATGACCTTTAAAATGAATGCAATGTAATTTCGAAAGAAAATATATATCTTAATCCCTGTAAAGAAATTTACGGGGATTTTTATTTTGGAAATTAATTAGATACATTTGAACATGAGTATATTCACTTATCATCTTGTAAGAACATCTTATTGGTCAGCCCTTAAGGCTATTGTATTCCCGCCCATACCTCAGAATGTTAAAGGTTTGATTCATGCAGAATATATGACTGCAATGACGCTGGGTTCTCCTGTTTTTTCACCATCGCGGATGCTCGTAAGAGAAATTGCAGTATTTGCGCAATGGGAAAACGAAGCAGTAATTGACCATTTTATGTCCGAAAACAAGTTGGGTAGAATATTAGCCAAAGGATGGTATACCAAATTAGCTTTTCTAAGACAGTGGGGAAGCATAACGGGATTTAAGATTCCAACTGAAATGTCCGAACTAGAATCACCGGAAGCTCCTGTGGTTGCAGTTACCATTGCGAGAATGAAACTTCCCGAAATTCCAAGATTTATTCGTTGGGGAAGACCTGTAGAAAAACAGGTTCGGGATCATCCGGGAACAACCTTATCTTTAGCTTCCATTAGATTTCCCCGTACCGTCTCCACATTTTCCATTTGGAAATCGCAAAAGGAAATGACAGATATGGTACATGGGCATAGTACAGGTCCTCAATCTAAAAAACACGTTAATGCGATGAAAGAAAGAAAAAGAAAAGATTTTCATTTTGAATTTACCACCCTGCGTTTCCAACCGATTTCTGAATTTGGAGAATGGAAAGGACAAAAGAATTTTATACCCAATCTTACCAATAACAATTAAGATGGCACTTGCGTATCCGATGCAGAAATTTCAGGATTGGTTTACCCAGCAATGGGTCATCCTGAGAGGCAGGAAAATTAATGCTCATGATTTCCCCTGGTTAGTGGGTCCTTTTGGAAATTTAGAGTCAAATGGCGATGATTTTATCAGAAATTTCGCTCATCAGGAAAACCTCATTATTGACAGGGAAACTCCATCACGAGGCTTAATTCCATCGATGAAAAAACTTAATTTATCAGAAATTGAATTCTCAAACCTATCTGAACAAGTCAGATTATTTTATGAAAATACAGCTGATTATGATTTAAACTTCTCCATACAATGGAATCCCTATTTTAAACTTTTCGGAGTATTGGTAAACAAATTATTCAGTATAAGAATCAATCAGTTAAATATTCCAACGGAAAATAGTAAAGACGGTGAATCTTTAAACAGTGAAATCATCACACTTATTGATCCTGTTTCGAATGAAGTAAAGTACACCTTTTGGTTTAGATCCATTAAATCAAGCCGTAAAGTTGTCTATTCAGGAATATATGGAGTTTGTACGCTTCCGTCAGGGAAAACCTGTATAAAAGCAGTTTTCCCTTTACCCAATGGAAATGCAACCGTTATTATGAATCCTGGTGTTGGAGAAAATGGGGAACTGATATTAGATTCATCAGGAAATAAATTTGGAGATGCCGGATTTTACTTTCTGTTAAAAGACTCTAAAGGTGAATATTGGTCCCAATTTATTAGATCTTTCCGGGATAAATTAATTATAAATACAGCGGGTGAATGTATTTCAGCAGAACAAACGTTAACACTTTGGCATAAAAAAGTGCTGAAATTCAATTATGTGATTAAGCATAAAAAATAAAGTACAACTCATATAAAATTCTTAAAAAATACATGTCCACTTTTCGGTTGTAATCATGAATGCAGGCAATTTAAATTTGTAAAAAAAGAAAATGAATAATTTTAAATTGGAAGCATTGCATCATTCGAATTTTAACTATTTGAATAATGTATCAGAAACTGAACTTTCAGAGCATAATATTAAGAAAATAAAAGCAGATAAATTCCCGGGATTTCCTTGCAGGATTACTTTGGAAGATGCTGCGATCGGTGAAACGGTTTATCTTTTCAACTATGATTTTCATAATGTGAATTCTCCATACCGGGCAAACGGACCTGTTTTTGTAAGGGCAAATCAAGTAACCAAAACATATGAAATCAACGAAATTCCGATCATGTTCCATCACAGATTACTTTCAATTCGTGGTTACAATAAAGAGGCAATGATGATTGCTGCGGATGTTTCCGAAGGAAAATTGTTAAAGGAAAAACTTTCACAAATGCTGGAAAATCCGGAAATTGAATACATCCATCTTCACAATGCGAAACCGGGATGTTTTAACTGTGTCGTAAAAAGAATATAAAAATACTTGTCCATTTTTCGGTTGCATAAAAACAGCATCCCTATTACTTTTGATAAAAAATTAAAAATGACAGCAATTCAGAAATTCAAAGAACTGCATGAGCAGAATGAACCCTTATTGATAGGAAACGTTTGGAATGTTCAGAGTGCTAAGGTCTATGAAAAATCAGGCTACAAGGCAATAGCGACTTCAAGCTCGGCTGTAGCATTTAGCCTGGGCTATGAAGACGGAGAAAATATGAGCTTTGAAGAATATTTCTACATCGTGGAAAGAATCCTGAAGTCGGTATCCATTCCATTATCCGTTGATCTGGAAGGAGGCTATGGGAAAACTGCTGAGGAGATTGTTTTAAACATTTCCAGACTGGCGAAGGCTGGTGTTGTAGGCGTCAACATTGAAGATAGTGTCATCATTGACGGAACCAGAAGATTATTAAGTGCAGAGGATTTTTTTGAAAAATTAAATACCATTATTGAGAAACTTAAAGAACAGAATATTGAAATCTTCGTCAATGTAAGGATAGATCCATTTTTGTTAGGCGTAGAAAATGCAGTGGAAGAAACCCTTCAGCGGATGAAAATCATTGAGGAAGTGGGAGCGGACGGAATTTTTGTTCCATGCATTACAGAAGTACAGGATATTAAACACGTTATTCATGCTGCACAACTTCCGTTTAGTGTGATGTGTATGCCTGATCTTCCTGATTTTAAAACCCTTCAGGAATTGGGCGTAAAAAGAATCTCTTCCGGTAACTTTTTAAATGGGTATATTTATGATCAGTTGGAGGCTGCTGTCCTGAAAATCAGTGCCGAACAAAATTTCTCACCAATTTTTATATCATTATGAAATTGACAGAAGACAGGATGTATCAGGCATCTTTAGACAAAGATTCCTCATTTGAAGGCAGCTATTGGATGGCCGTAAAAACAACGGGTATATTCTGCCGGCCGACTTGTACAGCCAGAAAACCGAAAAAAGAAAATGTAGAATTCTTTTTCGATCCCGAAAAAGCGATAGAAAAAGGCTATAGAGCCTGTAAAATATGCAAACCTTTAGATAAATTGAATGAAACTCCGGCTTACATTCAGGAATTATTGGATGAATTGCAGCAGGATGCATCCTTAAAAATCAAAGATTCAGATTTGGTGGAAAGAAATATTGAGCCCGTAACCGTCCGCCGCTGGTTTCTGAAAAATCATGGCATGACTTTTCAGGCTTTCCAAAGAGAATTCAGGATCAATAAAGCATTTAAGAAAATTAAAAACGGAGAAAGTATTATTGAGGTGGCCTTAGATTCAGGATACGAAAGCTTAAGCGGTTTTAATGAACGTTTTAAAGGAATATTAGGAATTTCTCCAAAAAACACTCAAAAACAGAACATTATTGATCTTAAACGAATTGAAACCCCTTTAGGAACCATGTTCGCCTGTGCCGTGGAGGAAGGAATTTGCCTGCTTGAATTCACAGACCGGAAAAATATTGAAAAACAGTTTCATTCATTATCTAAAGCAATGAATGCTGAAATCGTCCAGGGAGAAAACAAACACTTTGTACAGCTTGAAAAAGAATTGAAAGAATACTTTGAAGGGGGTAGAATTCAGTTTGATGTTCCGTTATACACTACAGGAACAGAATTTCAAAAGAAAATATGGAAATTATTAAGCGAAATACCGATTGGAGAAACCCGTACCTACAAACAGCAGTCAGTATTATTTGGAAATCCCAAAGCCGTCCGTGCCGTAGGAACCGCAAACGGGATTAATAAAATTGCCATTATTATTCCCTGTCACCGGGTCATCGGGTCAAGTGGAGAACTCGTAGGCTATGCAGGAGGAATATGGCGGAAACAGAAATTATTAGAACTGGAAGGTGCTATTTTAGATTTAAAATAGAAATGGAACGTATACAATAGATAGAGGTAAAGAGTTGCATTAAAAAAATCCTTATCTCAATGCTATAATTGCAGCAGCCCTATTTTTAATTAAGCTTATAGTAGGGGGCTGAAAAATATTGGCTGGGTTTAATGTAAGCCATTTTCCGGTCAGCATCAATGATCCATATAAATCTACGGATGACATCAGCTCCAAAATAATTGGCTCGCTGGGTTTTCAGGTTTCCTGTGAAAAATCCGGCACTTACATCTTTTAAAACAATTTTTCCTAATTTGAAAAAAGGAAGAACACCGTTTTTAGTAGTCACACTTTGTCCGCTGGAATTCCGTAAAGTCTTTTCGCCGGTAACCTTTAGTTTTTTCTCCAAATCTTTTTCGTCTGAAAACTGATTACTGTACAGCAGTCCTCCGGAATAACCCGATTGAAGAAGAAAATACGCTTCGTGCTGCCTTCCGTCAATAACATTATCCCCGGCAATAAAAAGCTGTCCGTTTTGCAGAAGCAATTGAATCGGCTCATATCCTTTCAGGTCAGGTAGTTGATCATAGCTTACAAATTCATTATGATCATAATCTATTTTAAACGCCTTTCCGGCAAAAAGTCCTGTTCCTATTTTTCCGTCAGCTTCATGTCCGGTCAGTTCATTATTATAAAACAGCACATTTTTCTTGGTTAATTTTCCGATTTTCACTGTGTTATTTTTACTGATATCGTCCTTATCAAAGATAATATGATCCGCTTTTCTCTGCCGCTCCGGAGAGATGGAGGCATCTTCCATAGCGATTTGAAACATCAGATCCAGTGAATCCTTACCATTCACCAGAGTTTTTATAATGATGTTATTATGTTTGGTCATCCGGAAAGGGATTTTTTCCTGCGCTGTGATGGTGAAAAACCCTGCGGACAGAATGCATAATAAACTTATTTTTTTTAACATATAAAAACGGTTAGGAGTTAAAAACTTTAGAATGAGAAAAGTACCCTTTATTTTCGGAACAGAAAAGCGATACAGGGTTAAAAATTGAAAAAACGTACAATTCTTCTGGGTATTAATTAATTTTATAGGCATTAACCATCAACTTAATAGACAGTACAGAAGGTAAAATCTATTGCAATGATAGAAAGCATTTTATTTTAATTTCGTACTTTTAAACAAAAATTTACACGTGAAAAAGTTACTATTTGCACTTTGCATATCAGCTTCAGCTTTCAGTTTTGCACAAGACTATTCCGTACCGGCAGCAAGTCCGCGTCAGGTGGTAGAACAGCAATTTTCAATGTCTAAAATCACAATCGATTACGGAAGACCAGGCGTTAAAGGACGTAAAATCTTCGGAGAACTCGTTCCTTACGGTCAGGTTTGGAGAGCAGGTGCCAATTCATCAACAAAAATTACATTCGGACAGTCTGTGAATTTCGGAGGGAAAATAATTCCTGCCGGAACATACGGTTTGTTTATTGTACCTACAGAAAAAGAATGGAAGGTTATTCTAAATAAAGATTTCCAGCAGTGGGGAGCTTATACCTATGATGCAAAACAGGATGTACTGGATGTTACCGTACCTGTTAATAAACTGGCAGACAAGCAGGAGTGGTTTGAAATAACCTTAAACCCTACAGATGAAAATTCCGGGAATCTGGTTATTAAGTGGGATTTTGCTCAGGCAGAAGTTGCTTTGAAACCTGCAAAACCAGATGCTGTTATCAAAATTACAGATAAACTGAAAGAAATTAAAAAAATAGAATCTGACGCTGCAAAAGCAAAAAGCTAAGCATATGAATTTTTCGATTCAACCTATTTTAGAAAATCAGGAATATCAATTAATCCCCTTACAGCAAGGGGATTTTGAGTCTGTGTATGAAACTGCTTCCGATCCGAAAGTTTGGGAACAGCATCCCAATAAAGACCGCTATAAAAGAGAAGTTTTTGAAAACTTTTTCAAAGGTGCGATGGAGAGTGAAGGCGCTTTCAAAATCATAGAAAAATCTTCAGGAGAAGTCTTGGGAAGTACAAGGTTCTATAATTTTGATGAACAGGAAAACAGCATCTTTATAGGATATACTTTTTATGGAACAAAATCCTGGGGAAAGGGCATTAATCCACAGGTTAAGAAGCTGATGCTGGATTATATCTTTCAGTTCGTAGATAAAGCACACTTCCATATCGGAAAAGAAAATTTCCGTTCGCAGATTGCCCTAGAAAGATTAGGAGGGGAAAAGATTGCCGAAGAGGAAGTTGCCTATTTCGCGGAACCTACCAGAACCAATTTTGTGTATGAAATAAAAAAAGAAAACTGGCACAATGAAAAAATATAAAATTCAAAAATCACCGTTTGTAGTACCTACCACAGACGGAAAACTGATTGAAGAACACTGGGGGAACTCTACTCAGAACCCTAATATCTCCATTGCCCATATGGTAGCTCCGCCGGATTGGAGTGAACCCCATCAGACTCCGCAGTTTGATGAGTTTACTATTATTGTTTCCGGTAAAAAGCAGTTTGAAATAGACGGTGAAATTGTTGTTTTAGAAAAAGGACAAAGCATTCTGGTTGAAAAAGGAGCCAGAGTGCGCTATAGCAATCCTTTCTCTGAAGCCTGCGAATATATTGCTATTTGTCTTCCCGCCTTTTCCATCGATCTTGTGAATAGGGAGGAAGAATAGAATTTCCTGTTAGAATAAAACGAAATAGTAAAAAGGCCGTAACCATAGGAGTTTCGGCTTTTTTATGCTCGTAACATAAGTGAAATATTATCCGATAACAACACTTTATTGTTTTATTATTTTTGTAAGTTCGCCGCGCTAAAAATTAATATATGAAACACAATTTATCAATTGTATTATTATTGGGAATCGCGCTTTCTACCACTTCATGCGCATCTATGTTTACGGGAACAAAAGATTCAATATCCTTTACTTCAACTCCGGACGGGGCTAAAGTAATTCACAAAGGAATCGAAAAATGTACAACTCCTTGCACAGCTGAAATACCAAGATCATTAAGTAAGCAGATGGTAACCTTTGAAAAAGAAGGCTTTGCGAGCAAAGAAGTAAAACTACAGAAAAACTTTAATGCCGTAACCCTGCTGAATATCCTTTTTGGAGGAGCGATCGGTATTGGAATTGACGCAGCTACAGGTTCTCTTACAAAATATTCTCCAAAGGCATATGCCGTTGAACTGGAAGCTAAATAAGAATAGTTAAATTAAAATGCTTCGGCTCTGTTCTGTACAACAATTAATAAACGGTAGGAACCGCATCACAAAACCACATAGAGCAAAGCCGAAGCATATTTTTTATTATGTAAACAATAGATTACTTATTATTAAAGTATAACATTGTTATACTGTTACATTACTAGATTATTACATTAATAAGTTATTTCAAAATCTCCTTTAAAAACATCAGCGTATGGTTCCACGCTCTTTTTGCCATCACTTCATTATAATCCGGTGACTTGGGATCCGTAAAGGTGTGTTTGGAATGGGCATACGTAATGATTTGCCAGTCTGCATTTCCTTCGTTCATTTCTTTGATGAGGTTATTATAATCTTCCGGTGTCACCCCTTGATCATCCGCTGGATTTTCGACAAGAATTTTAGTAGATATAGGACCGTTTTTTCTCGTTTGATCCTTGCCGATGCTTCCATGGATGGAAACAACGCCAGCAACAGGTAAGCTTCCCCTTGCGGATTCCAGTGCGCCGGTTCCGCCAAAGCAATATCCGATTACGGCAATTTTATTGGCGACTGCTCCGCTTTTCTTAAGCTGATCCAATGCAAGTGTGATGCGTTTTTGATACGCTTCATAATTCTGTTTGTAATAACCCGCGGTTTTACCAGCAGCAGCATTGTCCGCCGGAATATTCCCTTCCCCGTAAATATCTGCTACAAAAGCAATATAACCCTGTTTTTCCAGCTCTGCAGCGGCAGCTTTTGCTTCATCATCAATCCCTTTCCAGGCGGGAAGTATCAATACTCCCGGAAGTTTTTTCCCGGCATTGGAAGTGACCAGGCCATTCAGCTTTTGAGTACCATCCTGATAAGAAACCTTTTTAAAGTTCTGACTGAATAAAGTTCCTGTTGCCATCATACATGCAGTAAATAAGATTGAACGTGTCATAAGTTGTTATTGTTTGTCGGTGTTAAGTAAATGCCATTACAAAGAGAATCTTTGTAGATTAATAAAATCCTCATCTAAATTAGTGAAAATAAGTTATAATAAACAGACAGAGACTATTATAGAATGTCGTTTTATTTAATTGTTAAGTCAACTCTAATTTATAGGATCACATTCCCCTCCCTCGGAGGGGTGGCAAATCAAAGATTTGACGGGGTGGTCAAAAAAAGCAACAAACCTTTCATCTATGCTAATTAAAACCACAAAGAGAAAATCTGCTCAATTAGCATAATCTGCGCGAGCTAAAAGCACAATCATCTGTGCAGATCAGAGAAATCTGTGGTTAAAAAAATCACAAAAACTTTATGCTAAAGCAATCCTTGTTAAAAGACTAGTCTTTTTTATAAAACTGATACTGTCCGTTTTCATAATAGGCATTAATGTGCTGCAACCCATTCGTCAGGATAATTTCCTTAGCTCCAACAATAGAATTATACCTTGCCGTTTGCTCGAATGTTTTCTCCGTTAATTTAATATGCGGAGCTTTACATTCAATTAAAATAATAGGTTCGGTTTTTTCCGTAACCAGAAGATCAATCCTTTTCGTAAGGCCGTTTAAAACAATCTTTTTTTCAGTGATTAAGGCTGATGGAGAATACGCTTTTACGGTGAGATAATAGTGCACCCAGTGCTGTCTTACCCATTCTTCGGGGGTAAGGAGAAGGTAAGTTTTACGAACTAAATCATAAATAAAAAACTTATCTTTGTCTTTCTTGAATTTAAAATCAAAAGTTTCCTGAAAATTCAGTGTTGGAAGTTCCATTAATAAGATGAAAGAATTAGATTTAATCCTCAAAAATATTAAAAATAAAGAAGTTTTACCGATTTATTTTTTACACGGAGAAGAAGCTTACTTTATTGATGTTGCCGTAAAATCGTTTGAACACGACTTACTGGCGGAAGATGAAAAAGCTTTTAACCAAACTGTGGTGTACGGAAAAGATACCTCCTATCAGGAGATCCTTTCTCTGGCAAGACAGTTTCCGATGATGGGAGACAGGCAGTTAATAATTGTAAAAGAAGCTCAGGATCTGAAGCTGAATGAAGAAGAAAATAAGGCACTTGAAGCCTATATAGAAAACCATGTACCCTCTACGGTATTAGTTTTTGCCCACAAACATAAAAAGCTGGACAGCCGTAAAAAGGCTGCAAAAGCATTAGATAAAGCAAAAGCACTGTTTTTAAGCGAATCTGTGAAAGAAAGTAATCTTCCCAAATGGATCGCCGATGAATGTGTGGCTTTAAAAATAAAAACCGCACCCAATATTTCCCATCTTTTAGCAGAATACCTCGGGAATGATCTTTCCAGGATTGCCAATGAACTGAATAAATTAAAGATCATTCTTAAAGAAGGGCAGATATTAGACGGAACGATCATTGAAAACCACATCGGAATAAGCAAAGAATACAATGTTTTTGAACTTCAAAAGGCGTTGGGAACTAAAAATGCCAGTGCGGCATTTAAGATTGCTCATTTTATGGGTAAAAATCCTAAGAATAATCCTTTTGTAATGATGCTGGCAAGTTTATATTCCTATTTTTCCAATGTGATTATTTATCAGACCATGATGGGGCAGCCACAGCAGGTGATCGCCTCGCAGATGGGAATTAATCCTTATTTCATTAAAGATTACGCCGAATCTGCAAGACTGTATCCTCTGAAACATGCGACAAGAGTGATCTCTATTTTAAGGGAATTCGATATGAAAGGAAAAGGTCTTGGAGCCGTTAATATGAGCGAAGCCGAACTGATTAAAGAACTGGTGTACAAGATTATTAATGTAGATAAGATTAAGATGAAAGTATAGTTTGGGTGATGGTTGACAGTTAGTTATAGTTGATAGGTTTTTAATATTGGGGAAATTTATTTCCATTTTTACCAAAAAGCTAAACACCAAAAACTAAAAACTAATACCCATCAACAATCAACCAATCCCTATCGAAAAACCACATACTTACTATTGACAAGTATCATTAAAATAACTTTAATAAAACATTAAAAATTCCGAAATTAGCGGACGTTAATTTCAATCTTTTGAACAAGTAAATTATGGAGCAAAACATTTTAGATTGTGTGATCGTTGGATCTGGACCTTCTGGTTTCACAGCGGCAATTTATGCAGCAAGAGCAGACTTAAAACCCGAATTATATACAGGATTAGAACCAGGCGGACAGTTAACAACAACTACTGAAGTTGACAACTTTCCAGGATATCCAAACGGAATTACAGGGCCTGAAATGATGATGGATCTGCAGAAGCAGGCAGAAAGGTTTGATACCAAAGTGCATTATGAAATGATCACGAAAGTAGAGCTTTCTAAAGAAGTAGGAGGAGTTCATATATTATACGCCGGAAACAAAGAAATTTTTGCAAAATCGGTTATTATTTCTACAGGAGCTACAGCAAAATATTTAGGTCTTGATGATGAGAAAAAATATAATGGCGGCGGAGTTTCTGCATGCGCGACTTGCGACGGATTTTTCTACAGAGGAAAAGATGTAGTAGTGGTGGGTGCCGGAGATACAGCAGCAGAAGAGGCTACTTACCTTGCAAAACTGGTGAATAAAGTAACCATGTTGGTGAGAAAAGGGGAGTTCAGAGCTTCCAAAGCAATGATCCACAGAGTACATAATACTCCTAATATTGAAGTGAAATTCTACCATGAATTAATCGGTATTGAAGGAGAAAACAACCTGGTAGAAAGAGCGGTGGTAATCAACAATCAGACTCAGGAAAAATCTACAGTAGATGTACATGGAATCTTTATCGCCATCGGACACAAACCGAATACTGATATTTTTGCAGGACAGATAGATCTTGATGAGAACGGATATATTGCAACGGAAAAAGGGTCCACAAGAACCAACCTTCCAGGAGTTTTTGCTGCAGGAGATGTTCAGGATCATATCTACAGACAGGCGATTACAGCAGCAGGAAGCGGATGTATGGCCGCAATGGATGCAGAGAAATACCTTGCTGAATTACATTAATCTTCAAATTGTATCATACAAAGCGTACCCACCGGGTGCACTTTTTTTATGGAAATATTGATGAACCACAAAAGTCACATTCCCCTCCCTCGGAGGGGTGGCAAATCAAAGATTTGATGGGGTGGTTTAAAAAGTGAACATTTAAGAAAGCTCTCATAAACCACATAAAAACGCAATCACGCATCAATTGCCTGGAAGTATTATGATTCAAAAATAGTATTTATTTTGAGTGTATATTTTTCTTCTTACTTAAAGTAAAATCCCTAAATTTAGTTCCCAATCTAAAAAAATAATATGAATATAAAAGTCATAAAAATCAAACACATCACAGGTACTTATATTGTTGATGTTCCGGATGGAAGCCTTAATGAAATGAAAGCACAGCTGGACAAATGCCTGAACGATGAACAGGGTGCCATTGTAGTGAAAGGAGAAAATGGAGATCAGTTTGTGTATCCATCAGATCTTATAAAAAATAGTTTCATTGCCATAGTAGACCGGGAAGAGTAGAGCGAGCTAAACAAAAAATACTCATTTAAGACAATATATTTACTTTTGAAATATAAGGTTAAAGTGTTACTGAAAATAATTCACCTGATTTTAAGTCCATTATTAAGCTTTGTTGAAATTTATTCAGGAAATGTTTTGCCAGAAATAAAAAACGTTATATATTTGCACCACTGAAAACGACAGTATCACCGTTATTCAGGAGAGATGGCAGAGTGGTCGATTGCGATAGTCTTGAAAACTATTGACTGTAACAGGTCCGGGGGTTCGAATCCCTCTCTCTCCGCAACATTACGAAAGAAGAATCTCTTCAAGCGTAAAACAAGCTGATAAAGCCTGCAATTTTTGAAAATTGCAGGCTTTTCTTTTATCCAAGAGATTGCTATAATTTTCAAAAATGCTCATAATGTTCGTGGCATAATCGTGGCACTTTTAAATTTTGATAAAAAGTGCCACGAAAAACCATGTAACATGCTGTAAAACAACATGTAGCAGGGGGCTACGACTTGACTTAAAGATCCTTTAGTTCTACATTTATTAACCTTTAAAATGTTGAATTATGTTAGAAAAAAGCTACGGGATAAATTTCTTTTTGAAAAGCCCAAAAAAGAAAGGTACAATGCTTAGAATTATCTACCTACGAATTACGGTGGATGGAGTCCCGAAAGAAACTTCAACTAAGCAAAAGTGGGATGAACGCAGATGGGATCAGGTTACTGGCCGTGCGGTAGGTATTAAAGAAGACGCGCGTACAATCAACTCTTTCCTTGAAACGCTGACCACTAAAATAAGCCAATTTAAAACCCAATTAATTTCTGCCGAGAAAACCATTACTGCTAGCGAAATAATTGATTTTGTTCAAGGAAAAACTGTTTCTAGAAATAAGGTACTTGAAGAGTTTCAGCTCCATAATGATGAAATGGAGAAATTGGTAGAAAAGAAAGAGTTTGCGAAAGGAACTCATACACGTTATGTGACCGCACGGTCTCATGTTGAGGAATTCATAGCTTTTAAGTATAAAAAGAAAGATCTTGAATTTCGAGAACTCAATTATGAATTTGCGACAGACTATGAGTTTTATTTAAAAACTGTACGAAACTGTGCACATAATACTGCATTAAAATATATATCGAATTTCAAGAAAATTGTATTACGAGCTGTTGCGAAGGAAATCATTCCTAAAGATCCTTTTAAACTGTTTAAAAGCAAAAAGATTAAAATTAAAAAATATCCATTAACAAGAGATGAATTGAATTTGATTGAACATAAGGATTTTGCCAGTGAAAGACTTGATACCATTCGAGATACTTTTATTTTCCAATGCTATACCGGACTTGCATACATTGATGTTTTTCAATTAAAAAAACAAGATATTAAACGGGGAGTTGACGGAAGGTTATGGATCATGAGTAAAAGGCAAAAAACAAAGTCCAGTACAGATATACCACTTCTTCCCAAAGCCATTGAGATTTTGGAAAAATATAAATGTCACCCGGTCTGTATAAAACGAGGATCGGTACTTCCGGTTAAATCAAACCAGAAAATGAATGAGTACCTCACAGAAATTGCCGAACTATGTGGTGTATATAGTAAACTAAATACTCATAAAGCCAGACGTACGTTTGCCAGTACTGTTACGTTAAATAATGGCGTTTCGCTTCATGTTGTCAAAGAAATGCTGGGTCATCATTCAATCAAACAGACAGAGGAATATGCTATCACAGAACAGGAATTGGTAAATAAGGAGATGACAGCTCTGCGTGAGCGTCTATTTGAAAGACAGACGCAAGATAGTGAAGTTGATTATAAAGCATTTTTTTCAAAGCTCAGAAGTGAATTAAAGGATTTCGAGGAAGGTGATTCAACAGTTAAGTCCCAAATATTTGAGCAGATGATCGGAAAGTTACATAATGCAGTGAAGGTTCTGAATAACTATTCTGAAACCTCTGAAGTAAGTTTTTTACCGGTTGCTATTAAGAGAGATCGTATGAATATAAGAAAAGTTTTACCGGCCGTCAATGAGATAAACTATAAGTAGCTAACTTTCAAAAAAAAATTAGGTTTTTAAATATTTAAAAACTCTACAGTGCTTCGATAGCCTGGATGGTAGGAAGGGATATATTTTATATATCCAAAATCCTGAAGCTGTTTAAAATATCTATGATATGTAGTTAGTGTGTATATGTGGGATAGTTGAATTAGTTTGCTTCTACTTACATGTATTATTTTGTTCTCCTTTTGAAGATATGCAAGCTGAACTAAAGAGAGTAATAGAGAAAGATGCCAAACATTTAGTCTGGCATCTTTTGTTGCTTTCTTTAAAAATGTTAACCATCGATCTGCACTACTTGTTTCCATCCCCAAATAGCTTTAAGAGATCTGTTCTACTGTAGTAATAGGAACCCATAACCTTTCTGAAACGGATTTTTCCAGTGATACGGATGTTTTGCAGCGTCGCTGGTGAGACATTCATTATTTCACGTATTGATTTACTTCTAAGCCATTCGTTCGGTTGAACATTCGGCTTAATTTGTATTTTTTCGTCGATAAGTTTTTCTATGTCATTTAATAGAAGCATCCTGAATTGGCGCAGATCATTTTGTGTAATGTTTTCCATATGATTATTATTTACGAGATTGTAAATATAATCGCCCACAGAACCCTCTGATGGCTTTTGGCCGATACGGCCGCTGTTTGGCCTTAGTTGACCAGTAAGAATTAAAAGATTTTTAGCTTTTTTTGATACGCAGATCTTGCTGGTGATGTGTAATTTATTTAATAATCCCGCTACAATTTCAATATTTACATAATGATGTTGTACGCAACCTGACATATTGCCTATCCTTTTATATCTTCGTGCTATGACGATATCAGAACTTGAAATTTGGTTTGAAAAGGCACCTCGACCAGAGATGCCAATAATGCTGAATAATGCTACGAGGGTTAATGACTACGAGAAGTTTCTCGATAGCCATTTCTCACCGCTTAAAGCTAATCCTGATACGAAAATTAATCAGCCATTGCTAATTAGATTGAAGCAGATGAAGCTTTTAATTGAATCTAATATGTAATGCAAGATGCACTAGTACCAATCAATTAATTTGTTGTATGCTGTTTAGCATCTTTTAAGAAAAAATCTAGAATTATAGAATCACCCTTTACAAGATTGATTGGCTTAGTGGAATTCAGTCGATAACCAATGTAGGTTGCACGAAGAATATGCTTACCAGGCGATAACTCAATATGATATTTGCCATTCTTATCAGTGCTTGTTAAAAATGTAGTATCAGTAGATTTTATAGCTGCGCCTGGTAATGTTCTATTATTTTTATCTGTATCATAAACCGTTCCGGTGACTATTACTTTATCACTTTTAGTTTTTAATTGTGTTTTCGTATAAGTACCATTTTGTTGTACTAAACAGCCTAATAGTGAAATTGTAATTATTGAAAAACTAAGTATTATTAGTTGCTTTTTCATAGAAATTATTTTAACAGCCTTATGGACTTTCCTTTACCATATTTCGGGCTACCATTGCGATCTGTTCCATATTGCAATTTAATAGAAACCCTGTACTAGGCTAAACTGCCACTTTTCTTTTTGCAATGAAAGTCCTTTCTCTTAGGAATTTTCTAAATGTTTGCATTTGACTGGCTGCAATAGGAATAATGAGGTCGTTTGTCATTTTTACTGTATCAACCTCAACAGACTGAATGTGCTTAGTATTTATAATAAATGACTTATGAATTTTCATAAAATCAGGAAAACCCACTAAGGATTCATGCATTTCTTTTAAAGGATGATAACCGATTATAGTCTGAGAGGAGGTATAAACATTCACATAATTTTTTGTAGCTTCTATTGCAATTATTGTATCTACGTTAAATTGACTAAACGTGTTTTTGTTAGGTCCCTTTAAATAAAACAATTTCGAGGGAACTTGAGACGCTTGATCTTCGGAAAACCCATCAATAAGATGATTAATTACCGTAAAGAATCGAAGTTCATTATATGGTTTCAGAATAAACTGATCTGCATTAATTTGAAAGGCATTAATGGCGTACTTTGAGTGTGCTGTTACGATAATTATATGCTTTGTATACTGCCTGACGATAGGGACTAAATCCAAGCCAGATACCGTCCCAATTTCAATATCTAAAAATAAGAAATCAATACTTTGGTTTTTTTTTAGTGATTCAAGAGCTAATATGGGGTTTTGAAAAGCAGCCACTAGTTCCAGGTTAAACGACATCCTGATTAATTGAGTCAGATAATCTATAGATTTTACATCATCATCAATGATTACACACTTGTATCTTATCATTATTACTAAAGTACAGATGCGAAGGCATTATTGCATTCGCATATAAATTTTAAAATGTTGGAAATGTGGGATGTGGGTGGGATAGAATAACAAACATATAATAATTTCTATAAATAAGTGTATATGTTGATTAGAAATTTCAATAATTAAATAAGGAGCGAAGATTTTGTTAATCGTCAGTTTTTTGTTTTTGTCGACATAAATGTGGTTATCTATTTACGAGGTATGTACCTAATTTTGTTTTTTAAAAGTAATTTAGATATTCACAGATATAGCATGAAAGGATACTTTTTATCATTAAATTATCACGAATATAAATTAGTTCTTTTTTTTAGATAACTCAGTTTATATATTTAAGTGCTGACCGTTAAAGGCATTATTTTTTGATTTACGTTGCATACATAGTTGTCAGGAGTTTGGCTTACTGAATTTACGGGTGGTTTAACAATACTCACTTTGGTTATATTTCTCTTTATGAAATAAACAGACGTATGAACTTAACAAGAATCTTATTAAAGATTGGTATATACTGTTAAATCACATTTTGCTTACTAATTTTCATGCTTTATAGTTTGATAACATATAAAGTACACATTCTTACAATTTTGCCACGCAAATTTTTATCGATTTTTATACAGTCGAATTATTTTGATTACTGCTTATACAGTAAAATATCAGGACATGAATTTATATAAATATTTATTTGTGAGAAAAACTACATTTTTTTTATATGTCTCACTTGTGAGATATACGAGAAATAATTAAGTAAAAAATCATTAATGTGCTGTGCTTAAATAATTGTTGAACCAAACTATATTAATTATGGAGCTCTTTTATAATAACATTCGGGAGAAAATTAAATCCGCCGAATTAGAATTAAGCTTGGATGCTCAAAACGCTATTGAAGAATCCAGAAGAATGGCAATTTTGCTAAAGGAGTTGCTCAGTGAATTGAGAGAAAGAGTACTCAAGAGAGAATTTAGGAATGAGCGTGAAGAAATTGAATTTTTCAGGTCCATGAAACCCGAGGTTCAAGGGAAACTTTTATTCTATAATAAAGTGTTCCGTCTTGAAATTAGCAGACCTGCTAGTTTCGGTAGCATCAATAAAAGCTATTTTTTGAGTGAGTTGGAGCATTTAGAACATAATTACAAGACAAATATTTCCAATTCAGAATTTTATCGTTATTATCGGTCAGGTAGCCGAGCAAAAGATGATGTTTACTTTACCCGCGGAAAAATGGATTTTAATTCTGGCCTCCAAAGTCATTTTTTTGAATCAGATCCGATGTTCTCTACCTATTATGATTATAAAGTGTCCCGGATCATTGAAAATGATCTGCTTTATGAATATCTCCTAATGCGTACCGAAGCTGGTATAGATAACGGCATTATTTTTTCAAATTCCGGCGAGCAATCTATTCAGTGGACTGGCTCAAAGAATGCGCTTATTGAACTTATTTACGCATTATACGCTTCGGAGTGCCTTGGTAGTGGCAATGTTGGAATAAGAAAGGTTGCACTCGCATTTCAAAGCCTTTTCCATATTGAGCTTGGTGATGTTCACCATGCTTTTCACCGTATGAAATACCGTGCCGGAAACCGCACGCTGTTTCTAGAGCGTATAAAATCTTCCCTGGAACAATATATGGATAAAGAATTTATGTAGTTTTTGCCTGATTGATTAAATAAAGACCCGTATTAATGAAAGTGCTTTTCATTGATAACTTAGGGTATTATTTCTTGGTTTATTTAATACTATTCTTTTCCTCTCCGATTTACCCATGATAGCCCATTGGTAAATTGCTCTTTTTAGTAATCATTTTCTCACTATAGATATGCAACAACCAATTGCATTTTAACTCTTTTTCGGCTAGTAGCAGGAATTATTGAATCTAATTTCTTTTATCATATTTTCTATTCACCCATTTTCTTTTATCGAAAACTTGGCAAGAAAAGATATGCTGTCTTTTCAATTTTGTTGTGCATTCCTCATATAGTAAAGTACGGGAATGACATTAAGAATTTATTAACCATAAAATTATAATCATGGAAATAGACAAAATGGAATTCAGCTTTTGGATGAAAAGAATTATGCAACGATTTGATATCCTTTCTGATCAAGTGAGTGCGAAAGCCAGGGATCGTATGGTGCTGGATGAAGAGGAGTTACTGGATAATCAGGATGTAATGCATAACCTTAAAATCAGCCAGCGCACTTTACAGCGTTACCGCTCATCAGGAAAATTAAAATACTTCACCATTAGCGGCAAATTGTATTACAAACTATCTGATGTAAGGAGTTTTATACACAACAGCTCCAGCATGATTTCAAAATAGTGCCAGAGAAAGACAAATAGTAGCCGTCTGATGCCACTTTAAGGCTACGGCGGTTCTGGCTTATACTTTTGAGCACAAATACTTAAATAATCAAATCATGAGTGCATTAGAAACGCCTATAAAAGAAGCTCCGAATAATCTATCTCCGGATCAGCTGTCAGACATTTTGCTGGTTTTGAACAAGGAGAAAATGAGAATTGAGGCTGTTAAAGGGATTGGGAAAAATGGTGAGCTGGAGACCGTTCCAACCGATAAGAAGAATGAGAACCAGTTTATGAGAGTAGATAAACATGGAGATGTCTTTTCCAACTTCTTTTCCAATTTTATCAGTCAACTTAAAAACCCAACCAATTTTTCATTCTTTAAAGTACCCGCTAAAACTGCAGTTAAAACTGCAGCGGAAATCCAAAAGACTATTAATGCCCCCTCTGTAAAGGGAGGCGAAATACTTTCAAAGTATCTAATAAATGCTGAGGGTCAGCAGGAAAATAAATCTCAAAATCAGAATAATATGGAAACGCAACAAACCAACCAACCAGCAGAGCAACCTACACCTGCGGAAAATCAAAATGCGCCGGCAGCGACTGAAACGCGCTATAAGCCAGAAGAAATCGACTGGGATACTATGGGTAAATTAGGTCTTAATCAGGAAAAACTAGAGAAAATGAATGTCTTGGAAGACTTATTAAAGGGCTTTAAAACAGATAAATTAATTCCTGTAAGCCTTAATCTTGGTACTGTTATCACCCGATTGGATGCAAGACTATCACTGCAAAGGAATGGTGAAGGCGAAGTAACTGTTGCCATTCACGGAATCCGTAAAGAGCCCAATTTAGATTACAAATTCTTCGGGCACGAGTTCACCAAGGAAGATAAAAAGAATTTGCGCGAAACAGGAAATATGGGACGAGTTGTTGAACTTGATAATCTTAAAACTGGTGAGAAAATTCCTTCGATCATTAGTATTGATAAGCTAACGCAGGAAATCGTGGCTTTAAGAACAGACAAGATTAAAATTCCAGATACCCTTAAAGGTCTTGAACTGAATACTGAGCAAAAACAGACTTTAATGGATGGCAAGCCTCTTTATTTGGAAGGGATGACTTCGAATAAAGGGGAGCCTTTTGGCGGCCGTGTACAGTTTAATGCTGAAAAACGTTATGTGCAGTTCTTGTTTGATGATCCTATTGTAGATAAACTTCAGCAAAATATAGCTACGGAACCTAATAAAATATTCAGGGGAAAAGATCTGAGTGATGAACAGTATCAAAATCTCAAAGAAGGAAAAACGGTGTATATAGATGGCTTGATCGACCGAAATGGAAAAGAGTACAAAGGTTACATCAATTTTAATAAAGAAACTGGAAAAACAGATTTTGATTTTAAAAATCCGAATGATGTTAAAGTTAATGCTCAGCCCGCAGAAGAGCACAAGACGCAGGTTGCTGTCAATTCAGAAGGAAAGACCAATGAGGCTACAAAAAACATTAAGGAACCATTAAAATCAGGGCAAACAGCGCCAGATGATAAGAAACAAGTGAAGCAACAAGCAGAGAAAAATACGCCTCCTAAAAAAAGACGCCTTAGAGCTTAATTCGGGATAGTAACATTAAAAAATAATCAAGATGAAATTAGTTATCGCAGAAAAGCCGAGTGTTGCCCGCGAGATTGCTGCACTATTAGGAGCTTCAGAGAAAAATGAAGGTTACTTAGCTGGAAATTCATATTGTGTAACGTGGGCATTTGGGCATCTGATTACCCTTGCCATGCCGGAAGATTATGGGATAGCAGGTTTCGACAGAGAATCTCTGCCCATCATGCCTGATCCATTTGAATTAATCGTACGTAAAATTAAAAAGGATCAGTCTTATATCGCCGATCCTGGCGCATCAAAACAATTAAAAGTCATTGCAAGGAAAATAAAAGAGTGTGACAGCATCATTGTTGCAACAGATGCTGGACGGGAGGGTGAACTGATCTTTCGCTATATCTATCAATATTTAAAATGCAACAAACCGTTCGAACGTCTGTGGATTAGCTCTCTGACGGAAAAAGCGATCAAACAGGGATTCATGAACCTTAAACCTGGTAGTGACTTTGATAATTTATATTATGCTGCCCAAAGTAGAAGTAGAGCTGATTGGCTTGTAGGGATCAACGGTTCACAAGCGTTGACCATTTCTGCGGGATCTGGAATTTATTCATTAGGCAGAGTACAAACGCCGACCTTCGCTTTGATTTGTAAAAGATACTTTGATAATAAAAACTTTTTGGTGCAAAAGTACTGGCAGATTCAGTTAAATCACAGAAAAGATTATAATGATTTCAAAAGCTCCGCACAAAACAAGTGGGATGATAAGAAAAAGGCTGAAGATGCTTTAAAAACGATCCTTCGCGCTGGAAGCGCAACAGTAAAGGATGTGGAAACCAGAAAAGTTTCGGAGCAGGCTCCTTTGCTGTTCGATTTGACAGGTTTACAAAAAGAATGCAACAAGAAACTCAATTTATCGGCAGATGAAACTTTAAATATTGCCCAAAGTCTATACGAAAAGCAATTTATTACGTATCCGCGTACTGGAAGTTGTTATATTCCAGAAGATGTCTGGCCAGAAATCCCACACCTTATTAAAGCATTATATGATCGCGCTTCTTTGAATGAACCATTAGGCAAAATGAAGGGTGGTCCGTTAAATAAGAAGATTGTTAACGATTTAAAAGTAACTGACCATCATGGATTGTTAATTACAGAGAAAATCCCTTCTGCGCTAACCGGCGCGGCATCTGCCGTTTACGATATGATAGCGATGCGGATGTTAGAGTCTGTTTGTGCGCCTTGCCAAAAGGAAATAACAACCATCAAGCTGGAAGTTCTCCATTACGAATTTTTATCAAAAGGAATTCAGATTAAAGAACCAGGCTGGCGCATTATTTATGGAAACTTTAGTGAGGAAAATGATGATGCTATAGAGTTACTTCCAGTACTCAATACTGGTGATGATCTAATGATTAAGGAAGCGGATGTTCTCGAAAAACAGACTAAAGCGCCTTCTTTATTTACGGAGGCGAGTTTACTTTCTGCTATGGAAAACTGCGGAAGGGAGATTGAGAATAAAGAGGAAAGAAAAGCGCTTCAAAATGTGGGCATTGGTACACCAGCAACCAGGGCAGCTATTATAGAAACTTTATTTAACAGGGATTATATCAAACGTGAAAAAAAATCACTTCTTCCGACAGAAAAGGGGCTCAAAGTTTATGACTTTATTAAGGATAAGAAAATTGCAGATGTATCGATGACAGGGGAGTGGGAACTTTCGTTAGGAAAGATTGAAAATGGAGAAATAAGCGCTAACGATTTTCAATTGGGTATTGAAACCTATACGAGATTGATTACCCAGGAATTATTATCTGCCTCCTTGGAGACTGAGAAAATTCCAGATTTAATTTGTCCAAAATGCAAAACCAGACATTTAATAATCAGAGATAAGATTGTAAAGTGCCCTGATGTCGTTTGTAAATGGGTGTTGTTTCGAAACATCTGTGGGGTGCAACTGGATTTAAAGGAGGTCGAAAATCTTATTAAGAAAGGTAAAACATCACTTTTAAAAGGAATGACGAGTAGGGCAGGTAAGAAATTCGATGCCCGTATCATCCTGAATGGAAAAGCAGAGACAGCTTTTGAATTTGAAAATAACAAATTTTTAAAAAAATAATCAGAAAATGAGGAGAAGTTGTAACCTTCCCAGCTGAAAATGAAGCTAAGGAAAATCCCTGTTGCAAAACAGGGATTATTTTTACTTTTTAGCTTCCTCTACAGAAATTTTTCTAAAATCCTTGCATAACTTACTAAGTTCCAGAGCTGATTTGCGTGCTCTCGTTCCTGCTGCCTTATTTCCTTTTTCCACTTGTAGATCAGCGTCTGTTTTGAATTTTTCAAACTCGGCTTTGATTTGCTCAATCAATTCTTTCATAAAATAATTTTCTAATGATTACAGGCGAAATTATGAAATACTACATATGCAAGTCAATAGAGAATACTAAAAATATTATACTAAATCTCAAAGTCATGAGCCACGGTATTTCACTTAAATAAATAGAACAATCCAAGACAACATATCATGAGAACAAAACAAAATGACCTTTCATATTTCAACTTAAGATTACAGGAACATATTAATACAAGTTTTCCTGAATTATCTGGAGATCACCCATTTATTAACCAGCGATCCGCTTTGGCCGCTAACGCATATGAAGGCGCGTTCCTTTCAGGGAATTCCATTGAACAATGTAATGAAATTTCAGATTTTATCTTATTTGAAAATCTGCATTTTTCAAAGTTCGATACGATATTCAGTGTAATCTGCAATGAGTTCGACACGATTATGGCAGATGAGGAACTGCGGCCATTTGCTTTACAAATGTTCCGGGTTTGTGAATCTGTTTTTAATTGTTATGAACTAGCTGATGACTTTGCATACAGTATAAGCTATGATGCACTATATACAGAGCTAACAGGCAGGATTCAACTCTGGATTGAGGAACATGGCCTTCAATAAAAAGGAGCATCTTCGTCAGAATATTTTAGCCCTTTCCACTGCCTTCCTGCTAGAGAAAGAAAAACGACCAGTTAATAAAACTGAACAGAAACTTTTACTTCAATATAGTGGATTTGGTGGGTTGAAATTTATCCTAAATCCGGTGGAAAAAGAGACTGATATCAACCAATGGCGAAAAACGGAACAGGAATTTTTTGCACTTACGCAGGAGTTGCACCGGCTTCTAAAAAATAATGCTTCGGATGAAAAGCAGTACCGACGTTTCGTTGAGAGTATGAGGAGTTCGGTTTTGTCAGCCTTTTATACTCCGCCGGAAATCATTGATGTGATTGCTGATAGTTTAGAAAACGAGGGTGTAAACATTCAGAAGTTTCTTGAACCATCTGCTGGTATCGGTGCTTTTTTAAATTCTTTTTCTCGTCAAAACATAAGGCAGGTGACAGCATATGAAAAGGATCTGCTGACAGCACTGGTGCTTAAACAGCTATATCCTGATTATGATATCAGGACCGGTGGTTTTGAGGATATAGATGAAATGGAGAAATCCACCTATGATGTGGTGTGCAGTAATATTCCATTTGGAGATATTTCTGTTTTCGACCTATTATTTTCCAGAAGCCGGGATGAGGCAAGAATTCAAGCAGCGAGAAGTGTACATAATTACTTCTTTTTGAAAGGAGTTGATATGCTTCGTGAGGGTGGGATACTGCCTTTTATTACCTCCCAGGGGGTACTAAATAGCTCTAAAAATGAGCCTATTCGCAGGGCTTTAATGAAGGGTAATATTCTCCTTTCTGCCGTTCGTCTGCCAAATAATTTGTTTTCAGATTATGCAGGAACAGAAGTAGGTAGTGATCTAATTGTTCTCCAAAAAAACAGCCTCAAAAAAGAATTAACGGCAGCGGAAGAACTGTTTTGTCAAAGCCGTCTTACCGAGTACAATACACCTGGTAACGCTTATTTTCAGGATAATCACAGAATTGTACATACCTCACAGGCTGTAGCTACTGATCCTTACGGGCATCCTGCTATGATTTATACTCACGATGGCGGATTAAATGGGATTTCAAATGATCTCAAGTATATGCTGGAAGATGATTTCAGTAAACTCCTTGATTTAAAATTATACGGAAGGGAGCGAAATAATACGGCTGCTAGAGAAATTGCTATTACATCAGAAGTAATAAATCCTATAGCCGTAAAACCGGCCATGCCAGCTGTCGTAAATGAGGTCCAACTAAGCCTTTTTGAACTTTTTGAAGACAATTTTGTAAAACCTGTTGCAAAAGCACTTCCAAGTAAAAAATACAAAAACCAGAAGAAAAAGCCCTCTGCTTCTTATCAATCAGATTTGTTTAGTGATGTGCCAAAATCTAAGACTTTATCCGCCTACCAGCCAAAAGATGTAAGTAGAATTGAAGTTGTCGGGAATTTATTCTCTATATCTACTAGTAACGAGGAAAGCAAGCGCACAGATGCTATTATGGGCCCGGAACCATATGGAGGGAAAATTCAAAAATTTCACCGCAATGATAGTTTGGTCATTGATAATGGATTAGTAGGTTATCTGAAAAGCATTAAATCGGACAGAGTAAATGCATTTTTCCATCCTCTGACTTTATCTTTTCTTCAGAAAAGCCGAGCTGAGGCTTATGTCTTATTAAGAGATACCTATATCGATCTATACGAAAAGGAAGCTGAAAATCATATTGAATATCGAGAGGAAAGAGAAGTACTGAACAGGGCTTATGATTCTTATGTGAAAAAGTTTGGGCATCTAAACACCGCTGAAAATATAAAACTGATAAAAACAGATAGTGCTGGAAAAGAAGTTCCTTACCTCGAACGGGTTGTGGGCGGCGTCATTCATAAGGCTGATATTTTCCATCATCCGGTAAGTTTTTCAACAACAACTCTTGCAACAGATAACCCTGATGAGGCATTGTCTGCCTCGTTGAACCGCTATGGTACGGTCAATCTGAAGTATATGTCTCGGATCAGTAATCTTTCGGAGCTGGAACTAAAGGCAAGACTTGAAGGAAGAATATTCTTTAATCCTATAGCGAAGGAATATGAGGTTTCAGAACGGTTTATTTCTGGGAATGTCATTGAAAAGATCAATGAAATTGAAGATTATCTATTAGGAAACCCAACTGATAAGGAAGCTAAAGAAAGTGCAAAAATCTTAAAGCAGGCCATGCCTCGGCAAATTGAATTTGAGGAACTGGATTTTAATTTGGGGGAGCGTTGGATACAAACCGATATTTACAGCAAGTTTGCTTCTCACCTTTTTGATACTGAGGTGCGGGTTTATTACAGTGAGAAAACTGATGATTTTTCCATAGCGTGCGAGAAAAAAAACATCATAATAACTGAAAAGCATGCTGTAAAATCCGAAAGCCGAACCTTTGATGGTATCGCTCTTCTTAAAAACGCATTAGTCAATACGACCCCGGATATAACCAAAACCGTTCAGCTTGGCGATCAGGAGGTCAAGGTACGCGATATGGAAGCGATACAAATGGCTAACTCGAAGATAGATGTAATTAGGAAAGCTTTTACAGATTGGCTACATGAACAAAGTATCGACTTTAAAAGGGAACTTTCAGATAAGTACAATGATACATTTAACTGTTTTGTAAGACCCCAATACGATGGCAGTCATCAGGACTTTCCAGGTCTGGACCGAAGGGCGTTGGGAATCGAGGATCTTTATTCCAGTCAAAAAGATGCAGTATGGATGATTAAGCTCAATGGAGGGGCAATCTGTGATCATGAAGTGGGTGCAGGCAAAACATTGATTATGTGCTGTGCAGCACAGGAGATGAAAAGATTGGGACTTGCACATAAACCGATGATTATTGGTCTTAAGGCCAATGTACATGAGATCGCGGACACTTATCGCAAAGCCTATCCACATGCTAAGATTCTCTATCCCGGCAAAGAAGATTTTACGCCAGGGAAGCGCCAGAGAATTTTTGGAGATATTAAAAACAATGACTGGGACTGCATTATCTTGACGCACGATCAATTTGGAATGATTCCCCAATCGCCAGAAATGCAGAAAGAAATACTGGAGGCAGAGCTTCAAAGTGTGGAGGACAATTTGGATGCATTAAATGCTCAGGGTAAAGAGATTTCAAGAGCCATGCTTAAAGGTGTTATTGTGCGAAAGAAAAATCTTGAAGTTAAACTCAAAACGCTGGAGCATGATATTCAAACGCGCAAAGATGATGTCGTCGATTTTAAAATGATGGGGATAGATCATTTGCTGGTCGATGAAAGTCATAAGTTCAAAAATTTAATGTTTAATACCAGGCACAATCGTGTTTCCGGCCTTGGTAATATGCAAGGCAGTCAAAAGGCAATGAATCTCCTATTTGCCCTTCGTACTATTCAGGAAAGGACGGGCAAAGATTTGGGTGCTACTTTTCTATCAGGAACAACCATTAGCAATTCTCTTACAGAGCTTTTCCTACTGTTCAAATACCTTCGCCCGAAAGCAATGGAGAAGCAGGGGATTACGTGTTTTGACGCCTGGGCAGCTATTTACGCAAGAAAAACCTCAGATTACGAATTTTCAGTCGCCAATAATATAGTTCAAAAGGAACGTTTCCGTTATTTTATTAAGGTGCCGGAATTGGCACAGTTTTACTCAGAAATCACAGATTATCGAACCGCAAAAGATATTGGTATTGATCGGCCTGAAAAAAACGAGATCTTTTATAACATCCCACCAACACCCGACCAGGAAGACTTTATAAAAAAACTGATGCAGTTTGCTAAGACCGGGGATGCTAAACTTCTTGGCAGGCCTCCATTGTCAAAGTCAGAAGAAAAAGCGAAAATGCTGATTGCAACTGATTATGCACGTAAAATGTCGCTGGATATGCGCTTAATCAGCTCCGAATATGGAGACCATCCCGACAACAAAGCCTCACACTGTGCTGCCAGTATTGAAAAGTATTATAGGAAATTTAATGCTCAGAAGGGTACTCAGTTCGTGTTTTCAGATTTGGGTACTTACAAGCCGGATGAATGGAATATCTATTCCGAGATCAAACGTAAACTGGTTAATGATTATGGTATTCCTGCCCATGAAATACGGTTTATTCAGGAAGCTAAGAATGATAAGATGCGGAAAGATTTTATTACGGCAATGAATGAAGGGCGGATTAGGGTGATGGTCGGTTCGACCGAAATGCTTGGGACGGCAGTCAATGCGCAGGAACGTGCTGTGGCCGTACATGATCTGGATACGCCATGGCGTCCGAGTGATCTGGAACAACGTCATGGAAGGGCTGTCAGAAAAGGCAACCGGATTGCAAAACATTTTGCGAATAATAAAGTGGATATTCTCATTTATGCCGTTGAAAAATCCTTGGACAGCTATAAGTTTAACCTTTTATTTAATAAACAGCTTTTCATCAGTCAGCTTAAAAATAATAATCTGGCAAAACGTACAATAGATGAGGGGGGCGGCGACGAAAAATCAGGCATGAATTATTCTGAATATGTAGCAATACTCTCAGGAAATACCGATTTATTGGACAAGGCCAAAATTGAAAAGCAGATTGCGAGTCTGGAAAGTGAAAGACAGACGTTTATAAGGTCTAAATTTTTGTCTAAATATAAGCTTGATGATACTTTGAGTAATTTAACAGAATCAAAATCGAGACTGGAAAGGTTTGCACTAGATTGGAGCAATCTACAAAGTAGAATACAAAAGCAAAGCGATGGTTCTATAATCAATGCTGTTAAATTACTTGGGTTGCCTGATAACGCAGATTTTAAACAGGTGGGGACTAAACTCAATGATCTTGCTGACAAATCCAGAACGGCAGGAGAGTATGAGGAAATTGGAACACTCTATGGTTTTTCGCTTCTTGTTAAAACAGAAGTTTCACAAAAGGAAGGGGTCAACGTTAAAGTGAACCGTTTTTTTGTGATGGGTGAAAGCAATCTAAAATATTCTTTTAATAATGGTCAAATGGCTACTGATCCAAAACTGGCATCTATGAACTTTCTCAATGCGCTTGCTAAAATACCTGCTTTAATGGAACAGGAACGGGGAAACATTTCTGAACATGAAAAAGACCTTGCGGTGTTAGAGGATATTTCTAATTCCAGCTGGAATAAAGAAGTGTCACTTAGTGACCTAAAAACGGAATTAGCGGCAATCGACAGAAAAATCATGTTATCTATTCATACCGAAAATGAAAAAGAAGAGCAGACTAATCAACTTTCAAATATTTCTACGCAAGATATAGGGAAGCCAACAGATCTTACTAGTAAGGCTAAACTTTGAGAAGGGAAAAAATATATGATGCAATAATAACTTGAATTATATAAGGAAAAATCAGAAATTGCAATATAAACCCTTGAGAAATGAGCAGAAAGATTACTAGTGGCCCTATCAGAGATAAGGAAAGAACAAAGGACAAATTTTTGACCGCAGTCGGACTAATCCTAAAAGAAGAGGGTTTTACAGGTTTAAATGTAAGCCAGGTAGCTTTAAAAGCAAAGGTTAACAGGAAACTTATTTACGAATATTTTGGTGGGTTAGAAGGACTCGTTAGAGATTATTTAAACAGCCGTGATTATTGGACCAATAATACGGAGCATACTGAGGTAATCATTGAAAATAGTAAAGAGGACTTTGGCAAAGAGACAATACTGAACATGTTAGAAAACCAGCTTAATTCATTAGTAATTAACGAAGAAATGCGCAAGATTATAAGCTGGGGATTGAGTGAAAGTTCGAAATCTTTAGAAGAGTTAAATGATAAGCGTGAACAGTTTGGTGAGCAATTCTTTAGTGAAATTGCAGATGAATACTTTAATGATAAGGATAAGAAGATTCGGCCTGTAGTAGCTCTTCTTATAGGAGGAATTTATTATATCACCTTATTTGCGCATACCAATAATGGTCTTATTTGTGGAATCGACATAAGAAAAGAAGAGGCACAGCTGGAAATAAAGAAAACCCTCAAACAAATAGTTGAATGGGCCTATGCCTAGTATTGGTACAACGCCTTTCAGAAGGAGTTTCAATTGATTAAAATATTAGAGTTTATTCATTACGTTATAATTAACCCCGGGATTCCCGGGGCCTTTTGAGTAACTACCCTGCCTTTTAATCAAAACTAAATTATAATGTTCTTGACTGCTTTATAGATGATTATAGTCCATTAAAGCATCCATCGTTATCAAACCCATTTGCAAAAGCATTTCGAGCGACGTAGTACATTGTTGAATCGGACACATTATCAGGCCCGGATACATAAATAATCCACATCTGACCACATGCATCTTCTAGAAGAAACTTTTTCTGACGACGAGCAGAAATTGTTTGACTATTGTTTTTGGTTGATGCTATTGCTACGTAAATTTTATTCTCTTTCGAAGTTATTTTTATTTCTACCTTATTCGGTAAAGGAAGATTCTTTTTAGGGGTAAGATCACTAGCTGAAGCGCTAAATCCTATTAATGTGCAAATTAATGCAATAAATAAATGTTTCATGTTTTTCTTTTTAAGTGATAAATAATCGATTCTATGTATTCATAAGTAGAGTATGATCATCTTGTATTTCGTGATTAAAATTGGAATTAAATAATAATTCACACAAGTGAGACTTTATATTTGCATCTTTAATAACAATATTCGAAGTCTTTGAGCCGATATGTGTAATCGTATGTTTGATTCAAAACATATTTCTAATGTTCAGTTAGAATCCATGGAAATACTATGGAACCTTTGAAATGGAGAGGTACAGTAAAACTGAATCAAGTTTTGTGATCATTATGAGCAATGATAAGCACTAAGAAAAGAATCGCAAAAACAAAATAAAGAATGCCTTTAAACAATTTGTTGAATGGGCTTATGCTTAATACTTGAATAAAAATTCTATGGGAATATTTAATAATTTATTTGGTTCAAAAAAACAGCCGCAATTAGAAAAGGAAAACATCGAAGAAGAGGTTTCTGATGAAGTAAAAAGATTAAAAAGCAGAGATTCAAATAAGGATAGTATCTTTTTAGAAAAAAAGATTAATATAGCCCAAAGTGGCTAATAAATAGTAGTTTACAAGAGAGAGGAACTCTATCGGTAACGATTTAGTAATGGTGCTTACCGCACTCGCTTTCATCTGATTACCTTGTAAATCATTACTGCAAATATAAAAAAATAAAAGGGTAAAGTACCAATGTACTTTACCCTTTTTCATTGGTGTGAATAGAAAAATCTTTGAAAAAAATTCCCACACTGTGGGGAGCCTGTGAGATTTTTTCAAACTTTATTTCCAAATTTTGGCATACCAACAACAGTTGCAACTCCGAAACAAATAGTGAGAACCTCTAAAAGACTATGCTATGGATTAATTAGATTTGAGCAATACACCATTAAATTATTATAATTAACTATAATACAGATATATATGATAACGATGGTGATAAAAAAGAGCTATTACCATCGTTTTATATCTTATTTATGTGTTTAGTTTTTCAGTGAAGCCATATCAATGACAAAACGGTATTTCACATCGCCTTTTTCCAAACGGTCAAAAGCAGTATTTACATCTTGAATATTAATAATTTCGCTTTCGGCAGTAATGTTGTGCTCGAAACAGAAGTCTAACATTTCTTGTGTTTCGGCAATCCCGCCGATATTGGAACCTGCAAAACTTCTTCGTCCGTGAACCACGTCAAAAGCACTTATTTCCAATGGTTCTACGGGTAGTCCTACCATAACTACCGTTCCATCGTGGCGCAGTAAATTGAGATAGGTATTTACGTCGTGTTTCGCCGAAACAGTATCAATAATGAAATGTAACTTTCGGTTGTATTTAGCCATTGCTTCTGCATCAGAAGACAATACGGCTTCATCTGCTCCCAATCTTTTTGCATCTTCTACTTTGGATGGCGATGTTGTAAATACGATTACTTCTGCTCCCATAGCCTTTGCAATTTTGATGGCTAAATGCCCCAGACCACCGATACCTAAAATCCCTATTTTCTTGCCCGGTGCTGCTCCCCAATGTTTCAATGGCGAATACACGGTTATTCCGGCGCATAATAAAGATGCTGCGGCTGCCAAGTCTTTAAATTCAGGCATATGCACTACATATTTTTCATTGCATACATAAGTTTTTGCAAAGCCGCCATATGTCATACCTCCTGAAATTTTATCGGGACTGTTGAATGAAAAAGTTACGCCCTCATCGCAAAATTGCTCGATGCCATCTTCGCAGTATTCACAATGTCCACAACTGTCCACAATGCAGCCAACGCCTACAAGTTCCTCAATTTTAAAATTTTTAACGTGCTCGCCAATTTTTGTTACACGACCAAGAATTTCGTGTCCGGGAACAATGGGATAGGTTGTGCCTCCCCAATCATTATGTATGCTGTGCAGGTCTGAATGGCAAATACCGCAATACAATATTTCCAATTCCACATCGTGAGCCAGTACCGCCCTGCGGTTAATGTCCATCTCCTGTAATGGCTGTGTAGCCGATACAGTACCGTATGCTTTTATACTATGTGTGTTCATCTTTAATCAAGTTTAATCAAAAGAAACTCCTGTTATTTCTCTACACCACTCCAAGAAATTTTCCTGTAATGCAACATTGCCTGCATCGGAGTGGTAAGGGCTTACTTTTTGATGGAAATAATACCCACCGCTTGTTTTGGCTTGTTCATCATCGCTTATTGCCAGCCATAGTTGGGTTTCGTAGCCTTTTTGGAGGTCATCGGGAGCATTGCTTCCACCCATTTTAGTTGGAACCCAACCGGGATTAACGGCATTTGAACATACGTCTTCCCATTTCCGGGCAACCGCTTTACAGAGCATCAGCACCAGCAACTTGCTGTCAGAATAATTCAGCTTTTCAATATCTGATTTCAGCTCATCGAACTTGGTTTCTCCTTGCAGGTGCATATCAGAACTTATATAAATCAACCTTTTCGGTTTATTTATAAGGGCTGTCAGCATATAGGGAGCCAATACATTGACTGCAAAAATCTGTTGTGCGGGGGCATTACCGTAAACGCCCGCATTGTGGATTACAGCATCAAAATCACCTAAATTATTTACTGCTGCTGCAAGTGCTTTTGTTTCTTGGATGTTTGACAAATCGGCTGTTAGGACAGTTTCTGCACCCTGTACTTTTTGAATTGTTTCTTCTTTACGTTTTTCATTTTTTGCGTGAAGGACTACACGATGGCCATCAGCAATAAGTGCTTTTGCTGCCAAAAGTCCAAGTCCGTCTGAAGAACCCGTAATAAATATTTTTGCCATCTTTTTCCTATTTCAAATGCTCCTTAAAAAATGTTTCCAACTTGTCAAATGGTGCTTTGCCTGTAACATTGTCGTACAAATCCACATGGTCTGCATCCTTTACATAATACAGTTCTTTTGGCTGTGCCGCTTTTTGGTAGGCATCTTCGCTAAACTCTTTTGAGTGTGCCTTGTCGCCTGCAATAAAAAGCAATGGGCGTGGTGAAATGGTTTCGATGTCAACAAACGGATAGAAATTATTGAATTTCATTTCGCCTACAAGTGTACGGTTCTGTGTTGTTTCGAGCGTTCTGCCTTTAGGGATATGAATACCCCGGTCTGTTCTATAAAAGCCGTGATACATACGTGTTACAGGGTCAGCATTTTCAGGCAGTTCAACGGGCAGATAATTCATAAAAATCTGTTTGCCTGTTGTATATTCTTCATAGCGTTGCTGTGCCGCTTGCGCTATCAATTCTTTGCGCTGCTCAACCGTTCTTGATTTGCCATATCCATTACGGGTAACCGAACCCATATCGTACATACTGATAGTAGCAATGGCTTTCATTCGTGGGTCTATCTTTGCAGCACTGATTACAAAACCGCCACTGCCACAAACGCCTAAGACACCGATATTTTCCCTATCCACAAAAGGGCGTGTGCCTAAGAAATCAACGGCTGCATTGAAACTTTCTGAAAACATATCGGGTGAAATGGCATTTTTCGGTTCGCCATCGCTTTCACCCCAAAATGATAAATCTATCGCCATTGTGATAAATCCACGCTCTGCAAGGGTGGAAGCATAAACGTCCGCACTTTGTTCCTTAACGGCTCCCATCGGATGCCTTCAATGATTGCGGGATGCTTTTGGTTTTTGTCGAAACTTTTTGGTATAAACAGGTGCCCAACGACATTCATTTTATATTGGTTGGGAAATGATACCCTGTACATTTCCACGCTATCACTTACCGTAAAGGTGGTAAAGTCTTTTGCTGATATTTGTTCCATAGTTTCTGTTTTTTGTGATTGCTCTTTGTGTTCTTCTTTCTGTGGTTGCTGGCAAGCTCCTAATATGAACAGGGAAGCTGCCATTCCAATAATTATTTTTTTCATCTTTACTGTTGTTTAAAATCCATAAATAATGAGTGGCTTAAAATATATTGTTCTTTCCTGTAACCTTATTAAAAGCCTTGTCCGTAAATTTCAGAGAACAGGTTTTTCCTGTTCAATATTTGCAGTACCCTACCACGCAGTCCATCCGCCATCCATTTTCATTTCAGAACCAGTCATGAACGATGAACTATCGCTCAAAAGGAAGACGATACCTTTAGCAAGTTCTTCAGGGTCAGCATAGCGTTTCTGAATTTGTTCACCTGCACGAACTTCCAGTGCCGCCTCCCTGCTTGGATAATTGGCGAAATCTTCTTCCGCCATAGGAGTTAGAACCCCTCCGGGGGATATTGCGTTGACACGAATTTCCGGGCCAAGGTCGTAGGCCATTGAGCGGGTAAGTCCCAGCACGGCAGCTTTGGATGTACAATACACGCCAAGCTGTGGAATGGCAACAGATGCACCTACCGAAGCTACATTAACTACCGACCCCTTACCATTCTTTTGCATTTCAGGAACCACACGCTTTGCTGTAAGCAGATAAGACCAGGTATTGACGCCTACAATTTTATCAAAATCCTCTTTGGTGTGCTCAAGGATTGGCTTACCCATCACTATTCCAGCATTATTTACAAGACCGTCGATACGCCCGAAAGCCTCTACAACTTTGGAAGCCAATATGTCGATAGTATCAGCTTCAACAATGTCTCCAGCTATCGCAATCACCTCTCCGCCAGCATTCTTAATCATTTCGGCTGTTTCTTCCAAAGCATTGGCATTAATATCTGTTATGCCAACACGTGCTCCCTCTGCAATTAATTCCAGTGCAGTGGAGCGTCCGATGCCTGTTGCGGCTCCGGTAATGATTACAACCTTACCTGCGAATTTTCCATTTTTTTGATTTTCCATTTTTTTGATTTTTTAAGCTTCTTATTTGTTTTAATCCATTATTTGATAATAGGTCGTTCTTTTAAGGAATTAACACTATTGTTCCAGTTCTCTTAGATGAGGTGAGCAAATCGTGCGCTTTAGGTGCTTCTTCCAATCGGAGCGCCAAAGGCTCATCTATTTTAATAGTTCCGTTAATTATGGCAGTATATAAATCATCTGCCATAGAAAGCAATTTACCATAATCACTTACGTGATGGTCTAAGTCGGGAAATGTGGCATATAAAGAACCGTGAGCCGCTAAATCCCACAAATCAATGCTTACGGCTCCGGTTACCATACCATAATTCACGTAGTAACCAAAATTTCGTAATGATTTGAGCGATGCTTCTGTTACTGCTATTCCAAGACCATCGTAAACAACATGAACGCCCTGTCCATTGGTAAACTCTTTAACTTTCGCAGCAACATCTTCTGCCAGCGTATTGATAACAAAGTCAGCACCAAGTTCTTTGGCGATTTCTTTTTTATCCTCCGCATCAACAGTTGCAATTACCGTTGCTCCTTTACTCTTTATCCACTGTGTAAGTATCGAACCGACACCACCCGTGGCAGCATGTACGATAGCAATCTCGCCTTTTTGGATAGGATAGGTATAATGTGCCAGATAATGCGCTGTTAAGCCTCTTAACGTAATGCTTGCTGCTTTTTCAAAGCTCAATTCTTCCGGTAAAGGCATCGTTAAGTTAGCCGAAACGATATGTTCTTCTCCATACGCTCCTAATGATTGCGTATAAACCACACGGTCACCGGGCTTGAAGTTTTCTACATTTTCTCCGACCTCAAGAACAATCCCTGCTCCCTCTTTGCCGGGAGTGTATGCTCGGACTTCTTTACCACGCATATAGGTTTCATTGCCCTGACGGGTATAAACATCCGTATAGTTTACACCAATCGCATAATTACGAACCTTGATTTGACCTACTGTTGGGTGACCAAGTTCAACGTCTTCTATCTTCATCACTTCCGAGGAGCCGTGTTCCCTTGCTACTATTCTTTTCATTATATTTTAAGTTTTATTGAATATCATTTTAAAATCTCATTTCAGATATTCAGTGAAGAATGATTTCAGCTTATCAAAGGGTATCAAATCTGTTTTGTCATACAAATCTACATGCCCCGCTTTTGGAACGACATACAGTTCTTTTGGTTCTGCTGCCATTTTATATATGTCTTCAGTAAAATATCGTGAATGCGCATTTTCTCCCATTATTAAAAGGATTGGTCTTGGTGATATTTCTTTGAGGTGGCTCAATGACGGAAAATTCATCATTGACATACTGCTTGCTACGGTATGTTGGGTCAATGAGTTGGGGTGTTGTCCTCGCGGTGTAGAATAATATTCTGCAAATTCACGGCTTATAGGGTCTGTGTTTTTATCGAATTCTAGTGGCGCACCTCTTGGTGATAATGTCGGCTCATTGCTTCCAAATTCTTTCCAACGCAGTTCACCGATAGCGTCCAATTTTTTCTTACGTTCCTCCCGTGTCATTGCATCTTTCCAGCCATTGGCTTCTACCCGGCTTATGTCGTACATGCTTATCGTAGCAATTGCTTTGATGCGTGTGTCAACCTGTGCTGCACTCAAAGCAAAACCACCACTGCCACATAGCCCTATGACGCCGATTTTTGTTCTATCAACAAATGGTTGTGTACCAATAAAATCTACACCTGCACTAAAATCTTCCGCAAAAATATCCGGCGAAGACGTGTTTCTCGGCTCACCACTGCTGTATCCTTTGTACGAAGGGTCAAATGCAATGGTAACAAAACCACGTTCTGCCATATTTTGAGCATAAATTCCTGCAGTTTGTTCCTTAACACCGCCATAAGGGGGACCCACAATAATGGCTGCATATTGTTTAGTGGTATCAATACGTTTTGGCAGGTACAAGTCTGCTGCAATTGTAATTCCATACCTGTTCTTGAACGAAACTTTCTGCCTTGTGACCTTATCACTTAATTTAAAAGTATAATAGTCGGTTTGTTCTGATTGTTTCATATTGCTTGTTTTATTTAATTGGGCAAAAGTCTGTCCCGTTATCATAAGGAATGCGATTGCCAATACTGTTAACTCTTTCATTTATATAATTATTTAATTTCACCAAAAGGGTTAAATACATTCTATTCATACCCGATTACCAAATTTGATTACGATACAAAGGTACAGACAAGGAACAAGCACTATATTACATTTATTACTCAAATAATATCAAATAATACGTATTTTTGATAAAATTTAATTACTGGAATGAACATGGTAGAAAATCAAAAGATTATCCTGTATAAAGCTGCTTTAACAGCTCAATTTCCCGAAGGCTTTCAAACCCGTTTCCACACGCACCTTTATTGCCAGCGTGGAAGTGTAAAATTTGTATTCAATGGTCAAACGTATCATTGCAAAAAAGGTGAATTTATCTTTTGGCTTGCCGGGCTTGACGTTTCAGACCTGTCTTTCTCGGAGAATTTTACCGCTACGGTATTGTTCGTGGACAGGGATTTATTAACCGAAAACTTTCCAAGTTTAACCGGAAGTATTGATGCCATTTTGCATTCCAAAGAAAATCCGATTTTACATCCTGAAAAGAAAGACACCGAAAAAATATTAAAGAACTTCCAATTATTGTATGATAAATCACAGGAAACAAACCACCGTTTTCATGAGGAAGTATTGAAACTTCAAATGCAACTGTTCATTTTGGAAATGTGGCACATATTTACCGATGAACTTGACAGGCGTAAGCGAAGCCTGCAAAGCGGCACATTATATGAACGATTTACGCAACTGGTACAGGAACATTGTATGAAAGAACGGGAAGTTCGTTTTTACAGCGATAAGCTGAACATCACTCCCAAATACCTCAACTATATCTGTAAGGTCAATACCCATATTACGGCTTCGCAGTGGATACAGCGCTATGCGAAAGAGCGGATAACACTTCTATTGCAGGACAAAAACCTGAATATTTCGGAAATTGCCGATGAAATGGAATTTTCGAGCCGTTCGTTCTTTACCCGCTATGTAAAAAAGCTGTTGGGTGTAAGTCCGAAAGAATACAGAGAGCGGCTGTAAATAAAAATGCCTGTCCTTTATCCGGTTCAAGCATTTTTATACTAAACTGTTTCGGTAGAAATTAGCTATCTGACAATTTTACGGAAGCCGATGCTTCTTCTTTTAAAATGGCATTGTATTCTTTCAAATATTCGGGCAGGATTTCAATTTCGGAGATACGTACCATGATACCCGGCTCTACAACCGAGACGATTGGTTTCAATAATAATTTTCTTAGTGAGTTAGCCTGCTTTCTACTGATATGATTTTCTATCAATTCTGCAACCTGTTCCAACTGGCTTGCAGTGATGCCTGTATTGATGCCCATGCTGATATGGGATTGTAACTGTGGTTCGACACCTGTCATAGCCGCCAATGCGGAAATGGTTACCAATTCCCTCTGCTGATAGGTAAGCACATCACTATCGAAAATATCGGCAAATAGATGTTCTTTCAGAAAGGCATCAATGCGTGGGGTAAACTCTCCAAAACCGGGTGCAGGTTTTGCCTGCGGGATTTTGGTCAATTGTTCTAAAACTTTTCTGCCCTGTTCGTAATTATCACCTGTATTGTTGCTTGCTATGATTTCTTTGCCCTGCTTGTCTGCAATACCTTTGGCTTTCCTTTCTTTCAGCACATCCATAAATGTACTGATACCGTTCAGGCTTCTCGGAAAACCACAATAAGCATACAATTGTACCAATGTTTCCTTCAATTCATTGACGGTAATCCCTGCATCCAGTCCAACATTTAGCTGGATTTTCAGGCTTTCCAAATCGCCTGTCGCCGTAAGTGCGGAAATGGCAACGATGCTTTGTTGCCGTGCGTTCAAAGTATCCGTTTTCGTTTGTGCATTCATTGTATTTACGTTTAGGATTAAAGCAAAAAGGACTATCCATTGCCAAAAGGACTTGAAGTGTAGCATACTTGATTGTTTAATTTTTATTGACCTCATTATAGTCTGCATCCGTTACGGGTTGTAGCCAGGTTACATTTTCCTCGCCCTGATAGTTGGTGATGGCAATGTGTATCATCTTGCTATCAGCAGATGCTCCGTGCCAATGCTCCACGTTTTCGGGAATATTTACAACATCGCCTTTCTTAATGACCTGTGCAGGTTTTCCCTTTTCCTGATACCAGCCTTTACCCTCGGTAACAATCAATACCTGTCCTCTGGGATGGGTATGCCAATTTGTTCTTGCTCCCGGTTCAAAGGTTACGTTGCCCAATGCAAAATCATTGTTTTTATCCTTTTCTTGCAGGAGACATAAAAAAGCATTTCCAGTAAAATATCCGTTGGTGATTTTGTCGCCAATAGGGAATAGTTCGTTGTTTGGCGTTTCCATTGTTTTATCTTTTGAATTGTTGCAAGAGAACAGCATTAAGGTTACCGTTATCAATGCTATTGTTATTGACTTTGTCATATATTCTGTTTCTTTAACTCTGCACCTGTTTTTGCTCGGAAGCAGGATAACGGTCGCCAACAATAGTAATGTTTGACACGGCTGCTTCAAGCTCTTTCCATTCCTGTGTGCTAAAAGTGAAATCCAATGTTCTTAGGTTTTCTTCTAAATGTGAGAGTTTGGTCGTTCCGGGAATAGGGACGATAAACGGTGCTTTTTGCAGCAACCATCCCAATGCTACCTGTGCAGCGGTTACACCTCTTGTACGGCCGAACTTGTTCAGTTCTTCCACAATTTTAAGGTTTGACCGTATCGCTTCGGGGGTAAAACGCGGCAGGATATTACGATTATCGTTGCCGGAACTGAAACTTGTATATTCGTTAATGGCTCCTGTGAGGAAACCACGGTTAAAAGGACTGTATGGCACAAAACCGATACCCAATTCTTCACATAAGGGCAGCACTTCTTTTTCCACTTCACGCCACATCAAATGGTATTCACTCTGTATGGCTGTAACAGGCTGTACGGCGTGTGCCTTGCGGATAGTTTCTACCCCGACCTCACAAAGACCAAAGTGTTTTACTTTTCCCTCGGCAATCAGGTCTTTCACTGTTCCCGCCACCTCTTCAATGGGTACGTTGGGGTCTAAACGATGTTGATACAACAATTCTATCACATCAATATTCAGGCGTTTCAACGATGCTTCCACCATTTCACGGATGCGTTCAGGCTTGCTGTTTGGTTGGGCAGGCATCTCGTTCTTTTTGTTTCCGGCATAGTTGAAGCCGAATTTTGTGGTAACGGCAATCTTGCCCTTAAACTCGGCAAGTGCCTTGCCTGCCAGTTCTTCGTTGAAGAACGGGCCGTAGGTCTCTGCCGTGTCAAAGAGGGTAACGCCACGCTCCACTACTTCATGAGCCAGTTTTATCATGGCTTTTTCATCGGGATGTGCGCCACGGTGGTAATTCATTCCCATAACACCAAAACCCAATGCCGAAACTTCCATTGAGGCACTGCCTTTTCCCAAAGTACGGCGTTGTGTAATAACAGGCATAGTATTCTCATTTTGACTTTGGTTAGAAGATGTTGTTTTTTGTTCTGTACCTGTACAGCTTGATACCAATACAGTAGGAACACAGGCAGCCGCTCCGAAAAGGGCGGCACTCTTTAAGAAATCCCGGCGGTTGGACGGGTTGCTTTTTTCCTGATTTTGAAGTTCTTTTTTGTTATCCATATCTATATTCTTTTGATGATTAAACACTTTTTTATTGAATACTGTAGCCGCCATCCACTACCAAGGTATGACCTACAATAAGGCTTGCCGCATCACTGCATAGGAATACCACGGCATTAGCTATTTCTTCGGGGCGACCGAGACGACCAACGGGTACGGCTGCTAACATCGCATCCAGTGCATCCTGCTGACCCCCTGCCATCATTTTATCTGCCATCGGGGTATGGATTAGACCGGGACAGATTGAATTAATCCGTATCCCATGTGGGGCATACTCCAACGCTGCACTTTTGGTAAGCCCGATTACGCCGTGTTTGGCTGCATGGTATGTTCCTCTCTGCGCACCGCCCAAAATCCCACCGATGGACGAACAGTTTACAATCGCTCCGCTTCCTTGTTTACGCATTTGCTGTAATTCATATTTCATACAGCTCCACTCGCCACGCAGGTTTACACCTATCACCCTGTCAAAATCTTCCATCGTCTGGTCTGCCGCATCCGCCAGTACATTTTGAATACCTGCGTTGTTATAGGCTGCATCCAGTCTTCCGAATGTCTCTACGGTTTTATCAACCATTACCTTTACCTGTGCATCATCTGAAACATCGCAAACGATAGCGAGCGTTTTGTAACCAGCTGCCGTTAGCTGGTCTGCCGCTTGGTTTACCAAATCTTTATCAAAATCAGCTAATGCTACCGATGCACCTGCCTCTGCGAATGCTTTTGCAGTGGCAAATCCGATACCTTGTGCTGCTCCCGTAATAAGAACAACTTTGTTTTCCATCAGTTTCATAATCAATTCCTTATTTAATATTATTGTTAAAAATATTGTTTCTGTTTACCGTGATTTGCATCACCCTATAAGTTTACATTACAAAGTTCTTATCTTATTAATACATTTTCCTTATACAATCCACGGATTGTGCTACCATTTTCACTGATTTGCACCTATTTGCATACAGGGGAAGAAATAATGGATAAATTTGTATTGATTTTAAACGCAATTGAAATGGACGAGATTTTAAGAATTGATACGGTTAGCCAGCACGATGCTTTTTACCATAAGGAGAATTTACATCCATTGGTAAGCATTATGGATTTTGACGGCAGAGTGCCGGAAATCTATGCGTCCAAAATGAATTTTGGTTTTTATGCCGTGTATTTAAAGGAAGTGATGTGCGGTGATATGAAATACGGAAAGCATACCTATGACTATCAGGACAGGACATTGGTTTTTGTTGCTCCGGGGCAAATCATCAACGTGGATATTAACAAGGATTATAAACCGCAGGGCTACGCTTTGCTGTTCCATCCTGACCTGATACGTGGCACATCATTGGGCAGGCACATTGATGAATATACGTTCTTTTCTTACCAATCGAATGAAGCGTTGCACTTGTCTGAAAGGGAAAGAAAAATTGTACTGGATTGTTTCGAAAAAATCAGCTATGAATTGGAACGTGGTGTGGATAAGCATAGCAAAATGCTGATTGTTGATAATATTGAATTGTTTTTAAACTATTGCATACGGTTTTATGACCGCCAGTTCATTTCACGGAATGATGCCAATACCGATTTATTAGTTCAGTTTGAAAAGTTATTGAGCGAATATTACCAATCCGATAAACCGCAAACGATAGGCTTGCCATCTGTTACCTGGTGTGCGGCGCAATTAAATCTTTCTACCAATTATTTTGGCGATTTGATAAAAAAGGAAACAGGTAAAACGGCTTTGGAATACATCCAATTGAAAATAATGGCGTTGGCTAAACAAAAGATATTGGATAATCAAAAAACTATCAATGAGATTGCTTACGACTTGGGGTTTAAATATCCGGCACATTTTACGAGGGCTTTCAAAAAGAGTACAGGCATTACGCCCATCGAATACAGGTCATTGAATTAAGGTGTACTTTAGTTTAGATGAATAAAAAAGGGACTTTGAAAAAAAAGCCCCTTTTTTATTTGTTCATTTTGATTGCCTATCCCTGTTGTACCAAATGTTGCAAATCCGGGTCATTCTTGATGCGTTCCAATTCGCTTTCAACAATATGCAGAATATCCGATTTTATCTGACGGTAATTGCTTTCAATTTGCTGTTTCATTTTATCCTCGCCCTGCTCATCTACAAATGATAAAATTTGAGGTATCTTTTGATAGGCTTTGGTTTCGGAAGCGACCTTTTCATTATCCACCACGATTTCAGCGTGGAAGATTTTTTGCTCAATGCGCTCATCGAAGTTGTCTGATACAGAACCCACGAACATACCTTGTGTAAGCGTTGAAATTTTGGAAGCCGGAATAAGGCTATCTAACTGTGTGGAAATAGAGGTAGATTTATCATTCCTGTTAATCGTCATACTTTGGCGTTTCTGCAATACTTTTCCGAAACGTTCCGAAAGGCTTTTTGCCGTTTCGCCAACTACCTGCCCGGAGAAAATATTACCAACGGTATTCTGAATTACCTTGCTTTCCTTGTCGCCGTAATCCCTTGTTAATTGCGAGAAATCCTGAAAGCCCAAACAGACTGCTACCTTATTACTTCTTGCTGTTGCGATAAGATTGTCCAGTCCTCTAAAATATATCGTAGGCAACTCATCTATGATTACTGAACTCTTTAATTGTCCCTTTTTGTTGATGAGCTTTACAATTCTTGAATTGTATAAACCCAATGCTGCGGAATAGATATTTTGACGGTCGGGATTGTTACCAACGCACAAAATTTTAGGTTCTTTCGGGTTGTTGATGTCAAGTGAAAAGTCATCGCCAGTCATAACCCAATACAATTGTGGGCTAATCATTCTTGACAAAGGAATTTTGGCAGATGCAATCTGTCCCTGTAATTGGTCTTGCGCTCCGCCTTGCCACGCATCCATAAACGGCGATAAATAGTTTTCTAAGTCGGGATAGGAAGTTAAAATCGTGAATACGTCCGAATACTTTTTATTCAGTAATTCAATGGCGTGTGGGAATGTACAATACTTACCGTCCTCATAGATTTTCAGATACCAAATAATGGCAGCTAATAGGATAATTGGGCTTTCCACGAAAAAATCCCCTTGCTTCTGTATCCAGCTTCGATTGAGGTTAAGCATTATAGTATAAGCCGCTTCATAAGCATCCGAAATATCCGTCATAAAGTCGGGGTTCAAAGGATTACAACGGTGGCTCTTGCGTGGGTCGTCAAAATTTATCACATAAAATTTCGGCTGAACTTTGTATTTATCCCGATGCTTCAATAAATGGTTGTAAGCAATGGTAGATAGGTCGTCAAACTTGAAATCGTAGATGTACATTGAGAAGCCTTTCTCAATCTGCTGCTTGATGTAATTGTTTACGATTGCATAAGATTTTCCTGAACCCGGAGTACCCAACACGATTGATGCCCTGAAAGGATTTACAATGTTTATCCAACCGTTGTTCCATTTGCCTTTGTAGTAAAATTTGGTGGGCAGGTTGACAGAATACTCGTTTTCCATCAGCTTTGTTTCCTGCTGAAAACTCTCGTTCTCATTATTGAAAACATCATCCATCAGGTTGGTACGGAGCAATCGGCTCATCCATACACCTGCCATTAGCAAGGCGATATAACCTAAAGAGATAGTAAGGATATACAGAAATGTGCTTATTACCGGAGATAGCTTTAACAACGGTGTGTTCAGAAAGAAAAGCACAAAACCAACTCCTAAAGCCACGTAAATTTTAGACCAGGTTATCTTCTCATTCTTTACGCCTTTCGTTCCTAAACAACTTAAAGCAAGCAATACCAACGCAAAGGCTTTAGTATATAAGGTATGCGAGAATAAACCTGCTGTTCTATCGAAGTTGCCTAATATTTTGTTGATTACTTCCAATGTCCAGCCACGTTCTAAAAAGAAACCGTAGCAGAACCAATAAAGGTTCATCAGTACCAAAAGAATACTTACTGCCCTCATAAAAGCCATTATTTTGGCTAAACCTCTTAAATCGTCTTCTCCCTGCATTATTTTTAGTTTTAATGTTCGGGCGTGAATTTATAGGCTCTAAAGAGTGGCTATAAGAATGTGGCAGTCATTGGCTTTGAGTGGCGGTGTTTGGCTTGATTTATTCATTTAAGAATAAAAAAGCCTGCTTTGATAAAAACAAAAAGAGGCTGTATCATAAGTCATTTTTGGCGTTAAGCTGCCAAATTAAATTTTAAAGCAGTCTGCAATTAAATAAAAAACGGCAATTTTCGATTTGAAAATTGCCGTTTTTTATTATCTTTTGATTCTTGACTGAAGGTGTTCAAAATTAAATTCTGTTTGTAAATTTTGATTTTGACTTATGATACAGCCTCTATAACTCTGTTATAACTGATTTAACTTATTATGATATTTTATCATTTATTATATTCCTCATCTGTCACAGGTTGCAACCAAACAGCCCCACCAATATTGGTATTCGTTCCTATGGCAATATGTGTCATTGCTTCGGTGGGCGTTGCCCCGTGCCAATGCTCTATATTAGGCGGGCATTTTACTACCTCTCCCTTTTTAATCGTTTCTATTGGCTTACCTTTTTCCTGATACAAACCTGTTCCCTCTGTTACCAAAAGTATCTGACCGCCTTTGTGATAGTGCCAGTTTGTTCTTGCTCCCGGTTCAAAGGTTACAGAACCTATATTTACATTGTGGGTACTATCGGTTTCCACCAAATAGTTAAGCCAAACCGTTCCGGTAAAATTATCGTTGGCAACCTTTTCGCCTTTTGCGAAAACTGGCTCACTTTGCTGTTTTGTTTCTTCCATTTTCTGATTATTGTTGCACGCTGTAAGTAGCATCGCTACAAGTGGCAGGATATACATTAAATTATGCTTCATCATTCTCTATTTTAAAGATTGGTCTGATAAAAGCTCAATAATTTGTTTACTATCTGTGATACATATTCCGGTTTCCAATAGGTCTGTATATGCGTTGCTCCGTCAATCAAAAACAATTCCTTGTTTTTAGCATTGGTGGCTTTGGCAAAGGCTTCATCGGTCATATATTTTGTATCGGCTTTGCTTCCTGCTATCATCAGCAAAGGCTGATTGATGAGTTCAATCTGGTTGGTAGCATCCCAGGTCATTAAATCCATCAGGCTGCTTGTAGTGTACAGAAAAGTAGAGTTTGGATGTGCGTGGGTTCTGTAATAATATTCATATCCCTCACGATATAAATCTGTTGACGTTTTAGCTATTTCTTCATCAGTTATGCTTGCCACACCTGAAAATTGAATTTTACCGCCTGCGGCTTCCTGCGCACGGGCATCAGATGCTTGTTTTATACGCTCCTGAATGTTATTCAACTGGGAATTTTGAAAGCCGTTACGTCTTACCTCTCCTGAATTGAACATACTTAAAGTAGCCACTGCTTTAAAACGCTTGTCAGACTGGGCAGCTTTTAAGGTGTAGCCACCACCGCCACAAATACCCAATACGCCTAAACGGTTGGCATCAACGCCCGGATATTGCGTAATGAAATCTGCTGCACCGTGTATGTCTTCAGTGCGGTATTGAGGTTTATCGGTATGACGAGGCTCGCCGCCGCTTGCTCCCTGATAGGCTGCATCGGCAGCAATAGTGATATAACCTGCCTCTGCCAAATGCTGCGCATATAGCCCGGCTGTCTGCTCTTTGATACCACCGTTAGGGTGTGCTACCACTACTGCCGGATATTTTTTTGAAGCATCGTAGCCCGCAGGGGTATAAACGTTGGCTTTTATATCAATCCCGTTCAGTTTGTAGGTAACAGGATGGATATTTACTTTGCCTTTTTCATTTTTGGTAATGGCTCCGTCATATACCAACGTAAAAGGGTTTTGTTCAGCCTTTTGATGGTATTGGGCATTTACTGTATCGGTCGCAAATGTTGACATAGCTACTGCGATTATTGATGTTAACTTTTTCATTTCTCTAACTATTTTCTGTTTTACCATTATTTGTCCAGTCCTTTCTCTTTCAGCCAATCAGCCATATAGTCGGCTATTTGTACATTGTTCAAATCGGACATTATAAAGTGCGTATTGCCATTGATGCCAATTTCAGGTAGATGCACCACGGTAGCATCGCCTCCGTGTTTGTTGATAGCTGTTGCCCAAAGCCTTGCCATTTCAAGCCCTGAACGCCAATGGTCTTTATTCCATACGGAAGTTGGTTCTTTGGCAATGTTGTCGCCATAGTAAATAACGATAGGCTTTTTGGTCAGCTTCTCAAAATCTGCCAGTGGTATTTCCACGCCGCTTAACGCACCGAAAAGCCCTGTTGAATTTATAGGCTGTGGCAGTTCCCCCTTTGGAAATACGAAACCGCTATAAGGTTCATAAGCTACTACTGCTTTAACCTTATCGTTTTTTATAGCTGTGAGCCAACCTGCACCACAACCCTGTGAGTGCGTAATCAAAATGCCCTCGCCAATTTTGTCGAATAGCTGTGAAACGGCATCTGTGACAACGTTGGCATCAAAAGCACCTACATTGGGGGTCATTTGCCTGTAAAACTGTTCTAATGATGCTTTGTCTTTTGGGAACTGTACATTGGGGAAGTAATCAGGGTAATTCCCTATCCTGAATTGTGTAAACCAAAACTGTTCGTCAGCAGTAGCCTTAATCGTTGCCTCAACGGTACTTTTGCCCGCTTCGCCACGTCTTGGCTGGTCAAGCAGATATACTCCGAAACCTCTTCTTAGAAAGATATTTTGGAAGCCCTCACGACCGTCGGGCGTGGTTTCCCACGTTTTTTTGGACTGACCTGCGCCGTGTAAGAACACTAACGGGTATTTATGTGCTTTTGGCGGAAGCTGATAGAAAATATATGCGTGGTCGCCGTGCAAGGTTTGTCCATCGGGCTTCAGCGCATTGGCTACCTCGAAGTTTCCCGGTTGAGTAAACATTGTGCCACCTACCGCAAAACTGCCCTGTGTTTCAATAACCAATGGTTTTTGTTTGCTTTTGGTTTTCTTGTTCTGTGCATTTACACCTACTGCCATAGCCATTGTTATTAATATAAGTGTTATCCGTTTCATAACTTTTATTATTTATTTTCCAACTCTTGCCTTTAAGTGCGCAGGATAACGTTCGCCCGAAATTTTGATGGTATCTAACGTTATATTTATCCTGTTCAGTTCATCGGAAGATAAGGCAAGGTTTGCCCCGCCGATATTTTCCTGTAAACGATTTAATTTAGTTGTACCCGGTATCGGAACAATGAAAGGCTTTTGAGCCAAAAGCCAGGACAATGCTACCTGTGCAGGTGTAGCATTATGTTCCTTTGCTATTGCACCTACCAAATCAACTAATTCCTGATTGGCTGCAATATGTTCCGGTTGAAAACGTGGAACAGTACTTCTAAAATCATCTTTGCCAAACGTTGTATCTTTGGTTATCGCACCTGTCAAAAATCCTTTGCCCAACGGACTGAACGGAACAAAGCCAATGCCTAATTCTTCTAATGTGGGTATGATTTCTTTTTCGGGTTCACGATAAAACATTGAGTATTCGCTTTGCAAAGCGGTAACTGCTTGTACAGCGTGCGCCTTGCGTATGGTTTCCGTTCCTGCTTCAGACAAACCGAAATGTTTTACTTTTCCCTCTTTTATTAATTCTTTTACTGCTCCTGCAACATCTTCAATGGGTACATTTGGGTCAACCCTGTGTTGGTAGAACAAATCAATATAATCGGTCTTTAACCTTTTCAATGCTGCTTCGGCAACGGCTTTGATGGTTTCGGGTCGGCTGTCCATTCCCAAATCGGGCTTACCGTCTTTAAAACCGAATTTAGTTGCAATCACTACCTCATTACGGAACGGCGCAAGGGCTTCGCCCAACAGTTCTTCGTTGGCGTCTGGTCCGTAGGCTTCTGCCGTATCAAAAAAAGTAATGCCCTGCTCGTAAGCGGAGCGCAATAGTTTTACAGCTTCGTTCTTTTCGGTAAGTTGCCCATAGCCGAAACTTAAACCCATACAGCCTAAACCTAATGCAGATACTTCTAATCCGTTATTTCCTAATGTTCTCTTTTGCATCATCTTTTATTTATTTTATTCGGGAAGTTTACGGCTTGTCAGCCATTTTACCATTTCGGGGTCACGGTGGCTGAAAAACAAACTTTCTTTGGTGTCTAACGTTTGAATGGCATTTATGTCTTCTGCGCTCAATTCAAAATCAAAAACGTTTTTGTTTTCAATCATTCTTTCTTTCTTCACTGATTTTGGAATAACTGCAACGCCTCTTTGAGTAAGCCAACGCAGTACAACCTGCGCTATGGATTTGTTATATTTCTTGCCAATGGAAGCCAATAACTCGTTTTTGAATAGGTCATTTTTGCCCTCTGCAAATGAAGCCCAAGACTGAATTTGTATGTTGTTTTCCTGTAAGAATTTTTGCGTTTCAATCTGCTGATTGAAAGGATGTGTTTCAATCTGATTAACGGCAGGTGCAATTTCATTGAACGCCATTAAATCCACAACCCTGTCGGGGTGGAAATTGCTAATGCCGATTGCTTTTATTTTACCTGCTTTGTACAGTTCTTCCATTGCTCTCCAAGAACCGTGAATGTCGCCATAAGGCTGATGAATTAAATACAAGTCCAAATAATCCAATTGCAGCTTGTTCAGGGATTTTTCAAATGCCTTTTTTGTTTTTTCGTAGCCTGTGTCTTCTACCCAAAGTTTGGTTGTAATAAACAGTTCTTCTCTTGCCACACCACTTTTTTTGATGGCATTGCCGACTGCCGTTTCGTTCCCGTAGGAGGCGGCAGTATCAATAAGGCGGTAGCCTGTTTCTATTGCGTTTAAAACACTTTGTTCGCATTCGTCAAGGTCTGTTACCTGAAAAACGCCAAAGCCCAAAATGGGCATTTCTACTCCGTTATTTAATATTATTTTTTCCATTTTTTCTTATTTTGATTTATAGCCTTTAAGCACTTCGTCCAAGACTTTTTGTGCTGATTTCGCTTCCTTTTTTCCTAACGTTGTTTTCAGCACGTCAACATACTCTTGTAACTGCTCCGGCGTTAAGCCTACATTCAGGCAGATGGTTAAATGGCTTTTAAGCATTGGTTCTGCATCGCCGATGGCAGCTATTACGGAAACTGTAACCAGTTCTCTTTGAGCATAGCTCAATACATCCCTTTCAAAAATATCCGCGAACAAATGTTCTTTTAAAAAGGTATCTATTGTCGGTGCAAATGCCGAATAACCTTTAAGTGTGTCGGGCTGTGGTGTTTTGGTTAGTTCGCCCAAAATCTTTTTCCCACGCTCATACTTGCTGTCCGTTTTATCAATCTTTGAAGCCTCTTTGCCAACTTTATCATTGATGCCTGTCGCTTTACGTTCGTCCAATACTTCCATAAAGGTTTGCAAGCCTCTGATGCTGCGTGGAAATCCGCAATAAGCATACGTGTGTACCAATGCTTCTTTTATTTCATTAACGGTAAGCCCATTTTCAAGCCCTGCATTTAAGGCTGTCTTTAGTTTATCCAAATCGCCTTTTGCGGTCAATGCAGAAATGGAAATAATGCTCTGCTCTTGCGGGCTTAAACTTTTATTTGCTGTTGCCATTTGCTGTGCTTTTATGGGGTTTGTAAACAATGAAATAGAAATTATCATCGTTATAAGACCTATTATTTTTAATTGCTTCATTTCACTTCTATTTACTATACAAATTTCGGAACATAAAAAATAATTGACTTATACCTATTACTGTTTTACCTACCAAAATCACTGATACCCAAAATCTCTATAATAATTCTATTCATTATTTTTTGTCATTGCTATTCATTTTAACCGGGCGGAGCAAGCGAGAAAATGTGAGCGACCCCATTTTCCACTGACCGTTTTCCTTTACATATACTTCGGTTACCATAAAAGGGTTAGTAACTATATTTCCGCCGACAACGGCTTCCAAATCAATATCGTTTAAGAGAATGGCAGTATTGCCGATTATATTAACTGTTACACTATACACTTCCGCTTTTTTGTACCAAATGCCACCAGTTTTAATTGTGTTGAGTTCCTGCTCTTTTCCCCAAGAGCCGCCCATATGAACAAACACAGACTTTTCGTGAAATAATGTTTTCAGCGTATCTGCATTTTTATCTGCCATCCACTGCCATTTGTCCTTGGATAGCTTGATAACTTCCTGCTCCTGCGGGGTGCTTTGTGAAAACGCCGATGCTGTTCCCATAATGATGATGAATAGCCCAAGAATAAATTTTTTCATAATGATTACTGTTTAAGTTTTTGCAATAGTGTATTTTAATTGAAGTGGTTACTTTATCATTTGGCTTTTCCAAAAATCTACGGCTTTGGGAAGCCAACCTGCGGCATCTGTTCCTGTTCCCAAAGCGAACCCGTGACCTGCGGTCTTATACCGTTCGTAAGCAACGGCAACGCCTGCGTTTTTCAAATTCTGTACACGCCTATCTACGGTCTGAATGTTAGCTATCCTGTCATTTTCACTGTTGGTAATGAATGTAGCGGGAAAGCCTTTATTGTATGTGGATTGACCTGTGTAAGCAATTACTGCGGTAACAGGTTTCGGATGGTTCCCTGTGGTAAAGGCATTCACACCATAATCCGAAATATTGCCTACCATTCTCGCCCCTGCGGAAAAACCCCATAGAGAATAGTTCTTTGTATCTACTTGCAGGGTCTTTGCATTCTGAAAAATGAAACTTATCGTATTTGCCAAATCTTCCGTTGCCCATTGTTCACTGCCAATCCGATAACGGATTACAAAGGCATTCAATTTCTTTTTGCTGATTTCGGATGCCAACGGCAAACCCTCGTGCAAGGAACCGACGTAAGCAAATGCACCACCTGGGCAGACTATGGCAAACGGTGCATCGGGGTCGCCACGATAAAAGAATAGTCCTGTGTTGTTTTTATTGGGGTCTTGTTTCTTCTGTTCTTCGGTATAAAAACTGTAAAAAACGGTTTTCCCGTTATTGGTATCATCAATTAAATGATTGAGCGATTGTACTATCTCATCAGGGTTAACGGCATTATGGTAGGGCATCAATGTACCAATGTTTGATATTGCCGTATTATAGTAACGTGTATTATCGTCATTGGGTAACAACAATTCGCCAAAGCCACTGAATGCAGGATGTTTGACAATATCCTGAACAAGATTGTTCGTAGTAAGATGGGGGGTCATTGTAATGGTGGTATCTGTGTTATTCTTATTACCTGTTTCAGTGTGACCTGATGTAGTGGAAGATGAACAGCTTCCTGCGAAAAGGGCAAAACACAGTATGATGTTGTAACCTATCATTCTTATTTCTTTTAAGTCAGACATTATTTAACCAAACCTATTTTCTGAAGCCGTTTCTTTACTTCGGATTGTACCTGTACTTCTTTATCGCCCTCCATAACATATAAAATCCCGTCCCTTTCTGAACCACCTCTTGTCGAAAAAATATCTAATACGGTGCTGTTCGGGCATAGCTGTTTTACTGTTTCAAAACTGCTGCCGATACCATAACCGCCGTTGGTATTAAATGGCACAATGGTTTTACCGCTTAAATTATATTCGTTCAGAAAACTTTTCATCGGTGGCGGTAACTGCATTCCCCAAGTCGGGAACCCGATAAATACTACATCGTATTGCTCTATGTTGTCAATCTTTGTTTTGAGGGGTGGCAAAAAGCCTGTCCTGTTTTCTTCGGCAACCTGATTTACCGTTGTCTGATAGTGTTCGGGATATGGGGTTTTCAATTCCAAAGCAACCAATGTACCGCCTACATTTTTATGGATAATCTCGGCTACTGCCTTTGTGTTTTGTGTGCGTGAAAGGTAAACGATGAGTACTTTTTTACCTCCCAATAATTCGCCTTTTTCCGACAGGTCTTCCGCTTTCGCACAAGACGACAGGAGTAATACAATAGCATTCAGCCATAAATAGTATGTTGTCAGTAATTTCATCTTATAACATTTATCTATACAAAATTCTCGATAATAAATTTTTCCTACTTATACCAATTACGGTATTACCTACCAATATTACTGATTGGGGTCTGATGGCGTAAAACAAGGGGAATGATTTTGTAAATTTGTCTAACGGATTAAAAAAAATTGAAGAATGGATGATATTATCAACTTCGGAAATATAAAGGAGTATAATGCCTTTAATAATAATGAAACCTTGCACCCTTTGGTTAGCGTGGTTCATTTAGACAAAGCTGACCCAAGAAAGCTAAGTCGTATGCGTTATGATTTTTATACTATCTTCCTGAAAAAGATACATTGCGGCGACCTGCGTTACGGATTGCATAATTACGACTATGAGGAAGGCTCATTAATATTTCTCGCCCCGGGTCAGGTAATTGGTGAAAACGGAGAAGATTACTATCAGCCACAAGGTATTGCTTTGGTATTTCATCCCGATTTGTTATTGGGTACTTCACTTGGAAAAAATATGGATGATTACCATTTTTTCTCTTATGCGGTAAACGAAGCCCTGCATTTATCGGAGCAGGAAAGAAAAATCATACTGGACTGTTTCACTAAAATAGAATACGAGTTGCAACACGCCATTGACAAGCATAGCAAGCAACTGATTGTATCGAATATTGAATTGTTCTTAAATTACTGTACCCGATTTTACGACCGCCAGTTTATTACAAGGGAAAACGTCAATAAAGGAATTTTAGAGCGGTTCGAGGAATTGCTAAACGATTATTTTTCGTCGGACAAGCCTATTAATGTTGGTTTACCTGCCGTTGCCTATTGTGCTGATGAATTAAATTTGTCTGCCAATTATTTTGGCGATTTAATCAAGAAAGAAACGGGCAAAACAGCACAGGAATATATACAGTCAAAAGTTATTGAAGTTGCCAAAGCAAGGATTTTTGATGTTGATAAATCCATTAGCGAGATTGCTTATGAATTGGGCTTTAAATATCCGCAACATTTTACCCGCCTTTTCAAACAAAAGACGGGTGTAACACCTGTTGAGTATCGAAGTTTGAATTGATATTATTATTGGTTCTTTCTGCGTTTACGCTTCTTTTTCATCTTATTGGCAAAGTCCTGTTCCTCGTAATCTTCGCCCTGGGCTTCGGGCAATAAACCTCCTAATGCTTCAATCAAACCGTCTTCGTGTTTTTCATTAGTATTCAGGAAGTCGAACAAATGATGAGGTTCTTCCGCAGGAAGATCTGCATCATTTGATGTAGATATTTTCGGTTGTAATTCTACTGGCTCTTTAATCTCCGGTTTGATGTTATTGTTCCAATAATCATTAAAGGCATTGGCAGAAAGTTCCTTGCTCAAACGTGAACCGTTCCAAACCGCGTTAGAATTGTGGTCTATAAATGTCATTCCATAAATACGCAATGTATCATTCCTCCGCACCACTACGTTAATTCCCTGCTCTGCTAACTGTTTCTTAAAGCCCAATTCATCAGTTGTTGATTTCAAGGCAATGGTAACGGCTGATTGTAAGGTCTGCTTGGTTGGACTATCTTTTAAATCCGTTTTGCATTTCGCAAAATGCAGCTCCAAAGCCGGAAGCCCTGCATCTTTACCAAACAGCGAAGCCTTGAACGGATGCCCGGCTCTTTCGCCTTTCTCGTTTAAAGGAATGTATAATAAACCCTGCCGTAGCTGCCCCTGTAATTCGCCCTCTACTTTTTCGGTGGTAATATTGAACAGGGAAAGCAAGGCATTGTATTCTCCCAAAGTCTGAAACTTGTAATAATTCGGCAAGTGCCGAACTACCGAAGCGATTTGACTTTTTACATCTCCAGCTTTATAATTTACCGGACGGAAAACCTTGTCGTTCTGCCGATGCTCCTTATCAGTTGCGGGTATCAATCCGTGTTTTCTTTCCAACTCACGGCACACATTCATAGACCGCATTTTCTCGAACTTGTCCGAAATCTTTTTGCCCTCTTCGTCCACGCAAACCGATACGATATGAATATGGCTACGGTCAATATCGGTATGTTTGAAGACTACAAAAGGCTGTTCGCCGTAACCCATTTCCCGCATATACTGTTCTGCCATTTCCCGATATTTTTCATCGCTTACCTTATCATTCGGGTCGGGATTGAGCGAAATATGCAACGTATGTTTTTCTGTATTGCGGTTAGCTATCAGGTAAGGCGCAAAAGACTGGGCTAATTGTGCTACGGAATAATGCCCGTTAGCGGTTTCAATCATCTTATTGGCAAACAAAATTTGTCCGTTTTCATTCTCTACTTTCAGATTGTTATATGCCAATGCTCCATACAAATTTTCGCTCCTTCCGATTTTTGCTATCATTTTTCATTGATTTTTTTATTTTCTTAATGGTAATGAAGCGTGGATGAGCTATTAATTTTTATCTTTTAATGGATAGCTCATCCAGGTCTAACGCTATTTTTTCAGGTTCTTCGCTTCAAATTCTTCGGTTAGCTGAATGATTTTTTGACATAGCATCGCCATTTCAGCCGTCTGTTTTTCCAATTTGTACAGGAATGCTGCGGCTTTTTTCTCCGAAAAATTCTTGTACAGCAGTTTTACAATCTGGTTATAGTTTACACCTACGGAACGAAACTGGCTGTGAAACGAAGTCAATCGCATATAAAAATCAACCGTTCCTTTATCAATTTTAACCGATTTCATTTCCTTACTGAACAGCAGAGAAATGATAAACTTTGCTTTATTGGGCATTCCCGATGCTTCAAAAAGCGATAAAAGTTTGGCATTTTCTTCGTCTGTAAGACGGAAAACGTGGCGGTGGATGCTTGGGTCAGTCTTAGCTCTCCGTCCGCCCTTATTCTGTTTTTTGTTATTGTTCTCGTTCATCACTAATCCATTTTAAATTCACACAAAAACGCTGACTTCGGAAGACGTTTTTTAAGCTCCCTGCAAGGGCAAGTTGTTTTGAGGCACTAACTCGGTTTCGAGTGCCTCAAAACACAACTTGCTCTGTTCGGGTGAACAGAGAATTCACCCTGCGGGATGAATTAAATATAGCAGGGAAAAATGGCTTTGAGCTGTATGTTACCCTGCAGTATTTATTATAATCTCTGAACATAAAATCCATATATAAAATCTTTTCACAAAGTAAGGGTTGAATGTCTAAAGTGTTGGTATGTAGGGTGGTGCCAAATAAAGCCGGTAGTTGCCAAAGGCTGCCATTTAGAAGTGCACAAGATGATTGTACTCTTTCTTTGCTGTATAGATTAAAGGAAATATAGACAATTAAGTATGCGGGCAAGAGAGAAAGCAGTTTGTAAGATTAATATATGTACAAGCAACTGCTAAAATGTGAATATGTGAAATTATAAAAGCAGTTAGGAGTGAATAAGGTAAAGCTTAAAGTTTGTGAAATGAGTTCATGTACGACTTGCAAAATTCATAGAAATGCAGATTGAAATAATGTAATACTGCAGGCTTATGAAAAGGGAAAGCACGGATACCGTAATACGAACACCTGTATATCCGCATTACCGTCCAATTTTTAAGATAAATAATTATAAATATTTAAAATCATGACATTAAAGAAAACATTAAAAATAAGTTTTTCCACCCCAAAGGGGGGCGTAGGAAAAACAACGTTAACTACGCTTGTAGCAAGTGTTTTGCATTTTCGACTAGGTTATAATGTACTTATTCTTGACTGTGATTTTCCTCAAAATAGTCTAGTTAAAATGAGGGATAGGGATCTCAAAACGGTAATGCAAAACACCTACCATAAAAAAGCGGCTATCAAGCTATATCAGCAGATCAATAAAAAAGCATATTCTATTATTCAATGCAAAGCAGAAGAAGCATTGCAAAAGTCTGCTGAATATGTCGACGATTCAATACTGCATTTTGATTTTATTTTTTTTGATCTTCCAGGTACCGCTAATACTAAGGGTGTTCTGACAACCTTAACAGCTATGGATTTTATTTTTGCACCAATAACGGCTGACCGTCTAGTGGTCGAAAGCACGCTAACTTTTGTAAAAGCATTTCTCCAGTTTCCTGAAATAACTAAAGAAAATAAAGAACAATCAATGTGGTTATTCTGGAACCAGGTCGATGGGAGGGAAAGAAGCACTCTTTATGATGCTTACCAGGTCGTCACGGAAGAATTGGAATTGAATGTTATGCATACCAGGATCATGGATAGTAAACGTTTTCGCAGAGAAACAGAAGAGAGCGGTAATTACATATTCAGGTCAAGTTTACTGCCGCCAGAAGAGAAGCTAATGAGGATGACCAGACTTGATCTGTTTATTCAGGAATTTCTAAAAATTGTAAAACGTTAAAAATGTGAGCTATGGAATCTGATGATATAGAAAAAAAAAGTTTTGATAAGCCACTTGTTAATGAGGCTTTGATAATGGATATAATGAGTGGTAACGAGCCAACTTCTACCAATCAAATGCCGAAAATGGAAGTTGAAACTAAAGAAAGTAAAGCGAGGGATAAAAAGAAAGATACTTTCCAAAAGAAAATAATTTATGAAGAGGTATTTCTTACTAACCGCTATCCCTCTGGACGTAATGGAAAAGTAGTATACATAAGACCTGAATATCATGAGCGGCTTCTTCGCATCGTTCAATTAACCAGGGAAGAAAAGACGACACTTTACTCGTACATCGATAATATTTTTGAACATCATTTTAAAGAATTCGGAGCTGATATTACTGAGTTTTTTAATGCAAGGAATAAGCCTATCCTATAAGAAAATAGACATTATTCCATATCATACCTAAATCTATTATATAGTCATGGAAATAATCATTGTAATATGCCTACTCGTAATCATTGTATTATTGGTTGAGGATAAATTCGTCATCAAAAAAAGACCAGCTAGAAAAGAGAGCCAAAAGAAAACTGAGATAATTTTACCAGAAATAATGGGTTTACCCAAGCTTGCAACAAGACTTTCGGTGCCAAAGAATGCCTCTGCGGGCCAAAATAATCAAGCGGAAAATAAATCAAATAATTTAGCGATAGAAATCAATGAAGAAGATTTCGACATAGAAATTCCGCAGGAAGAGCCGGAAGAAGTTTTTGGGCAATTGCCTGATTTTGAAGAGGAGGAAAAGGAGTGGGGGCAATATAGAGTATCTGATGGTGAAGACGGTTTCGCCACAGGGGTGACCTTTGAAGAACTGAGTACCGTGGGGATGTTGCTGCAGCAAGAAAAGCCGGAGCCATCTTTAGAAAAAACAGCGGTTGATATTGTTCACAAAATACAGGGAACCGAACTTTTCAGCTTATTAGAAAACTCTATCGAGGGTGCATCGAGAAAAATAGCAGCGCTTTTGGACCGAAGCCTTTCAGCCGAAGAAGATGCTGGCTCTTCCTTTATTCAGAAAGATAATCTGGGCGGATTTAATATCGGGGATTTTGTCTAAAAGACAAGTCCCCGTTTTTATAAAAATCTTAAATAAAGGTGTAGCATGGAAAGAGAACTGCCAACGATAAATATTGAGAAAACAGAATTTGAGGTTGATGTTAATAGGTTTGAATTAAGGGAAAAGAACAATCCTTCTAATGCAATTTCTCTTTTTGATATGAGGGATCTTGGAAGGCATGATGGGTATGTGTTTGAATATAGTTTAAATGAAAAGAATATTCCCAGTATGTTCATGCGTTCCGAAACCGTGATGGTGAAAATTCCGGAATTGGTTATCCTCGACCCAATAGGTATGTCAGAGAAATACGGAGTTCCAATAGAGATGCTGAATACCACGAATGATTTTCATCTAATGGTTAATCAGGGGGCATTAGAAAAGCGGCTTGCCGGACATCTGCCCATTGTTGAAATTGCCGGACATCCATTTTATGTTGACTTGCGTATGGACATGCTTCGTCCTAAAGATGATTTCTTATCACAAGGAATTGTGTTTTCCAAGATAGAAGATTTTTATATTGAAGAGAAGAGCGAATATGCTATTCCGTATAACCCTAAAACTCATGAATTTCAGCAGATTGATCTTAGCTCGATAACAGAAATTCCTAAAGACATTATAGTGGTTAGCTTTCCACATGAAAATGTCCTGGATCCTATCGGATACAATAGAAAATATGGACTTGGCGAAATGGCCAACTTAAAGGAAAGAAACCTCCAATCTCATTTCAAAGCTGGTGCTGTTTCATGGAAAGAGACTGGGATACCAGAGGTCATTCGAGAGAATAAAGCAAATTCCTTAAAAAACGAAATACCCAGAGATAAGAATAAGAAAAAAGGATCTAAACTATAATAGACTTATGAAGATTGAATTAAAAAATATTCAATATAGTGAGGCACTTAGCGAGGAGACTCCTGCATTCGCAGCCAACCTATACATTGAAGGAAAAAAAGCTGGAGTTGCATCTAATCACGGGCATGGTGGCCCAACTGACTACTGGGCCGATGATGAAAACGGGAAACTTCTCATTGAGAAAGCAGAAAGCTTTTGCAAATCACTTCCGTCAGAGGAATTCAAGTCTGGTGATAAAACTTACAGTATTAAAATGAACCTTGAAAACTATCTTGATGAGCTTATCGGTAAGTATTTGCTGGATCGGGACATTAAACGATTTAACAAGAGAATCGAAAAAGAAATGGAAAGGGGAATCGTGGTCGGAATTCCTGATACATTCTATTCCGTATGGCGCTTTAAGATGCCTCTACCAAATTATCTCAAGAACGCAAGTGGATTGGAGTTTATTAAAAGTGCGCTTATAAAACAAATAATTCCTACCCTCAAGGAGGGGAAAATAATCTTAAATACCAATGTGCCAGAAAAAGTATTCAGAGAGGCGGGATTGTCAGAACAACAGTATGCCAAACAGGTGTCGAAAGAAGCAGTGAAAAACAATGAAAAAAATATTAGAAAGGGTCGAAAACTTTAAATTGTGAGAAACTTACACTTTAGGCATTAGTGAAACTAATGCCTTTTTTTGAAGGTAAATTACTCATTGTCAAATTGAAAGCACAGAGTTAACTCTAGTGATGGTAAGTATAGGGATTTTTATTTTAAATAAAATGATAGAGAAATACCACGTCGCCAACATACGCCGGTTTCAGCTGATCTTTAATGACAAGTATTGCTTCAATATTAACTTTAGTTATTCCCCTTAAGTTTGTAATAGATTTGAGCTTGGCTTTTAATTGCACCTCACTGTCTACCAGAACGGGTTGGCCAAACTTAAAATTCTCGATGCCGTAGTTTATTTCCATTTTGATGTTTCGAACATCTGCAATCTGTTTCCATAGATAGGGGATTAATGCTAGTGTTAAAAAGCCGTGTGCTATGGTACTTTTGAACGGTCCCTCTCTCTCAGCTTTTTCTCTATCTACGTGAATCCATTGATGGTCTAAAGTTGCATTAGCAAAGCTGTTAATCTGGTTCTGGTCTATGGTATGCCAGTTAGAAACCCCTAATTCTTTTCCTAAATGTGATTTATACTCTTCAAAATTATTTATTACTAACATAGTTTTTGATTTATGGACGAAATAAAAAATATCTGTTATTAGGACTTTCGACTCCGAAATTCAAATTAACACATTTCCTACTAATTAAACTATTCATCCAGATAATTCTCAGCTAGATTGCTTCGGTTGGAATCGCAAATTTTAGCATTATTAACATGGCAGTACAAAACCATTTTCATATTTAGACCATTTAATTAATATCATTTCTACCATTTATCAGGCGTCAAAATTTTTCAATTTTGACGCCTTTTTTTATTGTGTAAAATTACTTTAAAAGCCATTTAGAGCCAAGTTATTCCATTGGATTCCAGTGTGATAGGTTGGTGTTGCCCTCAGAATACATTTGTTCGAGATCCCACAAGGCGTGGAAAAATCTGTAACAAATAATTCAATTAAAAATGGAGAAACAAAGAAAAAAGCTGATACTGGCTGGCTTGATTGTGCTATCAGTTTCGGGCGTATTTGCGCAAGGTAATGGCTCCGCTGGAATCACGGAAGCCACCCAAATGGTAACCTCTTATTTTGATCCGGCCACCAAGCTAATTTATGCTATTGGTGCGGTCGTTGGTTTAATCGGTGGGGTTAAGGTTTATAACAAGTTCAGTTCGGGTGACCCGGATACGAGCAAAACAGCAGCAAGCTGGTTTGGAGCATGCATCTTTCTGATTGTAGCGGCTACGATTTTACGTTCATTCTTCCTTTAATCCTTTGCCTTATGAATAATTACAATATCAATAAAGGAATCGGAAGGACGGTAGAATTTAAAGGACTCAAAGCGCAATACCTTTTCATTTTTGCAGGTGGGTTACTGGGTGTCCTTATTCTGGTGATGGTTTTGTATATGGCCGGCGTTAATTCCTATGCGTGTCTTTTTACAGGCGTAAGTGGAGCTTCTCTGATCATCTGGCAAACCTTTGCGCTTAACAAGAAATATGGGCAACATGGCCTGATGAAGCTGGGTGCTAAAAAAAGCCATCCTAAGTATATTATCTGCCGCAGGTCTATTTACCGCTGTTTGAAAGTTCAACCGAAAACTCCTGCAGCATGAGAAATGTAAGTAAAGCAACTACGCTGGAAAGTAAATTTCCATTGCTGGCAGTAGAAAACCACTGCATCATTTCTAAGGAAGCTGATATCACTGCCTGTTTTAGGGTATTTCTTCCAGAACTGTTTACAGTGGCTGCTCCCGAATACGAAGCGATTCATTCTGCATGGCATAAAGCGATAAAAACACTGCCCGATTATACGGTGATTCATAAACAGGACTGGTACATCGACGAAAACTATTCACCAGACTTTGCAAAAAATGATCTGAGTTTTCTGGCAAAATCCTACCAGCAGCATTTTAACGAGCGGCCGTTTTTGAATCACGATTGCTATGTGTTCATTACCAAGACTTCAAAAGACAGAATGAGAATGCAAAGCAATTTCTCTTCACTCTGTAAAGGGGTGCTTGTACCTAAAGAAATCAGGGATAAGGAAGCGATTTCCAGGTTCATGGAAAGTGTAAGCCAGTTTGAAAGAATTGTTAATGATTGTGGGCTGGTGAAATTGGAGCGTTTAAGTGAAGAAGAGATTACAGGTAGTAATGGTAATCAGGGATTACTCGATCAGTACTTTACCTTATCAAGACAAGTTGGGGCCGCTTTGCAGGATATTGCAATCGGCGCTGAAGAAATGAGGATTGGAAATAATAGACTTTGTCTGCATACCTTATCCGATACGGATGATTTGCCCGGTAAGGTTTCTACTGATACCCGTTTTGAAAAGCTTTCGACCGATCGGAGTGATTGCCGTTTATCTTTTGCAGCGCCTGTGGGGCTACTCTTAAACTGCAATCACATTTACAACCAATATCTTTTTCTGGATAACAGTGATGATAATTTAAGAAAATTTGAAAAATCCGCCAGGAACATGCAGTCGTTAGGAAGGTATAGCAGAAGTAACCAGATTAATAAAGAGTGGATTGAACGTTACCTGAACGAAGCGCATTCCTATGGTCTTTCTTCAATTCGGGCACATTTTAATGTGATGGCCTGGTCTGATAATCCTGCTGAACTTAAACAGTTGAAAAACGATACTGGCAGTGCGCTAGCACTAATGGAGTGTAAACCCCACCACAATACCACTGATACGGCCACTCTCTATTGGGCAGGCATTCCTGGAAATGCAGGTGATTTCCCGAGTGAGGAAAGCTTTTATACGTTCATAGAACCGGCCTTGTGCTTTTTCACCGAAGAGACCAATTATCAGGACTCTCCTTCACCGTTCGGAATCAAGATGGCTGACCGCCTTACCGGTAAACCCATTCATTTGGATATCTCTGATCTCCCGATGAAAAAAGGGATCATCACCAATCGTAATAAGTTTATTTTAGGCCCTTCAGGAAGCGGAAAATCATTTTTCACCAATCACATGGTAAGGCAGTATTATGAACAGGGAGCTCACGTTCTACTAGTTGATACAGGAAATTCTTATCAGGGATTATGTGAACTGATTAAGGGTAAGACCAAAGGGGAGGATGGCGTATACTTTACCTACACAGAAGACAATCCGATTGCCTTTAATCCATTCTATACCGATGATGGAGTGTTTGATATTGAAAAAAGAGAAAGTATTAAAACGCTGGTTCTCACACTTTGGAAACGTGATGATGAACCGCCAACACGAGCCGAAGAAGTTGCGCTTTCCAATGCGGTCAGCGGATATATCGAAAAAATTAAGAAAGATAACTCTTCCCCTTCTTTTAACGGATTCTATGAATTTGTAAAAGGGGATTACCGTAAGATCCTTCATGACAAAGAAGTTAGGGAAAAAGACTTTGATGTCGCCAATTTTTTAAACGTACTGGAGCCTTATTATAAGGGTGGGGAATATGATTATCTTCTTAATTCCGATAAGCAACTGGATTTGCTTTCCAAGCGCTTTATTGTGTTTGAAATTGATGCGATCAAGGACCATAAGATCCTTTTTCCAATCGTTACCATCATCATTATGGAAGTCTTCATTAATAAGATGAGAAGGCTCAAAGGTATCCGGAAACTCATCTTGATTGAAGAAGCCTGGAAAGCCATTGCAAAGGAAGGGATGGCTGAATATCTAAAATATCTCTTCAAAACGGTCAGAAAGTTCTTCGGCGAAGCCATTGTGGTTACACAGGAAGTCGATGATATTATCCATTCGCCCATTGTAAGGGAAAGTATCATCAATAATTCAGACTGTAAGATACTACTTGACCAGCGAAAGTACATGAACAAGTTCGATGAAATACAGGCAATGCTCGGACTGACCGATAAGGAAAAAGCGCAGGTTTTATCCATCAATATGAACAACGATTCATCGCGGTTTTACAAAGAAGTTTGGATAGGACTGGGGGGAACGCATTCGGCTGTATATGCGACTGAAGTCTCGGCTGAGGAATATTTGGCCTACACTACGGAAGAAACCGAAAAGTTTGAAGTGATGCAGCTGGCAAAAGAACTCGAAGGAAATGTTGAGCTGGCAATTAAAAGGATTGCCACTTACAAAAAAGATCAATAATAAAATTTAATAACATTTTAAAATCCAAAACAATGAAACAATTTATGTTAATGGCATTTGCTGCGCTGTTATTAGGGATAATGCCGGCCAAAGCTCAATTTGTGGTTACAGATCCAACCAATCTAGCCCAGGGTATTGTAAACAGTGCCCAGCAGATTGTACAAACTTCCAGCACCGTTACCAACACACTTAAGAGTTTTCAGGAAGTGCAAAAGGTCTACACGCAAGGAAAAGAATATTACGATAAACTTAAAGCTGTCACCAATCTGGTTAAGGATGCGCGAAAAGTCCAGCAGACGGTACTAATGGTCGGGAATATTTCGGAATTGTATGTGAACAATTTCGGGAAAATGATCAATGATCCCAACTTCTCACCCCAGGAATTAACAGCAATAGCCTTTGGTTATTCCAAGCTATTAAATGAAAGCGGAGATCTGCTCAAAGACTTAAAGCAGATCATCAATGAATCAAGCCTTTCTATGAATGATAAAGAAAGAATGGAAATTGTCGATAAGGTATACAAAGAGGTGAGTGAGTATCAGAAGCTTGTGCGCTACTATACCAATAAGAATATTTCCGTGAGCTATTTGCGGGCTAAAAAGAAAAACGATGCGCAGCGTGTGCTACAGTTATACGGTTCGTCGAATCAAAAATATTGGTAAACTCTTTTTTAATACAGTAAATTATGGAATTTGAAAACCTTCATGAAGTCCTTCGATCGTTATACGACGAGATGCTTCCAATGTCCGCCACGATGGCGGCAGTTGCTAAAGGTGTTGCAGGTTTAGGGGCATTATTTTATGTCGCCCTTAAAGTTTGGCAGGCATTAAGCCGTGCCGAACCAATCGATGTGTTCCCACTTTTAAGACCATTTGCTTTGGGACTTTGTATTATGTTTTTTCCCACGATTGTATTGGGAACAATCAACGCGGTACTCAGTCCTGTTGTCAAGGGTACCCATAGTATGCTTGAAAACCAGGTTTTGGACCTCAATAAACTGCAGCAACAGAAAGACCAGCTCGAACGCGAAGCGATGCTGAGAAATCCCGAACAGGCTTATCTCATTTCTGATGAAGAGTTTGATAAAAAACTGGAGGAGCTGGGGTGGTCACCATCAGATCTTGGGACAATGGCAGGAATGTATATGGAAAGGGGAAGTTATCAGTTAGAACAAAAGATTAAAAACTGGTTTAGAGACTTGCTTGAAATTCTCTTTCAGGCAGCGGCGCTGGTTATTGATACGATACGGACATTCTTTCTAATCATTTTATCCATTCTGGGTCCCATAGCCTTTGCTATCTCGGTTTGGGATGGTTTCCAGTCGACATTAAGCCAGTGGATTTCCCGATATGTGAGTGTATACCTGTGGCTGCCGGTGGCAGATATTTTTAGTGCTATGCTGGCTAAGCTTCAATCGCTAATGCTTGAAAAAGATATTAATAGCCTATCTGATCCCAACTTTATACCGGATGGATCTGACACCATCTACCTGATTTTTATGATTATCGGTATTGTGGGTTATTTCACTATTCCTACGGTAACAGGCTGGATAATTCAGGCAGGAGGAGCTGGTAATTTCATGCGTAATGTTACGCAGACTGCGCAGAAAGCTGGAAATGTGGCAAGTGCGGGCGCGGGTGCAGCAGCAGGAAATGTTGGTGGCCAACTTTTGAAATAATTAAATACACAAAAATTAACCAACATGGAATTTAAAACACTTAGAAACATTGAAAACAGTTTCAGGCAGATCAGGCTATATGCCATGATATTCGCTGTGCTGTGTATTTTGGTGGTGGGTTATGCTGTCTGGCAATCCTATCATTTTGCTGAGCAGCAGAGACAAAAAATCTATGTACTAGATAATGGTAAATCTTTGATGCTTGCCTTAGCCCAGGATGTGACAATCAACAGGCCTGTGGAAGCACGGGAACATGTAAGGCGTTTCCATGAACTCTTTTTTACGTTGGCTCCTGATAAAAATGCTATTGAAAGTAACATGAAACGAGCTTTTAATATGGCAGATAAAAGTGCCTTCAATTATTATAAAGATCTTTCAGAGAAAGGCTACTACAACAGGATCATTTCAGGTAATATCCAGCAGCGCATCGAGATCGATAGCGTTCAATGCAACTTTGATACTTATCCATATGCGGTACGCACCTATGCTAGGCAATTCATCATCCGGTCAAGCAACCTAACGGAAAGAAGCCTTGTAACATCTTGTTATCTGGTTAACTCCGTTCGATCCGATAACAATCCGCAGGGCTTTAACATCGAAAAATTCAGCGTCCTGGAAAATAAAGATCTGCAAGTCGTTGACCGCTAAAATAAGCATAACATGAAAAAGCTAAAATTATTTATTGATAGCTGTGCAAACAGGTTAGAAAAACGCTGGCAGAAATTATCTGCCAGGGATCAACGAAAGTTTTTGATTCTATTTTTTACAGGCTATCTGATGGTTACAGGGTTTGTGATTGTGACGGTTTGGTATGATGCCAAATCCGAGAGCAACATGCAGAAAGCTAGGATCGATCATATCAGGAATCCTACATTAAAAGCAGATACACCATTGAAAGATTCTTCATCAATCATTTTAAAAAATAATCTATATGAAAGAGAATGATAATAGTAAAGGAGAGGTTAGGATAACCGAAGTAGGGGAAAAGCCAGGATTTGAAACCGAAAATACCTCAAAAGATAAACTACAGAAATTAAAGAAGCCGATTATTTTCTTCTTGATGGCAATTGTTTTTGCCGGCTGTATGTATTTGATCTTTGTGCCATCTACAGATAAAAAAGATCTGGAGCAGGCAGGATTGAATGAAGCGGTACCTCAGGCTACCGATGCAGGAATGCAGGCGGATAAAGGAAAAGCCTATGAAAGTGAATTGCTCGAACAAAAAGAGTTGGATAAAAAGAAATCACTTTCAACATTATCTGACTACTGGAATGCGGATAGCATTAAATCACAACCGAGCGCAAATAACGTGCAAACTAATCCTGTGGTTTCCACTCCTGATCATCAAAATGATGCGATCAACAGCTACCGCAATATACAGGGTACGTTAGGCTCATTTTATCAGGACAGGGGAGAAACTACTCAGTTGCAAAATGAGGTAAAGTCTTTAAAAGCCCAACTAGCCCAACGGGAAATTCCACAAACGAATCCTGTGGAAAGTCAACTGGCGTTGATGGAGAAGAGTTACCAAATGGCAGCTAAATATTTCCCCAATACAGCTTCGAAAACAGAGGAGAAAATTGGTAAAAGCCCAAACGATACAATGGACAAGATTGAATCCAAGGCGTCAGCAAATGTTTATCCTGCACAAAAAGGCATTGTTTCCGCGTTGTATCGTGAACCTTCAGACAGCGCATTGTTGGCTGGTTTAATCCGTATGGACGGCAGAAACTTTTTTACTGCGGGAAGAGTAAATGATGAGGTTCTGCAGGCAAATAGTATTCGTGCCTGCATTCAGGAGACTCAAATTGTTACTGCTGATAATAGCGTGCGAATAAGGCTTTTAGATCCAATACGGGTTGCGAAAATGGTGATTCCTAAGGGAACAGTAGTGACCGCTATTGCGAAGTTTCAAGCTACAAGGCTTCAACTCCAGATCAGTTCTATAGAATTTTCAGGTAATATTCTTCCTGTTGACATTATGGTATACGATCTGGACGGTCAACCAGGGCTATCGGTTCCTTATTCGCCGGAAAGAAATGCACTCACCGAAGTGGCCGCCAACATGGGCAATACATCGGGAACGAGTGTTTCATTGAGTTCCACAGCCGGTCAGCAGATCACTTCAGATTTGAGTAAAAGTTTGGTTCAGGGCGTTTCGGGATACTTTGCAAAAAAAGTAAGGACCCCAAAAATTACCCTGAAAGCAGGATATCAACTGTTTCTTATGGCCAAAAAATAATCATTAATTCAAAAAGATAAAAAATATGCTACAATTTAAATTTATCATGCTGGTGTTATGCCTTGTGGTATGCGCTATAAAACTACAAGCTCAGGAGCAGGATAGTATTGCTCCCATTGATACGGTGTCAGCCGACTCCAGACTAAAGGCAGGGAAAGTAGAGCCTTATTGGCTTACAGTAACCTATGATAAGACTACCCATATTATTTTTCCTTCGAAAATAAAATACGTTGATCTGGGAAGCGAATATCTTATTGCGGGAAAAGCTGATGGAGCAGATAACGTGCTGCGGATCAAAGCAGCTATACGTGATTTTGAACCGGAAACCAATTTTTCGGTGGTTACTGAAGACGGCCGTTTTTACAACTTTGATGTTTTCTACAGCCGTTACCCAACGACTATAAATTATGATGTGCTTAAAATGCTTCAGACGGAGAATAAAGAAAAAGTTAATGATGTGCTTTTCGAAGATTTGGGTAGCACCCAGCCTTCGATGACCGAGGCCGCAATGAAGACGATCTATAGCAAGAACAAAAAACTGATTAAACACATCGGTTCATACAGTTTTGGAATCAATTTCATGTTAAAAGGAATTTACATATACAATGGCCAATATTATTTCCACATCGAGCTAAAGAACAGTTCCAATGTCCCTTTTAATGTAGATTTTTTGACGTTTAAAATTGTCGATAAGAAGACCGCCAGACGTACAGCAGTACAGGAAAATGACCTGGTTCCACTAAGGACATATGTTTCCATGGAAAGCATCATTGCTGGAAAAGTTGAAAGGAACGTGCTTTTGTTGGAACAGTTTACCCTTGATGATGATAAAATTCTACGCATCGAAATTTTTGAGAAAAACGGGGGAAGACATCAGACTTTAGAAGTTGAAAATGCAGATCTGATCCGGGCTAAACCTGTTACCGAACTGAAATTAATTTATTAACCTTTAAAGCATATCGAAATGTATAAATATATAATTACCGTAATGATAGGTTTACTGAGCACAAAGTGCATGCAAGCGCAAAGGTTGATTAAAGGACAGAAGGGTTTTGAAATTGGTGCCGGAATAATCTCTGATCAAAACCCCTTTCATGAGTATTTTTATCTGCAGGCTGGAATGACTGTTAACGCAAAAAACGGGAATTATCAATTATGGTCTGTCGAGTACAGTTATAAGAAACACGAATTTGAAAGTTTTAATATACCTGTTGAAACCTATTATGCAGAAGGAGGGTATAGCTTTCGTTTGCTGGGAGATTGGGCAAAAAATATTTCCTTGAATCTTGGTTTAACAGGAGTTGTTGGATATGAAATTATTAATCGGAGTGAAACTACATTACCCAGTGGAGCTGTTATACAAAATAAGGACAGTTTCGTGTATGGAGTTGGCTTACGTGTTTCTTTAGAAACTTATCTCACCAATAATTTTGTGCTTTTACTGCAGGGGAAAGCGAAAGGGATTTGGGGAACCTCGGTCGAACAGTTCAGACCATCTGCAGGAGTTGGAATTCGTTATATTTTTTAATGTTAAACCTTACAATAATGAAATATCTTATTATAAAAAATATATTTTCAGCAGGACGCCTAAAGTCTATACTGTCCATGACTGTTGTATTGATGTTCTCATGCACTATAATCTCGTGCGATAAAGAATTGGATATCCAGACAGATTTCCCATTTGATGTTGAGGTCATGCCAGTACCAAAAACTATTGGCAAAGGAGAAATGGTCACCATAAGGTGCAACATTAAAACAGAAGGTAATTATGACGGGACCAAGTATTACATCAGATATTTTCAGTTCGATGGAGCCGGGAAGTTGATACTGGGAAACCAGAATAAGCTTACACTAAGTCCGAATGATTCTTATTATTTACTTAAGCAAGAATTCAGGCTATATTATATTTCAGAATCTGATGTCACGCAGGCTTTTGATATTTGGGTCTTTGATAACACTGGGCATGAAAAAAAGATAAGCTTTCAGTTTAATAATACGCAGCAATAGGCTGTAGTGCAATCTAACATTCTGTATAATACAAAGTCGGATATCTACATTGGATATCCGACTTCTTCATTTCACTAAATTCAAAGTTAGACTTATTCAATACTTTGGAAACTTCCTCAATACTGATTTCAGTCCGGTTTCGTTCACAATTCTTATATGGAATTTGATAATAAGATAGGGGAGATCCCTACTTAGTTTTACTTCAAGTGATTGTGTGGTAGTCTTTATTTAAATCTGCTCCGAAGTTTACCCTATCACCGTTTATTGTATATGGGAATACCGCCTGATACTTCTTTCTGCGGTTAGAAAAAATTTCTATGACGACTGTATCGTAACCGTCCGCTTTGCCGGTAAGAACTATCGCTGAGGCTTTGATGTTTTCATCTTCCAAATCTTGTAGTATCTGATTGAGAAGTAATTTGTAGTCTGTTTCAATTGAGCTACATTCCGCTTCGTTTATAGTATCTATAACTTGACTATCAGCCTGCAAGATTACTCGAAAAGGTTTAAAATTGCCCATTTCAAGCAAGAAAAAACCTGCCCGTTCTTTTATCGCTTCAATAAGTTTTTCCATGCTTTTTGGATTTTTATAGCTGCACTTCTGCTTATATTTTATTAATAATATTGGATCTTTAGAAAATTAGGGTGGATTTCATTAAATGAATCCACCCTAAAAAAGAAAAAACATTCAAATTGACTTTTGAATCAGTCTTTTAGACAAAGGGTATTATACTGTTGCATTATCAGATATTTTCACTTCAATCAATGATGAACTCATTTTATGATAAAAGTCTACTGGCACTCGCTGAAAATATATTAATCAGAACCTCAGAATTGGTTTTAAAATAAAGGGTAATGAATCAACACCCTTTTTTATTATCAATATATTTAAAGCAGAACACTATTTATTTTCAATTAATTCTAAAAATAACTACTGTAAATTCTCGTTTATTTTTTCATTGTTTTCCTCTGTAGTTAAAACAAAATCATCTTTTATCCCCTCTACAAATGTACTTCCATCTAAAATCCCCAAGACATGTGACAATGTATTAATCTCTATAACTCGTAAGAATTTTAAAAATACTTCTTTTTCCTCTCTTGAAAAATCGATATACATCGATAGAATTCCTTTCCATACCAGATCCGTTGCTTGATTCGTTGTGTCTAGTAATTTTTTATAGAACTCTAAGTTACCTTCAATGATATCTATACTGAGAATTTTCACTAATTCTTCTGATTTGATATTCCTTTTCTTGATTATTCATATAGTTCTAATTCATCTTGTAAATCTGAATGTAAATCAGCGGGAGGAATTACAGTCCCGTTAGCATTTGGAGTAAGGAAGATATTAATCTAGGTTTTGTCATTCGTCATTCCTGGAATCCATTTTTCTAGGAAGTTGTCTAATTCAATGGGTTAAAGTACTTTACTAATTGTATTAAATTTATATTTTTTATTAGTATTGAAACTTTTTAATCCTCTATATCAGCTTGCTCCATATTAAATTTTTTTAATACGGAATATGCATTTTCTGAAATAGCTAAAATGTTTTTCTCAGAAATAAAAAAATCATCTTTATAAGGTTCCCCGTTAATTTTTGCCCATAAGAAGTTTGGCAGGTCTTTGTCGGGATAGATATCCAAAAAAGTGTCTGATTTAGAAATCAAAACCTCACTGAAGTGAATTCCTGTAAGATTTTCTTTTTCTATTCCTTTTCTTAATGCTTCTGTCATTAGATAACAAGGAAAAGATTCGATAATATCGTCTCCTAGCCATCCATCAAATTCGTAATGAAGATTTTTAATTAACGGTGGAAAAAAAGAATTATCCATTTCTGTTTTTTCGCCAAGTCCACCCGCTACTTCGGGTTCTATAAATTTATACATATTGCATTATTTTAATTGGACTATAAATTGAAGATGTTTACGATAGCCTGGAAGTGTATTACTATTAATCTTTGGATACTGATATCTTTCCATTTTCCATTAAAAATCTATATCCAAATGGTAAAGCCAAATATTTCAAAATATCAGGACGCGCAAATGCCAAATGATGAAAATGAACTGTCATTAAGGATTTTATGTTATCATCATAGTCATCGGTAATAAGCCACCATCCCGACATATGTTCTGGTGATTCATATCTGATTCCCTCTATATCTTTTCCCTCATAAACTCCCTGGGAAATGACAATCATTTGATTGAAATTTGGAAATTGGGTAGCTAATCCGTAATGTGAACATATTTCTGATTGATTTCTAATAAGTGAAATTGCAGTATCACAGCCTTTATTAAACTTAGAACCATCGGAGTTTATTTCGTATAGATCATAGCAGTCATTCTCGTCTAATCTAAATTGTAAAAGCCAAGAATAATAGGATATATTTTGGTTTTCCAAAATAGTAGGCTTATTTATAGTAATATAGTCGATCATGTACTTAACAACGCTTACATAATCCTCTCGATGTTGATTACCAATTAGGACTTTAAGCTCTTTATCTATGTAGGAGTTTAGTCCTTTAGTCTCAACATAGGTATTTGTATTTACATTTATTTCAATTCCTTTGTATGTAATCATATTTTTAATTAGTTATTTACTGAATTTAGGAAGTATTCCCTGTCTTTTCATTCCTCCAATTATCCCTCCTTGGCTTGCACTACAATATTTACAGTGAGGATAAAAAGTTTGAGGCCACCCATCTGGAACTAAAGCATTTGCTGGTTGGTGGTCTAAAATAAAATTTCCAGATTTTGTTCCTGGATTTACTTGACCACATGTATGACATCCAAGTGTATATCCCTGTTGATTAATTATAGTTCTTTCTTCAGTTGTAAAATTTCTACTTTTCCCATTTTTTGCTAGTAGTCCTTCACCTGCATAAGGTCCATTATTTAAAGTTCCGTTGGTTGCAACAGCTTCTTTTGAAATTGCCTTCGCTTCTGCATTAAGAATTCCTTTTTCGGCTGCTAATTCAGCTTTTGCTATCCCAGCCTCAGCTTGCAGAATTTTTGGGGCAGCTTTTCCTCTAGTGAGAATAATAGCTAAAGCTCCGACCGCTACTGCCTGCGTTTGGCTTTCACTATCCATGTTCTCGGCAGCGACGATTCCAATTAAATCCCAGATCATGCTATCCATCATGATCACTCCACCCTTGTCATTACAATGTCCACAATTCCAGTTGAGTGGCAATGGCTGTACTTGATGAGGAGTAAGAGTAATACCTGAAGACGTTCCATTACCGCTGTAACATACTGAGCAGTAGGAGGGCATAATGGATCCAGGATTGGAAGCTATAGCTCTAATAGGTGCATTTATTACAATTTCTGGAATATTGTAAGGATTAGCAGATCCGCCGAGTTCATTTGGCTTCGGATCTTCACCAGGACCATTTAAGCCATTAGGTCCGCCTATTTCCTGTCCGCCATTAATAGGATCACTTCTAAGTCCTGTTACATCCGTAAAGAACAATGGATTATTATAGGCATAACCATATGGGTCTAATGTAGAATCACTTAATGGATCATGCGTATTGAATCTTCCTATATCTGGCATATAGAAACGAGCTCCCAAATCATAAAAACCTGTTTCCTGTAGCTCTTTTCCTAAAAACTTATAGTTTGTAAAACTGGCCTGCCCTACAAAAGCATTTCCAGTATTCAGGTGATTCATCCCAAAGGGATAATAATCGTTGGCATCAATAATTGAAAGAGCGCCCTTGCTGTTTCTCGCAAAACTTATTCTGGCATTACCCAGATGATCTTTGTATTGGTAAATATACTGATCATTTTGATAATCATAAAATCCTTCAGCAGTTGGGAAAAATTTAAGATCGGGATTTTTAAGTTCGTTGTATAGCCCCGTTCCTAATTGCGGATTCTGTATTTCATTTAAGTCTGTAGAACTGAACGCCTGCTGTTCATAAGCATATTGTGTTTTTTCCAGAACACTACGAAGTTCAGGGAGAACTTCTCCGTTACCACTGCCTCCGATTTGATACTGAAAACCATCAAGATAATCTGATATATCTGTAACCATATAACATTGGAAAGGATTACATTCTAATCTCGGGCTAGACTTTTGCAGCTTAGTGCCATCTGCATTATACAGGTAGCTTAACGTTGCAGGAAGTACAAGGTTTTGATACTCTATTTTACTAGGGAGATCCAGGTAATTGTAGATGATATTGGATAAATTTTTATCCACCATTTGTGTCATATTGCCGTTTAGATCATACTTGATCTCGCTTCCTCCACCTTCATAACCTGAAGGATTGCCTGTATTATCGATAATATTAGAGACTTGATTTCCGCTAGTATATATATAATTAAGCTTATCAATAACAGTAGCGGTTGTGGCCAGATTCTCAGTGACTGATGTTCTGTAAAGATCTGTTATGTTTCCGTTAACGTCATATCCCAGTGATTCAGTATGCTCTCTGCTATATGGATTTTGGGGATTCTGATAATAACCAGCAGTAAGCCTGTTCATCCCATCGTAGGCATAACCATATCTTTTTGGAGTTAGTGATGGATTGTCACCTATGGATTCAATGGCTCTCCAGTCTACTTCTGTAATGTTACCGTTATATCTTGGTACAACATCCTTCCCTGAAAATAATCCCGAATCAGGATTGGTGATACCATCTTTCTGATTGTACTTAATTTTATATGAAAACAATTTGCCTCCCATATCAGCAATTGCCATTTGATCTTTGTTAATATCTGTCAGCCATCCTCTTATATTATAGTTATAATCAATACTCTGTAAGTTGTATCCAACTTTCTTGTTCACAAGTTGAGAGAGTTCATTATAGGTATTCTCAGAAAGGAGCTCTTCGGGCCTGCTGTCCACCGTATGATAGTGACGTTTCAGCCTGTTCTGGCTATCGTAGACAAAACGCTCACTTAAGGTAACAGCAACTTCTCCGGCTTTTCTAAGATGGTATGTGTTTATTTTTTGTGCTACCCCCGCAAAATTCAACAGCATTTCGTTTTTGGTATATCCACCCAGATGATTGATGGAATAGGATCCAATTACTCTATTTTTAGTATCATAATACATATAGTTTTTAGTCCAGTCATCATTCTCGATATTTTTCACAAGACTAATAGTAGGGCTCCCCTGCGTGTTTACGGTTTGTGTATTGGTTAAAACAGGCTGTCCTAAAATTGAAGACGGAAAGGGAGGGTTAAAACTATATGCTGGATAGCTGTCATAATAATTGACAGATAAAATTTTTAGCAAACCAGCGGAAGGATATGTATTGTTCTGGTCGTAATACACATCCATTCCTTCTCGATTAAAAGAAATATTTTGAGTCCTTTTTACGTTATTGATTCCAAAAGCGCTTGCATTTGTCTGCTCCATACTTCTTTCTCCTCCTGAAGCAATACCTGTAAATGCGACTCTACCATAAGAATCATACTTGGTAAATAGCCATTGCCCCTTTGTTTTTAGTATGGCATCACGTGTTGCTATTGGCCTATCTTGCTTGTCATAAACCATATATTCCCAGCCTTTTCCGGGGAATTTCCTTTCTACAACACGATTGCGGCCATCATATCTATTTTCATAGCATAACGCACTACGCTTCGTTTCATTTGTCGCAATATCTGTTTCTTTAGCAGCTAATGGAGGCAGAATAAAAACCAGATGGTCGTATTTATCATAGATAAAATAAGTGTCTGCAAAATTTCCTGAATTCCCTCTTCTTTCTAAAAGAGTTTGACCCTTTGTATTTTTAAATACCAGTTTTTCGTTCCCATCCTCGTCCTTAATTGAATTTTTAAACAATTGGGATGCTCCATAGAAACCGGCATCTGTAAGTGTAGCCTTTGATGATCCATCTATCCATGCAGATGTGGTTTTAAAATATCTGACCTGATCTGAGGCTGAATTTGCATAATACCCTAGAAGAACAGGTTTATTGTTCCAGTCATTTCCAACCTGGACTTGTTGTTGTACTCTGTTGAGTGGAGAACTCTCGATTGTTTTTTCAGTGAAAATCTTTTCTCCGATGTAAAAATTGGTTGCATCAGTAACTGGATAAGCTGTCATTCCAGATGTCTGTCCATACAAAGCACCATTGGAAGACCCTGACTGTGGAATGGGATAATAATTTCTTGTTTTTTTGCCGAAGGCATCATATAAAACAGGTTGTACAAGGTCATTTCCTAATGGTGACCCTTTTACATCTATGACCTGCCGGAGTCTTCCTAAACCATCAAAATACTTGACGGCTTCAGATTTTTTTGTACAGGTTGAATCCAGGCAGTTTTTGGTATACATATAATTTTCAGTACCAGATAGTCCTGTTTGTGCCTGTGTTGCTACTGCAATGAATAAGCAGAGTATGTTAATAATATATGTTTTCATCAGTTAAATGTTTAGTTAATTGGAAGAGTGAAGTCCAAAAGAATTACTGTGTTATTAGCAGGAGGGCCAGAAGTAGCTCCCGGGAGGAATTTCACATAAATATCTCCGTTAGGATTTACTGTTATGCCCCAAACACCACTCGAGTACGTAGAAGCAGTTCTTACATTCGGACTTAAGCAAGTTCCAGTGATCTTACCTACAAGAACACCGTTTTGCCAATCAAGACCCGATTGGTAGACATACTCCATTTTGACTTTATAAGTCGTAGGCATAGCACTATTAATGTTGATACTCGCATAGTGCCAGTTAGTGACGGTTGGACCTGGGATAATATTACAGGAAAATGTACTACAGGTACCGTTGTTATTCGCGTAATTCTGTCCGTTAGTATTAACATCATTTTGTGCTTTATTGTCCGCATCATCTTGACTGGACAACGAAGAATAAGTATTTTCAGGAACTACGTAAACTGAAAAGCTCCCAATCCCGCTGCCACCACAATCTTTGGCAAAGGTTCCCTTTTTTTCAGAATTGAAAAATCTGGTAGAAGAATAATTATATTTATACTCATTCAATGTTTTTCCATCAATGTCAAGGACTCTCTCTAACCTATTGCTTCCATCGTAAACATATTTTGTTTTCAATCCGGAAACCGCGGTATTGTTTTTCAATCCGATCATGGGATCATATGAATATGTGCTGATCTGAAAATCTTTTAGATTAGGATTGTTTTTAAATGTGGCTAATTCAGACAAAAGCTGGTTTTCAGAATTTTCATCTAAATCTAGATTTGATTTATTGACGATTTCAAGCTGGAGGTAGGATGTATTGCTCGAGGGATCCAGCCCGAATGCCTGCATGACCTGCGCGTAGGTAGCACCTTCAATTCTGGCAATAGGTTGTGTTTGCTTATATCCCCAGATAACCACTGCAGATCCCTGAGGTCCAGTGATCTGAATAATATTTCCCTTACTGTCATAGATGTCAAAAGAAATATTTTTGACCCAGTCATTAGTACCATAATCATATGTAAACTGGGCATTTGGAGCTACTAGACCATTGGTAGCTGCATATGTTAATTTAGTTTTTGCAACCTCTTCATTTTCATTTTTTCTGACACTTCCGGTATTTAACTGCTCAAAGTTCACATCACCACTTAACAGGGCATCATTCCCTTCAAAAGCATAATCATTAATTCTGGTATCATTATTTAATGGTCCAGATGATGTAATAGTCTTTACGAGATTGAAACGGTTCGTATAAGTAATGCTTCTCTGTCTGCTGACTGTACTGCCTGCTAAATAATCCTTTTCATTTACAGTTATTAAGTTGTTGCGTTTGATCAATGAAGATGTATATTGGGCTGATAATCCCTGGAAGTTGGCATCATAAGTTGATGCGATAGGATAATAAAGTATTCTCGTTTTTGGAAATACGGTAGGTTCTACTAAAGTAGGCCCGGGATATTCTGTTGCTGAGTAGATATACTGTGATTCTTTAAGAAGATTGCCCAATTTGTCACTTATTTTCGTGTTTAAAATATTTCCTCTTAAATAGTCATAGTTAAACATTTTAGAGGCAAGACTCGATTTAGAAAATAGATAGCTATCCATAGCCATGTTTACATTCACTCCTGAAATCTGCCAGTTGTAGTTTTGAACCTCAGGGTGTTCCGTATAACTGCTGAATTTAAAGTCTGTATATCCTCCATCTGGATCGATCTTTCTTGATTCCGGGTAAACTACATAGCTGCCATGAGATTTGTTTACAAATGTGCTGTATGAGCGTGAAATGCTTGATTTAACTTGATTTGGTGCGCTTAATGCGATGTCTTCGTCCGAAGTTACCATTGGAAGGGAAGAGGCCTGACCACTTCCGTAACTGTATTTTGTTGTTAAGGTTTTATTGGTTATTGGGTCCATCATTTGCACTTCTTTGATTCTCAGTCCACCTCCTTTAATTATGGATCCTTTCCAGTTAAATTCATGAGGTTCGTATATATATTTTTGAACGCCCTGTGTTGGATAAGTAATGCTTTTTAATGTCCACGCCTGTAAATTGTCCAAGCCGGAAACTCCCTGCTCAAATTGACCAGATGTCATCACTGGGTTAAGAGCCGGAACTTTTAACGGTGAATAATATGAAAGGTTGATGTTGTTTCTTGTTTCTTTATATTGGTAGAGAAATGGTTGTATTGGAAAACCATAGGAATCTTTAATTGAAGATTCAACAATGTCATTTTTAAACCCGAATACGTCTTTATTTAGAGATGCTATTTTTGGAAGCGTCTTATCTTCATAATAAGCAAAATTATAAGTTTCTTTGTTCTGGTTATTTTCCCCAAAACCTTTTTCGACTGCAAGTAGTTTCAGTCTTTTGCATACATCGGCGTCTGTACATCCCGAACTAAAATAGCCATATACGAAACCGTACTGCATTACAACTTGTCCTAAATTATTTTTTATTAAGATTGATTTCAAAAGGGGTTCTTTGACAAAGGGGTTAACTATAGACTGCCCCCATATTTCGCCCACATATTCTACAGCAGGTGCCAGTGGTATTTCACTCAATACCATATTTCTGGTAATTTTATCTTCCCTCGCATTTTCGTAGATAAATATGATCTCAGCATCATCTGTTTTGATTTTAGAAGGAAGTTTTTTTATATAGACTTCTTTTGTAGTGACATCATATTGCTTAATGGCTCTGGTATAATTGGTGACTGAACCATTGTCTACCCGGTGGACCAACTTATCCCATGCTTTATCATATTTTACATTTTCGTTGTATCTAACCAAAGGCTGATAATTAACTTGCAAGACATTCTTTGTGGTGTTGTCCTTTATTTCTGTTAGCTTTAGTCCCGTGTTATAACTCATTGTTGTAGCGCTTTTGCCTCCTGCAAGACCTCTAAAAGCTACATCCTGTGTACCCGTAGCAATTTGAATTCGTTCCAGTTCGGAAAAGGTATAGGTAAACTTATCTTTATTTATTTTCACCTGTTGGGTATCGAAATTATTGCCTGGTGTAACCTGATCGCAGAGCCCTGTCGTGGTGAATAAATGGTAATAGACAAAAGGACCAGCTGGAGGCTGGGGGCAGTCTTGCATCCTTTTTCTATCAACTACCAAACCATATTTTAATGCTTCTTGTTCTGCGGGTTGTGCTCTGGTAAAAGTAATATTAGCAGTATTATACCCCTCCAATTCTCTAACATTAAAATCCCTGTCAATAAAAAATTTGCCTGAAAGAGTTGGGGAATTGACTGTATAATAATCGGGAAAGTCTGTGACGAGAGGAACCTGATCTAGCATCCTTAAGTATGCTTTCCAATTATCTCTCCCTTCATTATCTTCATAGTTTCCATTCACCTCCTTGATGATTTCCCCCACAGAAGATAATGTCCATCCTAATCCTACTTCGCTGGCATATTGGTCTACCTGAATCCCATCTGCATTATACATTAACTTGATGGGAATTTCCAACCCGCCAAAACTGATCGTATACAAAGGAATTGAGATGTCGGCTTTTCCCACATAAGTATTCACTGAACCAGAGGCGATGACATTAGAATGGAAAGGATTGCTATCGGGTTGTGCATCGTATACAGCATCAGTAACGGTTTGTGCTGAAAAGCTTAGGCTGATAGAAACACACAGTATTGAAAGTAATTGTTTCATCATTTTATTTTTTAATTAATTTAGCATTAGCTGTTTTATTAGAGTCGGTTTTAATCACTATCAGGTAAACCCCCTGAATGAGATTCTGGGTATTGATCTTGGTGACTTTGTTCTTGGTCTTAAAGTTTTGCAGCTGCCTGCCACCCATATCGTACAAAGTAATATCCGCTTCTTTAAATTCAAAGCCAGTTTCTACATACACATAATCCGTTACCGGATTCGGGTAGATTTTGATTTCTTGTTTTTCGATCAATTTTTCGATCTGGTTGTCACCAAGTTTTACAATCTTCCAGTTCTCTTTTCCAAGTTCTTCGGCACTGGTTCCGGCCAGTATCATAGAACCGTCCCTGTTAAGCTTTATATCAGATAATCTTTCTTCTTTCTTTCTGGATTCTCCTTTTACATATTTTCTCCACTGCTCATTGCCATCCTGATTTAAGTATAGCATCCAGAAGGTCTCATCATCACTTTCTATTCGGCCTTCTGCCTGAGTATATCCACCGAGTAGAATTCCTTTTGAAGATTTATCATCAGCTGAATGCAGGACACTCATTCCCATCAATACATCTCGATTTTTGAAATTGAAAGATTTCTGCCAGATCTCATCACCTCTTTCATTGAGTGAAATCAGCCACAGATCGGTTCCTTCTTCAATACCAACGGTTTTATTGCCTGATCGTTCGGATCTGGATTCACCACCGATGAGATATCCATTTGAAGTCAATGCCAGCGTTCTTAAATGGTCATCTCCTTTTCCTCCATAATTCTTTTCCCATTCTACTTTCCCATCTTTATTGAGTTTGATGATCCAGTAATCACCTTCACCAAAGTTTTCGGTCTTCTTTGAACCTCCAATATTGCTTCTGGAATATATCCCTAACAATGCTCCGCCATCTTTGGTAGGAATCATTTTCTCAACTTCATCAAGTCCTTTTCCTCCCAAAATCAATTGTGAGAGTTCTTTTCCGTTTTTGTCGAGTTTTATAATCAGAACATCTTTTGAACCATAACCTTTAATAGAATTTTGGACATTTCCAGCAATGAAGAATCCAAGGTTTGTGGTTTGAACAACAGCCCGGGCTTCTTCATTAGAGTTGCTTCCAAGGGTTTTCTGCCACATTTCGTCACCAAATTCATTGAGTCTGATTAACCAAATGTCAGAACCGCCCTTGGAATCTTCTTTTTTATCCAACCCTTTAGAGGAGTATGAAGTACCAGAAACTAAAAATCCTCCTTCTTGCGTAGCTATAGAAGAGGATAAGTAATCATGATTCTCACCAGAGAAGTACTTTTCCCAAACTTGTTCACCCTGCTGATTGAGTTTGACTACATGGAAATCGTAACCGTTGCTTTGCTTATTCTCGGTTGTTTGTACTTTGGGTATTTGAATAGTACTTCCTGTAATTAGATACTGCTGATCTAGTGTTGTGCTAACCTGGCTCAAAAAATTCTGCGTTGGGGATTTAATATCCTTTTGCCACAAAATCTCCTGGGCATTTATTGAGATAATACAGCATACCATAAGTATACTGGTGTAAGTTTTTTTCATAGGCATCTGAGTTATTTTGAGATGATAAAATTATTCTATACTGAAATTGTACAACATGGGATTTACCCGATATTTACATCCGTGTTTTTACGGTAATACAATTGAATATTATATTATTTATTCGTGCAAACTATTCGTGCAGGTCTATTTGTGACATAGCGAAAATAGAGGAATGGTGTTCTTTTGTTATTATACCTGTTATAAAATTATAAAGATCAGTTACGCTTGATCATATTATTCTCTAAAGTTTTAATAATGTCTATGGTTTAATTCTCAGTTGTATGATTTATTTTTGTTATTGTATGAGAAAAAGTATAAATTGAATTTTTATTGGTTAGTTTTTTTCAAACTAAGATATCAGATCATGAATATTTTCTTACTTTCTTTAGTTGACAAAAGTATTGAAGGAGCGATGATCAGGTTCTCGCAGACTCCTATAAAATCCGCTCTGATGAGTAATACTCATCTCGAAATGCTTGGTAATTTGGTCAAAAAGATTGTGGATACTTATTGTAGTTTCTTCAAATGCATTAATATGGCTCCTGTTCAATACCAGTATAATCCCAACAGAATTAAAAAAAGATTTGAAGTCACAGCAATAAAAGACATCCCACTTAATGAACTTGACAAAAAACTTCTTAGTCTAATTACTTTTCCAATCAAAACACCTATTATTCCAATCAATCTTCATATACATCAATCCGGCAGGATTTTTCTATATACTGGCATTGGCGTTTTTGAAAGCATGAATAATACAATTGTGTTTTTTCTGTATGAGTTATCTATCTCTGATGACCTGATACGATATACTCCTACATCCCTCAGGTATCTGGAAGAAATTTTATTTGAAGTTGATCTTTCAAAGTATAAATCGATACGGGAATTGGCGAATAGCGTCGGTAAGAATTACAATAAGTTCCAGCAAGATTGCAGGGAATACTTTAGAGACACCTTTCATCAGTTTCACAACAAAATTAAAATGATGGAAGCTTTAGAAGATGTAATGTTGAGTAATTACAGCTTAAAAGAAATCGCTTATAAAAATAATTTTTCAGATTATAATAGTATGTATACGCTGTTCCGGAAAAAATACGGTTTTCCCCTTCATTCTATCCCTAGACTAATGTTCGAAATTTAAGCGCTATTGTTCGATTTCCCCATGTTAGTACGATTTCGCATGTTTCCAGTATTATTCGAAGTATTTTTACTACTAATTGCTGTGTTTTAGATACTTTTTACAATTTTATTCGATTTTTTTGTTGCCAGCTTTACATCAGGAAATTAAATCACACTCCTGATGAGAAAAATTGTTGCCGTTTTACCCGTTACTGCTGCATTTACATTTGCGCTACTTTTCTGTTATGCGAGCATCAGCAAAGCTCTTGATTTTGAGAACTTTCAAGTACAGTTGGCGCAGTCGCCGCTGTTGAGTGCATATGCAGGTTTTATTTCTTATGCTGTCATCGTTGTAGAATTGATTATAGCTAGTTTATTGTGTTTTAAGCAAACCAGATTGTGGGGCTTATACTGTTTTCTTGGTTTAATGTCAGCATTTACCATGTATATCTATCTCATCCTAAATTACAGTGACTTTGTGCCCTGCTCATGCGGTGGGATTCTCGAAAATTTAGGATGGACTGAACATTTTATTTTTAATATTTTTTTCGTGGTTTTGGCCGTTGTCAGCATACTCATGCTGGAAATTCAGCAATTTAGATCTTTAGTAAAGCCAGTAACATATTCGGGATTGATGATTGTTTTAAGCTGTGGCATTGTAGTATTAATATTCCTGAGTTCTGAGCATATTATAAAGAAACAGAACAATTTTACCAGGAGATACCTTCAGCATCCCATTGAAGAGGATAAAGTTTTTGACCTTGGGGCTAATTCATATTATTTCGCCGGTGCCGATGGTGAAAAGATTTATCTGGGAAATTCAACAGCGCCTTTAATAATAACTTCTATTGATTCTACATTAAATCATAAAGTAGAACTAAAAGTTAATGTAGATCAAACAGATTTCACTTTTAGATCGGTGAAGGCACAAGTGAAGCCGCCATATTATTATATCTATGATGGGAGTGTGCCCATTCTCTACAGGGGAAAACTGGGTGGTATAAATGCTAAAACCATCAGCTTTCGTGATGCATATTTTGATCAGCTGAAGATCTTAGATTCGGCCAAATTTGCGATAAGAACCCTAAATGGCAAGACAGAAAACTTTACACTGGGAATATTAAACTTAAACGTAAATCCTAAAGTTACGCTACTTGATAACATTATTGAGAAACAGAAAGATGGGGTATTCGATTCTGATGGATTACTAATGCAAGATCTGAATCAAGATCAATTCATTTATACTTATTTCTACAGAAACCAATTCCTGATACTGGATTCCTCACTCCATCTTCTTCGAAAGCTGAGAACAATTGATACTGTGAGTAGGGCACAGGTTCAAGTGGCATTGCTTAAAAATGGGCAGCATAAAATGAATGCGCCACCTCTGATGGTCAATAAGGGTATGGTTGCGCATAGTGGCTTACTATTCAATCAATCAAATCTTAAGGGAAAATATGAGACGGCTGAAATTTGGAAAGAGGCTTCTATTATAGATGTTTACAAGACTGGGCAACAAGAATATGTGGGCAGCTTTTACATATCTAACCGCAAGGATGGTAAAATGTCAGATATGATGGTCACTGACCGATATCTCTATATACTTTGTGGAAATGGAATTGTTAGGTATGAGTTTTCAAAATTATTTCAAAAATCTTTCAGGGGAAGCCGAAAACCTTAAACAGAGTAGGCAAAACAATCAAAACATAAATTATGAAAAAGTTCATTTTACCGGCTGTAGTCTTATTGATGGGCGCCGGAGCTGCACTTGCTACTAATTCATCTAAAAGCGCAAGACTGGTTGAAACTGGATACAGATTTGACCCATCTGCTGCAATTAAATGTATTGCCACTCCACAAACCTGCCAGCCAAGTGGCGTTGCTGTTTGTACGTGGAATGATGGAACCACTAATCATAATCTTTCCAGAAAAGTAAATGATACCATGTGTGGCGTACAATTATTCAAACCTTAATTAAAAAGAAAGAAGAATGCTATTCAGCATTCTTCTTCATTTCGGAATTAATCCAATCAATGTCTCTTTCATCTTTGAGAAAGTAATCGAACCAATCCAAAGTTCTTAGCACTAAATCTTTTCTAGCGCTAAACTGTTCCAGGCTATGGCCTTCATTAGGATAAAACAATGCTACAACACTTTTGTTATTGCGTTTTAGGCCAACATAGAATTCCATTACCTGATCCCAAGCAATATTTTCATCCTTTTTTCCCGCCCATAAGAGGATAGGTGCATTAACCTGATCCACATGATAAATAGGGTTATTCTGAAAATACAACGCTCTATCATCTTTAAAAGACTTTTTCATTTTATACTGCCCGGTTTCATACTGCCAGTAAAATGGACTGTGAAAATTATAGTTAAATGAGAAATATGAGCGGACAATATCACTGTTTCCCGCACCTGAAACATAGGCTGCAAAACGGTCTGAATGCGTTGCTATGAAATTGGTTTCATAACCTCCATGAGAGTGTCCTATCAGACCAATTTTTGTTTTATCAATTGATGCGTTCACAGGTAAAGCGTCAAGTGAATGGGTTACACAGTCCAAGGCGGACAGGCCAGTACCATTTTGCGCAAAAACGATATCTGGCTTATAGACGAAGTATCCTTTCTCTAACAGCAATCTGATATCAAACCCATCTCTATTTTGAGTAAATGCCGAGACAAGATATTCATTGGAAGTCTTATTCTGTATTTCATATAAGCGGACGATCATAGGGTACTTTTTATTTTTATCATAGCTTATGGGATAATACAATATGCCTTTTAGGGGTATTCCTTCAGCATTTGTGTAGTGAATAATCTCCTGCTTTAACCCTAATATCTTTTTATCTCCTTGGTTACTTTGATATAGTGGTATTGGCCTTGCATTTTTATTCATACTCATGATTCTGGTAGGCAGATTATAGTTCTCATCTGTATAAACATACCTTGTAAATGAGGGGTTGTAGATAAGATTATTGATGCGTTTTTCTGTCGGTGGAATCAGCACTATCTTTTTATTCAGATCAATAAGCATGAAAGCAGTAGTATTATCCTGATCGTTATACAATTTACACAGCAATGGAACGCGGTCATCAATTTCATAACTGTAAACGCTAAAGCCAATGTCAGAGAACAAAACATTATTTTTTGCATTATAAAGCGTTATAGTGCTGCCGGGATAAGACTGGAGCTGCACAAGCGTTTTTTTACGAATATTAAAGCACCATAATCCATTTTTTCCCTCAAAAAGGATCGCTTTTCCATCAGTGGTGAAGTAAGGCTTAGCATCTTCTGGGCCAAAAAATACAAAATTGTTTTGCGTAGAAACTTCGTAAAGCTTCCACTTCTTGTCTCCCTTGTAGATTACATAATTCCCATTTGGAGATACATAAAGTGATTCCCAAACTTTGTCCATGACGGTATATTTTGCAAGCGTTTTGTCGTAAATATTGATCTCCGCCTGTATTTCATATCTTAAATAGTTATTGTATTTGTGAATATCAAAAGCCAAAAAATATCGGCTATTATTGATATTGACTGATCTTACTAATTTGCTGTTTCCGATTTGTTTTATTTCCGCTTTTTGCGGGGTCCATAGATAATAGACTTCCCGGGCATCCGGATATACCTTCTTCTCCATTTGCTTATCATTGCCATACCATATATCAACTAATGGGGTTTCTTGAGGTTTGGGGTGTAGCAATAGTTTTAAATAAAACGAATTATGGTCTGTTTCAAATGTTTCAACTGTTGCATATCCAAATTGCAGCGGCAGATCATTCTTAAGTGGATATTCTTTTTTATTGAGCAAATCAACATATATCAGCTCTTGTGTTTTTCCATCTGGCAGGTATTCTGTACTGATAAAGCCATTCTCTTTAGGTTCTGGTGTGATATAATAAATCCTGCGGGAACTACTGTAGAGTTTTTCTGTTGAAGCTTGATCGATTCTGACTACGGAGTAGGTGGTACCTTGCTTTACAACAGCATATATTCTGCCGCTTAAATCGGTGACAAAATGCTCAACATTTTTGATTTGATTAAGTAGTTTGCCTCTTCCGTCGAATAGATTAATCATATTATCAAGTGCATCGTTATAATGGATGATGAAAAGGTTTTTAGATTTGATGTGTTCGATTTTTTGCACATGGGAATATGCAGTACTTTCCTGAGTTTTTAGGTTCCATAATTCTGCTTTTTCATTTCCGCCTAACAACAAATAGTCATTAGGAAGAAATAAAATATTGTTAATTTTTACTCTGATGCCTACCGGACGCTCTGGAATTAAGCTGTTAAAGACCATTAAAGTATCCACATTTTCATCATAAAATTTCCGAAAGCTCAACCATTTTCCGTCGTCTGATAGCTTAGGATCACTAATTTGACAGTACCGAGAAGTGAGCTTTTGTATTTCGGATTCTTGATTTTGCGCATAAAAGTTTGTCATGACCATACAACCCAAGAACGCGACTAATTTAGTGACTGTTCTCATTAGTAACCTGGATTTTGAGGGTTAAGGTTGGGGTTTAATAATAGTTCTTGCTGAGGCAGGGGCCATGCATTATGATATATTTTCCAGTTTGGTTTCACCGTTGTGAGGTCGTTTAAAAGACCTTGTCTTTTTAGGTCAAAAAATCGGCTCCCAAATTCTGTGAATAGCTCACGCCTTTTTTCCTGTAATAATTCATCTAAAAATTCATTCTTTTGAATAGTCGAAGGAAGGCTGTTAAGTCCGGCTCTGAGTCTGGTCGCATTCAGGTAGGGTAGTGCTTCGGTAATTTTATTTTGATTTGCTAATGCCTCAGCTAAAATAAAATAAACTTCTTCCAACCGGAATATAATAGAGTACTCATTTGAATTCGTCCCATCCATATTTTTATACTTTACCGGACGGTACCAAATATGTTGATTATCCGTTACAGTAGTCATCCAATTGGATTTCCGCAGGTCTGAATCTGAAAAGGCACTTACTAAGTTGGGACTTAAGGCATACGCATTGGGCGCAGCATTTGCAAAGTAAAAAATTTCTGCTTCCTGGGTGCCATCTGAAGAGTTTTGTGGTTTTAGCTGCCATAAAATATGGAGCCCATTGTTATTAAACACTTTAGTGATATCGTTTTCGAATTGGTAAAGCGGACTTTGTATAATTTCTTTTGCCAGTATTTCTGCTTTTATCCATTGATGGTTTAATAAATAAACCTTGGTCAGCATAATCTGTGCAACTTTACGGTTTGGGTAAGTACGCTCGGGACTCCTGTAATCATCGGTTAAAAGATTTGAAGCATCTGTTAGATCCGACTCTAATTTTTGCAACATTTCGTCTTTAGTAAGCTTATGTAGCTGGGCATTTATCTGATAGTCCGTAGTGTTGGTATAGGGAACTTCATTAAATATGCACTGAAGGTAAAAGTACAAGAGTGACCTCATGAGAAGCGCTTCGCCTTTTATCCTATTTCTGTCTTCTTGTTGGAGGGAATGAGAATTTTCCACACCGTAAATAATGGAATTTGCATAATAGATATATTTATATGAATTATTCCAGCTCGATTCTATCAAAGTATTGCTTGGCAGTTGCTGGTTTAGATATATATCTTTTGCACCATTGTTAACTCCGGTATAGTAACAGTCAAGTTCGTCTGCATAACTTCCGAGGAGAACACCCATTCCATTGCTGCCACCAGAAATCAGGGAGTTGCTCCATAATGCGGAATATAGCCCTGCTAATGCTGCATTTGCCATTTGGGGATCTTCAAATACCTGTTGGGTACTGATTTGATTGTTCGGCGAATCTGTCTCTATTAATTGTTCACATGAAACCAAAAAGCTCTGTACGATTAATAAGAGGGATATTATAAAATATGATTTTTTCATTTTTAGAATTTTAAAAATTAAGCTGTAGGCCGAAAGAATATGTTTTAAGAGGGGGAAGGAAACCTGTGAGGCTAAACTCCGGATCTAAACCAAAGTATTTCGTCCATGTAATCAAATTTTGCCCCTGAATGTAGATCATCACCTGATCTATTCCGGCCTTGTTGAGATTAAGTCTATAATTTAACTGTATATTTTTCAAGCGTATAAAAGAAGCGTCTCCTATAGCTGCAGTGCTATTCTGAAAGAAGCTTTGAAGCTCATTCTTTTGTGGATTAAGCCCTGTACTGTAGGGCATATAGGTTCCGGTTTGGTTTTCAGCGGACCAAACATTCAGCACTTCACGGGGCTGATTATTCATGCTTCCCGCAATAGGCATTTGTCTGTTATAATTCCAATTGGTCTGGTGCACGAACTGCAATAAGAAAGATAGACTCCACTGCTTGTAACTTAGCTGATTTTGCCAACCTCCAAAATACTTTATACCCAGTCTTTCTACAGCTTGACTATCATCAGGTGTAGTGATTTTTCCGTCTCCGTTGAAATCTTTAAACTTATATAATCCGGTTGCAGGATCAATACCTTCGTACTGATAAAGTTTTACGATAGAGGTGGGGTATCCAATAATATATTGGTTGGCATATGTAGAACCTTCCAGATTGGGAAAAGCAATGAGTTTGTTAGTAGGGATACTGATATTGAAGCTGCTCTGCCATTTCAGCGTCCGGTTTAATGGCCTTGCGGAGATTTCAAATTCGAGACCCTTGTTTTCTACTGTTGCGGGAAGATTGGACTGAATGGAATTGAAACCTGTTGTACCGGGTAAGGGAATGCCCACTAATTGATTTGATGAACGGTTGCGGTACCAGGCGGCATTAATGTTTAAACGGTCCTTAAAAAATCCCAACTCAAAAGCGGCCTCAGTCTTAGTGGTCTTTTCCCAGCTAAAATTAGGGTTATAGAGTCTTGATGGGTAAAATCCTACAGTTCCGTCATAGCCTGTGCCAGAGGAGCTATAGGTATTGAGATACTGATAGTCCCCGATAAGGTCACTTCCGGTTATTCCATAACTTGCCCTTAGTTTCCCAAAACTCAGAATGGAATTTTCACCAAACCAGTTTTCTTTGGAAAACAGCCATGCTGTTCCAAGAGCGCCAAAGTTAGCAAAACGGTTATTTGGGCCAAACCTGCTTGACCCATCCCTTCTTCCAGTAACATTCAAAATATATTTTTTCATGTACTGGTAATTAATCCGGCCAAATGCGGCGACATAATTGTAATCAGTCTTGACCTCATCTGAGACGATTTTAATGTTTGCTGCACCAAGGTTTTCAATCAATGCGTTGCTGGTAAAACCGTAACCTTGCAGTGAGGATTGATCTGTACTTGTTTTTTGAAGGGTACCCCCGATCAAGACATCCAACTGATGATTTTCTTTTTTGTATTGCCAGTTGAGTTGAGGTTCTATCAGATATGAAAAACGTGTTTGGTTATTTTTCATAGCACTTGAGTAGGCACTGGTCAACCCATAAGAAGGATTATACATCGTATTTGGACGTAGAGATAGTTCTTCAAATGAAGAGTAGCTCAGCCCTCCATTTATTTTGAGAGATATATTTGGGAAAAGCTCATATCGGGCATTTATATTGTTATTGAATTGAAACAGGGTATAAGAATATGCGCTTACGAATGAGGCGACAGGGTTTGTAAACGTATTGTTTTCCCAATTTAAGCCTCCATTTTGTAGATATAGGGCTGGGGCATTAGGACTTAGTATTAATGCCTTTGCAGTCAAATCTTCATTGATAACGTTGTTTTTCTGGTGAGAAAATAAGTTGGAAGTAGTCAGTTCAAAACGTTTGTCTTTAGAACGGTGCGTCAAGGTTCCATTGAGACTGTTGGTTGTATATTTAAAATCTGCCGGAAGAACAGTGGTCTGTTCGGTATGACTGGTGCTGAGTAAAAATGAAGTTTCTTCATTACCTCCGCTTACTGAAGCCTGGATCATAGAATTAGAAGCGTACTTGCCTATAAGCTGTTTTTGCCAGTCGGTGGAGCGGGTAGAGCTCCAAGTACCATTCACATCATAATCATTGTCAGCAAATGAAACGCCATCATTCTGATAAGCTTGCCTTCGCATTTGAAGGTATTGCGGAGTATTCATCATTTTAAGTTTGGATGCTGTATTACTAATCGCATAAAAAGTATTTAGGGTAAGTTTTACTGCCCCCTTTTTTCCTTTTTTTGTTGTGACCAGCACAACACCATTAGCTCCTCTTGAACCATAAATCGCAGTAGCGTCAGCATCTTTGAGTATTTCAATGCTTTCAATATCATTAGGGTTAATGGCATTTAGGGGATTGATATCGTGAGCAGGAAGGACTAGGGAAGAGAAAAGTGAAGTAGTTTCTCCTCCAATTGGAACGCCATCGATTATGTACAATGGTTGATTTCCGTCAGTGTCACTATTGTACTTAGTGCGCAGACTATTTCTACCCCTGATTTGAATATCAAATCCACCGCCTGGCATACCTGAATTTTGTGTAATGCTTACGCCTGACATTCTGCCCTGAAGTGCTGAAAAAACATTGTTGACGGGTTGGTTCTCGATATCTTTGGCCGTTACTTTTGAAATACTTCCTGTACGTTCCTTATCCTTAACCGCATAGTATCCGGCATTAATCGTAATTTCATCGATTTTGGTTTCCTTTTCAGTAAAAAGCGTATCCTTTTGTTTCTGCAAGGTGCTCAATACCGGGATATCGTCTTTTACATCTGTAACAACAGCAGTTTTTCGGATTTTCTGCCTGATAATAATAGTGTTGTTATGAATAATGACCTCAAAGGGTAAACCTTTTAGTATCTTATTGGCGCAGTCTAGCACACTTTCATCCGTACATTTTACTCCCTGAATCTTATAGTTTTTCAGATAATCTTTAGAATAAGCATACGATTTGATTTTGTTTTCTGCCAGAAAACTTTCAATTGCCTCTGCGGCAGGAATTTTCCCCGCCAAATAACTGACCTTCATTTTAGAAAGATCTTGTTGCTGTCCATTGGTGAAGTTTATCCCCAATACAAGGAAAAGGACAGCCGTGCAAATATTTTTCATATTTTTGCATAGTATTAAAATTAGTAGCTCAGTGAAGATTTTGTTATTAGTTTAGTACGTGACCGACGGTCGCACCCGTCGGTCTTTTTGTACTTCACTTATATTATCTATCAGGAATCATGGCTGGGGTCATAAGGCACCACAACCTATTTTTCCAATTCAAAAATTGAATCATTATTTTGTTTTATATTTAAATTAAGCTGTATTGCAAGCGATCGTACAAAGCCTTCAGCTGTAGCGTTTGCAAGGCTAATGGTGATTTTAGTGTTTTCCAGTTCAGCTGGATAGTGTATTTTTATCCCATACGTTTTTTCGATTACCAGTACTGCATCCCTTATGGGGCATTCGTTAAATGTAAAGGCTGCGGATTTATCCTTTATTGGAGCAGACTTGATATTATCTACTGTTTGGCTAACAGAAGTGACTTCGGGAATTCCCAAATTGCTAAAGGTCTGCAGGGGGGTTAATATAATAGGTTCTTTGGAATACCCTTGTCGGTAGACCAGTACTTTCCCCTCATACAGATCAACATTGAAAGTCTTGCCCTCTTGAGTCACCTTAAAAACAGTTCCCAATACCTTTGTTTCATAACCTTTTCCATGAACAATAAAGGGGTGTTCCTTGGATTTTGCGACATAAAATACAGCATTACCTTCAAGGAAAACCTCCCTGGTATCAGCAGGAAAAGATTTTTCGACGGTTAGTTTACCGCCTTGCGAAAGGATTACCACAGAACCATCAGAAAGCTTAATTTCTGAATTTTGTAGTTTGGCAAGGTAAACGTCTGGTTTGACAAGGGTATTATAGCCAATTAGACTAAGCATGGCAAACATGATCGTAGCAGCAATGGAACTGTATATCCTTATTCTTTTTAATTTCTTTTTTCGTTTATTTGCTCTAATACCATTTAGGATATTTACCCACATTTCATTTTCTTCCCCGGAGGAAAATGGTGCAACTACGTCATTTGCCTTTCCTCCAAGAATATCTTCCCAGAGTTGTTTATCTTCCAGCGCGCCAGATGACGAATGATCGTTTTGTTCTTCCATAATATAGGTCTATATTATGTATTACCACGAATGGGGAAAAAACCACAATGATTTTTAAAAATTTAACATCTTTTAGTATACTTTAACTCTTTTTAAGAATTTTTATGATAGTTTTTAAGAAACATCATGGCTTGGGAAATGTGATGCTCAACAGTTCGTTGGGGAATATTTAATTGAATTGAGATTTGTTTTTGTGTAATTCCCTCTAATTTATTCATTTTAAATATCCTCCTGCGAAGCGGGGGGATAATTAGAAGTATACTGGCTTCGAGCTGGGTAAGAAGGAGCTCTTTATCTTTTACAGAACTTAAATCTAATGGGGAATTATCGGCGTAATCAATAGTAGATTCTTCGTAAAAATGTTGCCTTTCGTGCTGTTTATAGAATTCAGAGATTTTCTGATTGGCGGTTTTAAAAATAATGTTTTCTGCGTTTCCTGAGTAGATAGCCTGACGGTATTCCCATAGGTGAGTGAAGACATTCTGAACCACATCCTTCACGTCCTCTCTTTTCTTAATCTTTCTTGAAATATAGGAAGAGACATGATGGTTGTATTGGTGAAAAAACTTTTGGTAAGCATTTTCTTCGGCGTTGTTAAATTTGCCGGGCAGTTTCACGTAGTGGTTTTAGTATTACAAATTTATATTATTTTAAATATAAAATATAAAGATGATTTAAGGTATTCCTGTTTAATTCAAATTAATTGAGACTAGTCGTGTATCTTACATTCAGTAATCACTTACCTGACCTACTAAAAATAACTATAGGACTCGAAAGATTTACCTCATCAAATAGGGTATATTAATCTTAAACCTATATGATATGGCTAATATGTATAATCCATGACCGTTTTCTACGATATATTAATTGCAAAAACATTATATATAATGGTATTTTTTTTGCAATTAAATATCTTTGGGAAGAGTGAGTGAAAAAGAAAAATCTGGTAAGCTTTAAAATTGTATTATCAGGTCCTATTAAAAATAAATACGTATTAAATCACGATAATGAGAGTTGTTTTTTTATATTTACATTAGCAAATAATATAATAAACCCTTCTTATGAAAAATTTTGAATTCAAAGAATTAAGTGCCATCTCATGGAATAGCAATTCAAAGAATAAAAGAGTTCAATTATATTGACAGTGAAAAAAGCGTGATTATAAATATGTTTTAACTAATTTAACTAAGAATACTCTACATGAAAAATCTATTTCTAACCTTCTTTTTCATAATAATATCTACTTATCATATGTCTGCACAACAATTTAAATATTTTGATTACATTGATAAAGCATTGAAATTTTATCATGAAAAAAACTACCAGGAAGCGGGCAAAACATTTGAATTGGCATTTGGCTCATTGCATGGAAAGAGCACGCAAAATAATCTTTATAATAGCGCTTGTTCATGGAGCCTAGCAGGAAATAATGATAAGACATTTTTATATCTACAAAAAATTATTGATGGTGATATGATAGATGGCTGGAATGATCCTATAGAATTTTATCAACTGTTAAATAAGGACTCGGACTTTAATAATATTAAAACCGATCCAAGATGGAAAATATTAACAAACGGTGCTAAAAGAAATCAAGAGTCCTTTCAAAAAAATATTAGAAAAGATCTAGCGGAAAGGATAAAGATTTTAGGTAAGAGTGATCAAGAAAAAAGGCTTCAATTAGATTCTCTAAGAAAGGTTAAAGGATTAGGCTTTTCTGGAGAAAAGGAATTGCTTGCGATAATAAATAGACAAGACTCCATAAACTTGATTGAATTAGATAATATTATAAAAGAATTTGGCTGGCTTGGGCCCAAAGATATAGGATATAAAAATAATCAATACTTATTTCTAATAGTTCAGCACGCAGACCTTATCACTCAGAAAAAATACATGCCTCTTTTTAAAAAAGCAAAAAAAAATGGTAAAATTCTTCCAAAAGATATTGCATATCTGGAAGATAGAATAAATATGAGAGAGGAAAAACCTCAACAGTACGGTTCCCAGGTCTACCCTGATGTAGCTACTAAAAAATTCATACTATTTCCTCTTAAAAATGTTGATTCTGTTGATTATTACAGAGCTTCTGTAGGGTTAGAATCTTTGTCTTCTTATTTAAAATCATCATTTAATATTGGCTGGGATCCCACCGTTTATAAGAAAGAATTACCTGTCTTGCAAGCTAAGTTCTTAAAAAAAACAGAATAAGGTATTTTAATGCATCTAATATTTGTAAATTGAAGGAATAAATTTTTTAACCATATATTATGAAAGATTTAAGAAAATTTCAATTAAAGATGATTGAATTAAAGAAAATTAAGGGAGGAATTTTAGCTCAAACCGCTGATGATGGCTCATCTTCGTCCTCATCATCCACGGCATCTTTTTCCATTTCCATTACTAGCACTACTGACTCTGATTCAGAGGTAGAAACTGAATCTGAATGATTCTTAATGGATTTCCGCTAAAAAGGCTGTCTTCTAATGCGGCCTTTTTATTATCATTTAAATCTATGGTAATCCTAAGCCTAATCCTAATCGTTCCAACATTTTTCCTATATCAATAGATTTAAGACTTTTTATGAAAATAATTTCATGGTCGAAATCTTTTACAAAAAAAGTTAATCTCGAAAAACTGTTTAATTGTCCTCCATCCACTATTAATTTAACACAATAAAGAAATTAACACAGTGTTAATTTCTTGTTAAAGTGATGTAATAATATTTGTGAACTCATAATATTTGTAAATTAGTGAAACCAACAAACAAATACCATTACTATGAAAAAGTTAAAAAAATTTCAATTGAAAGAGGATGAATTAACAAAAGTTAGAGGAGGACTTTTAAATCCAGTTGCAGATGATGGTTCTTCATCTTCTTCATCTTCCTCTTCTTCATCGTCATCCTCAAGTAGTCTTACGGATTCTGACTCTGACTCTGATTCTGATTCAGACGCAGATTAAAATTTGACAATGAATAATAGCAAAAGGCTGCCCATAAAAGTCGGGTAGCCCTTTTTTTATTCGAATACGCTGAAGAAATTCATCTTAAGCTACATCTATTCACTAACTTCCCCTTTTTTTCCATTCTATTAATAACTAATAACTATTATCAAAAATATTACTGCCTATGATCTTAATTCTTTCTAGATCAGATGATGGATCTACAAATAGAATAATCGATTGGATTTTTTTTCAAAAGAAAAAATATGTTCGGCTTAATGGTAACAAGGCCAATTATGAAATAGTAAGTATAAAACCTAACGAAATACTAGTTTCGATTAATGATATGACCATTAATATTTTAGAGGCAGAAAGTATTTGGTATAGAAGATCTGGCGTTGGGCAATCATCTTTCGATTATTCATTGTCAAAGGAACTTTTGAAAGAAATTTTCAAAAAAGAAGTTGATCAATTTTATATTTATAATCAAATAAAAAATGAGTTTAAGGTAGTATTCGAATATGTACATTTCTTGATACACACACACATTTCCAAAAGTCTTGGAAACTATTTTAAGAAAGATATAAATAAGCTTGTTACGCTTTTTCAAGCACAACAAGTAGGTTTAAAAGTTCCCGAATCTTATATTTTTAATACTAGTCGTGAACTTGAAAATCATCAAAATTTAGTAACAAAAGCTTTAATGGACGGCGTCTATTACAGAGGGAAAGATTATGATTATTATTCTTATACTGAACGTGTTTCTCAATCTGATACTGATATTCCTCCGCAGTTTTTACCATCTTTATTTCAGGAGGAAATTAAAAAAAAATATGAATTGAGAATATTTTATTTAAAAGGTAAAATATATACTTCTGTCATTTTTTCTCAACAGAACAAAAACGCGTCTGTTGATTTTAGAAAAGAAGGGCATTCAGTGAGATATCTTCCCTATAATTTGCCTGTAGAGATACAGGAAAAAATAATAACCCTCATGTCGAATTTGGATCATGATATTGGTGCCATTGATATGATTGTAGATATCGAGGATAATTATATTTTTTTAGAAGTTAATCCAGGAGGACAATTCTCTTATTATTCAGATATGTGTAATTTTTACTTAGAAAAACAAATAGCAGATCTCCTATGAAAAAATTAAAATTAAGTGACGAAAAAAAAAAAATTTTGCCACTGTATTACAACTATGTAAAATTTAGAAAACTTGATTCATCCAATTACAGCTTTGAATTACCATATTCTAAAAAATATATGAATTATACAAATATTAATGCTCCGCATTTCTTTGTTTCTAAAATAGTTGATTATTCCAAAATTGATTAATAATGATTTCAGAAAAAGAGTTTCTTCTTGTTTACCCTAATATATTTTTTGTAAAAGGGTACACTCAAACATTAGTTCTCGACTTATCAAAAAAAAGTTGGATTTATTTAGATAATGATTACACGGATATCGTAAATTCATTAAAAAAGTCTTCTATAAAGGAGGTTGCAGATACAATTGACCCTAGTAGCAGAGATGAATTTTCGTCTTTCATCATGTTTTTACTTGAGCATGATTACGCAACATATGTTGATGATCTTTCTCTTTTTCCAGAAATAGAGGAAACATGGATTAGTCCATACGAAATCACAAATTCTATAATAGACTTCGATGCCAAATTTCATGATATGCAAAAAATATCTAACGAACTTTATTTGTTAGGTTGCCAATATATTGAATTGCGATTTTATTCCGATATATCCCTTAATAAAATAGAATATATACTATCTTGTTTAAAGGAAAAAGATTTTAGAAATATTCACTTTATTATAAAGTATGATACTAGTTTTTCACGGGATGCTTTATCTGACATTCATAAAAAGTTTTTGAATTGTTCTTTTACAATTTACAATTCTCCTATAAATAAATTTTACGAAAGTGAATTAAATAATGTACTACCTTCCGTGGGATATGTAAATTACATTTCCCAACCTATTTCTAGTTGTATGTCTTGTGGGATAATAAATTCTACTACTTTGTTACACCCAAAGGATGTTGGTTCTTTCATGGAAAATAAATTATTTAATTCATGTATAAATAGAAAAATATCCATAGATGTCGAGGGCAACATAAAAAATTGTCCATCGATGAAACAGATCTATGGTAATATTGATAGTGATTCTTTGGTTAAATCTTCACGAAATGCTTTGTTACAAGAAAAATGGATGATAAACAAAGATCTAATAAAAGTTTGTAGTGATTGTGAATACCGTTATGTATGTAGTGATTGTCGAGCTTATATTGAGCATCCTGAAGATGAGTATTCAAAGCCTTTAAAATGTGGCTATGATCCATATACAGGTGAGTGGACTGAGTGGAGTCTAAACCCTTTAAAACAAAATGCTATAAAATTTTACGGCATGCTGGGTTTGGTAAACAAGTAAATACTGGTTGTTTATTTTTTAAGTCAGTATTGTTAGCTACGCTCTGGAAAAGAACTGCTGAAAAATTGCACCTTTTGAACAGAATAAGCAGTGAAAGTATTGTTAGATCAATTATACAAAACACTCCAAAAAAGGATTTAATAGTGCCCGAGATCCTATGGACTGTACATTGTTTTCCTGATATTTTCGGCATATGGATACAAGAGATATAATAATTTATCGCATTAGCTGTTTTTCAATTCTATTTATATCCTGTTTAATGGAAAGAAACATTTCTTTTGTGCTGTTATCAGTGAAATCCATGATATCATAATCTTTAAGTAAACTATACTGATATTCCCAGACTTGAAGAAGATCGTAGGAAGAAATTTCGTAAGGTTCAAAAAATGCGTTATCGGATTTGACCCAGATAGAATTTTCTTCAATACTTGTCAATTTCTTATAAACATAACCGCCCCGGGTTATAAGCAGGTAGTTTTTCCCTACTTTCATTTCATTGATTTGTTCAACATACCTGCCAATGATATAGGTGCCATCCTTGAATGGTGGCATCGAATCACCTTCGGCGGGGAATGCACGATATATACCGTTTCGAAGGAATGGGAGTGAAATGTGCTGAAGTCCACCAATGTATTCAGGATCGCTAAACCCATTAACATAGCCCATTTGTGCTTTATAGGGCACTATTTGAATTTTATTTTCCCCTGTACTGTCAACGGTAATGGGAAGTAAGATGCGGTTGTCCGAAAGTTTCATCAGGCTCTCTAATGGATACTTTCTTAATTCCAATGTCAGCAAAAGGTCTATGCTCACCTTAAAATACCGGGATATCCTGACAAGGGCATCATTTGGTGGCTGTGCGTGGGCACTTTCATATTTTTCATAAGCACCTCGTGAGACCAAAAGAGCGTCTGCAACTTTCTGTTGGGAAAGTTTAGTCTGTGCCCGGAGATACTTTAAGTTTTCTGATAAAATTGACATTGCTATAAATATGAGCAACAAAGTTAAATGTTTTTGCTAAATATATTAGCAATTTTGTCGGATAATATTAAAAATATAAACGTGAGATGGAAAGGGCAATTGTACATATGGATTTGGACACGTTTTTTGTGTCTTGTGAACGGAAAAATAATTCCAGCCTAGTCGGCCTGCCGATCATTATAGGCGGGGGAGATCGAGGTGTAGTAGCTTCCTGCTCTTATGAAAGCCGATATTATGGTGTACGCTCAGCAATGCCAATTAAAATGGCATTAAAATTATGTCCTGATGCGAAAGTCATTAGGGGAGATATGGATCTTTATTCAAGGATGTCTCATGAGGTCACTGAAATTATTGAAGAAAAAGTCCCATTAATGGAAAAGGCAAGTATAGACGAATTTTATCTCGACTTGTCTGGAATGGATAAGTTTTTTGGATGTTATCAGTGGTCACAGGAAATTGCTTCATCAGTAACCAAAGAGACAGGGCTTCCGATCAGTTTTGCACTTTCCAGCAATAAAACGGTTTCAAAAATTGGCACAGGGGAAGCTAAGCCTGATGGTCATATGGAAATAAAGGAAGCCATGATCAGACCTTTCTTAAATCCACTTTCAGTAAGGAAAATTCCAATGGTCGGTGCGGAAACCTATAAATTACTTTCCCGTATCGGTATCAGAACCATTCACACACTTTCAGAAATGCCTACGGATGTGCTGCAAAAAATCCTGGGAAAGAACGGACTGGAACTTTGGAAAAAAGCCAATGGAATTGATAACACTCCGATTATCCCATATTCGGAGAGAAAATCCATCTCCTCAGAACATACCTTTTCTCAGGACTCCATTGACATTATTGGAATTAAGTCATTGATAATAGGAATGGCAGAACAACTGGCCAATCAGCTGCGGGCGGAAAAATGGTTGACCTCAACCATTGTCGTTAAAATCCGTTATTCCAATTTCGATACTGAAACAAAACAATGCAAGGTAAGTTATACTTCAGCCGACCATACGATCAGTAAATATGCTTTGGAGTTATTTGATAAGATTTATAGCCGCAGAATGCGTATTCGTTTAATTGGGTTAAAACTGACTGGGCTTGTGCATGGCGAATACCAAATGAATCTTTTTGAGGACACACAAGAGATAATGAGCCTTTATCAGTCAATGGACAACATTAAAAATCGGTTTGGGAAAAACGCAGTGGGTCGTGCCTCTGGGTTTAATTTTCAAAGCGCTGTAAAATAACCATCATTATGTATCTCAATTGCCATACTTACCACAGCCTGCGCTATGGAACAATTTCTGTAGAATTGCTAGTACAGTCTGCATCGGAATTGGGGCTGGAAACACTATGCCTGACCGATATTAATACGGTCACTGCTATTTATGAATTTTATAAACTATGTAAACAAGCCAGTATAAAACCTGTTGTGGGGATGGAAATCAGACAGGATGATGAACTGTTGTATGTTACACTGGCGAAAAGTGCAGAAGGTATAGCCGAAATTAATGAAATGATGACTGCCAGAAATTGCGAAAACATTGCATTACCGAAAACTAATCCTATTTTTAAAAACGTAATTACCATTTATCCGGTTGAAAATATACCCGAAATTTTTTTAGAAAACGAGTACATTGGAATCCGGCCGGAGCAACTGAATCTTTTATACCGCGCTGAATGGAAAAGTTTACTTCATAAAATGGTGGTTTTGCAACCTGTTACTTTTCAAACTAAACAGGAATATAACCTTCACCGTGTATTAAGAGGTATTGCACTCAATACTTTAGGCACTAAACTTAAAGATCATCAATGTTGTAAAAAAGATGAATTTTTAAAACCTCCACATGAGCTCTTGGAGCAATATAAACATTATCCACAGATTACCAGAAATACTAAAAATATTCTTGATAAATGTAGTTTTGAGTTTGAGTTTTCCACTCCAAGAAATAAAAAATATTATACCGGGAGCAAGGAAGAGGATTTGAAGCTCATTACCCGCTTAGCCTATGAAGGGCTGGCGGAAAGATATGGACTAAATGATGAAGTAGCCAACAGACGAGTGGAAAAAGAATTGAAAGTTATAGATGAACTTAATTTTTGCAGTTATTTTCTAATCACTTGGGATATCGTACAATACAGCAATTCAATGGGTTTTATGCATATTGGAAGGGGTAGCGGTGCCAACAGTATTATTAGTTATTGCCTGGGCATTACCAATATCTGTCCGATAGAACTTGACCTTTATTTTGAAAGGTTCCTGAACCTGAACCGAAAAACGCCGCCCGATTTTGATATTGACTGGAGCTGGCAGGAACGTGATACTATTTTGGAATATATTTTCAAAAAATATGGCAAGAACCACGTGGCCTTTTGCGGAACAAATGTTGAGTTTAAATACAAATCTATTTTTAGAGAGGTTGGAAAAGTATTCGGTTTACCGAAAGAAGAATTGGATATACTTGCTACTCAGCCTGAAGAAAACCATGACAAAAATTCTGTGGTCAAGCAAGTTTATAAGTATGGAAAGATGATGGAGAAATTCCCTAATCAAAGGAGCATGCATGCTTGTGGGATATTGATATCGGAAGAGCCGATTACTAATTACTCTGCACTAGAGATGCCTCCAAAGGGTTTTCCTATTGTTCAGTTTGATATGCATGTTGCAGAGGATATCGGGCTAGAAAAATTTGATATTTTATCGCAAAGGGGTATTGGGACGATCAACGATGCTGTGAAACTCATTAACGCGAATAAAGGGATCGATGTAGACATAAGAGATAACCACCTTTCTAAAGACGAAAAGGCTTGCAATACATTTTTAAGCCAGGGTAAGACCATTGGGTGTTTTTATATTGAGAGCCCTGCTATGCGAGGACTTCTGCGACGTTTGAAATGTGATAATTATAAAGTGCTGGTTGCGGCATCTTCCATTATCCGGCCTGGCGTTGCGCAGAGTGGAATGATGAAGGAATACATTTTTCGCCACAACAATCCTGATCAGTTTGAATATTTCCATCCGGTGTTTGAGGAGCAGTTGGGGGATACTTATGGCATTATGGTGTATCAGGAAGATGTGATTAAGATTGCCCTGCATTACGGTGGGCTGCCGGCAGCAGATGGCGATGTTTTACGAAGGGCCATGAGTGGCAAGGGCAGGTCGCTTGCCGCACTACAAAAAGTAAAAGATCATTTTTTTGAATCCTGCAAGAAGCTTGGACATCCAGAAAATTTAAGTACGGAGGTTTATCGGCAGATTGAGTCTTTTGCGGGTTACTCTTTTTGTAAAGCACATTCTGCATCCTATGCGGTTGAGAGTTACCAAAGCCTTTACCTCAAAGTTTACTATCCGATAGAATTTATGGTTGCAGCGATCAACAATGGAGGTGGGTTTTACCGTACTGAAGTTTATGTCCATGAAGCTAGAATGTCAGGTGCAATTATATTGCCTCCTTGTGTAAACAAAAGCGAGTGGCAAACGACACTTTACGATAGGAATGTCTATTTAGGATTTATGCATTTGCAGTCATTGGAAACAAAAACTTCTCAGTATATAGTTGATGAACGAAACCAAAATGGGGACTTTAGATCTTTGGAAAATTTTATTAAAAGAATACCTATTGGAATTGCAGGAATGCAGATCCTTATATTTATTGGTGCTTTCCGGTTTACTGGAAAGCAAAAAAACGAACTCCTGCTCGAAGCAAGAATGCTGTTGAATGATTTTAAACCTGAAAGAAGGATGGCTGCATTGTTTGAAGAAACGGTAAAAGAGTATAAATTTCCTGAACTGAAAAGAGCGGTTTTTGAGGATGCCTTTGATGAAATTGAACTTCTGGATTTTCCTGTTTCCTGCAGCCCTTTTGATCTGTTAGTGACAAAATACAGGGGATCGATAATGGCTAAGAATCTTGTACAATATCACAAGAAACAGATTAAGATGCTTGCGTACCTTATTTCACGTAAGCACGTTCCTACCAAAAGGGGAGCCATGTTCTTTGGAACCTGGATTGATGTTGAAGGAAACTATTTTGACACTGCCCATTTTCCAGACTGTTTGCAGAAATATCCATTTCAAGGTGGCGGTTGTTATCTTCTATTGGGTACGGTAGAAGTTGATTTTCACTTTCCAACCATTACCATTACTAAAATGGCAAAAATGCCGTTCATTCCTGATCCAAGATATGCCTATGATAATGACAAACAATACGAAGCACATCAGCGAATTAGAGAAGATGTAAGTATGACCCACAGGTTGCCTTATCCTCAAGAACATGAAATCGGACTGCCGAGGGTAAAAATGAATTAATAAATTTTAATAAGTTTTCATATTTATGAATAATTAATTCTTTAAAAAAAGTGATGTGATTAATTTTTAAAGTGATTATCGATTAAACAGGTTAAATATTGAGATATATAAAATGTTGATTATATGGTTTTTAAACTATCGTTTGTTAGTCGTAGAACTACTACAAAATTTTAAATACTCGCTGAAAATTGTTACTGCTTTAAATTGTAGGTTATCTTTATTAAATAAAATCACCAGATAAAGAAATACTAACAACTTGAAAATCGTAACCTTATGAAACAAACTAAACAGGAATTTTAGATATAAAGAAGAGTAAATAAGCTCATCAGTTTTAATAGTTAATGCCGGAAGCAATTCTTGTAATATTCGGCTTATAAAGGCGCCTGCCTGGAAAGTTATAGCTAATTAATCATCAAAGAAAAAGTAAAATAATTGATTTGCTCATCATGAGTTTGTTCCTGTATTCTTTTCCTGTGATTTGAAAAATAATGCTAATTCAGAAATAATCATGCATTAATCAGTGTTGAAATTCGCCCTGCAATAATGCATTTCCAAACACAAACACAATTAGAAAAAATTATGCGATGTTTCAAAACAGTAAATCATCAAAAGATCAAGTTTCTAAACTTGAAGAAAGTCCTGATTCAATCAAACAGGTAACTGAAAATGTTGGAAAGGAAACCTTAAATAAAATAGATCCTAAACTAGCCGATAAAGTTCAAAAAACGGAACAAACCAAAGACCAGGCACAAACATATTCCAATATGTTTATGAATCAGGTTGTTCAACATAATGCTCCATCCATTACACAGGATAAAGTTTGGAATAACCAACCGGTTTCTAAAATACACAATGCCAAGGCGATTGCCGAAAATCAAATTTCAGGCATTAATCGTATCGTAAAACTGGAAATCGTTATTGAAGGTAAAATTATAACACATTTCAAACATTTTAAATTAAAGCAAAGTGCTGTAAAGCACCATGAATTTAATTTGATGCTGGCTCATGATAGTTTAGGGAGTGCTGAAAATCACAATCTGGAAGAAGCCCAAAATTTTCTGGGGAAGCGAATTACCGTAGTTTTTAAATATAAAGATGTAGAAGATGGCCCAGAAAGAAATTTTGTCGGCGTGATTACACAAGTCGGTTTCAGTCAGGAAAAAGGCAGTTTAGGTAATATTCTTCTTCATGGCTTTAGCCCAACCGTATTGCTGGATGCTGCGCCTCATATCCAGAGTTTTGGAGGCAAACAGGAAATCAGTCTCAACAGTCTTGCAGAGCACGTAATCAAGGAAGGATTGGGAGCAAGTAAATTTGACTTCAGAGTAAATGCCCAGCATGGAAATATTTCTTACAGCTCCCAGTATGAAGAAACACATTATAATTATTTAGCAAGAATAGCCGAAGCTTATGGCGAGCAGTTCTTCTATGATGGTGAAGTTCTGCATTTCGGGAAACTTCCACCACAGGAAAAGCCTGTTAAGCTTACTTATGGCAGCACCGTAAATGATGTGAACATAATGATGAACGTGCAACATGTAAATCCTACCTTCTATGGATATAACAGCAGTAAAAATGAAAAATTAGAAACAGGAAGTTCAAAAATTAGCCATACATCAGATATCGCAAAACGTGCTTATGAAATATCAGAAAAGACGTTTTCGACACCTTCTTTACGAGTAGCGCCTATAAAAGCATCTTCATTTATGGATATTGATGCTTCTCAGAAAGGAACAGCAGGTAGTAAAGCCTCAGAAGTTTTTATCACCTCAGGAACTTCTACCATTCCATTTCTCTATCCTGGATGTATTACTGATATCGAAATGCGTAAATTGGATAGCAACGAAACTAGCTACTTTACAAAACTTATGATTATTGATGTTAATCATGAAGTGGATGCGAGAGGATACTATACCGGAACATTTGAAGCGATTGCATCAGATACAGGTTTTATTCCCCGTCCAGAGTTTCATGTGCCTAATGCAGAACCGCAATTTGCAAAAGTTATATCTAATACCGACCCACAAAACCAGGGGAGAGTACAAGTAAAGTTTGACTGGCAAAACGGGAACAATACCACTGAATTTATCCGTGTGATGTCTCCTGATGCCGGGAGCAGTGAAAAGGTTGGTAAAAATCGTGGATTTATGTCTATTCCAGAAGTAGGAGATCAAGTCATTGTTAACTTTGTCCACCTTCACCCTGACAGGCCCTTTGTTATGGGAGGAATGTATCATGGAGGAATTGGTGCTGGCGGTGGAACAGGAAACAATATTATGAGCTTCAGTGGTAGAAGTGGTGCAGAATTGAAATACGATAATGGTGCTGGTTCCATGAATCTCATGGATCAGGGCGGTGCCAATATGTTCTTTGATGGAAAGGGAAATGCTATTGTTAATGCAGATACAGACCATACGACCAATACAGGAAACAATAATACGATCAATGCGGGTAGCAGTACTGTTATCAATGTAGGCGGAAAAGAAGGTGCTTCTCCACAAGCCATGCTAAAAATGGATTCTGACGGAAATGTCGTAATTGATGCAACTTCTTCAATTACATTAAAAGTAGGAAATAATCTGTTATCAATTGATAAAGAAGGACTAATTAAGTTAAACGGCAAAAACCTGAAACAAGAAGCAGAAAATAATTTTGACCTTAATGCAAAACGGGTAAGCCAAACTGCGAAGGGAGCCAACTTTAAAATCAATAGCGACCAAAACGTAATCGTAACCGGCGGACAAGAAGTAAAAATGACATAAAAAAATAAAAAACATGGAGTATCTAAAGAATAATGCCATATTACAATGCAATAAAGGATTAATTCCTTCTATGTTGAATATAACGAGCAACAAGAAAATTAAAAATAGAGACGGATTATTTGCTACAGATAAAGATAATATTGCAGGAGTGAACATTACTCATTTCACATTGTGTGCAGTAGCAGGAATCTGCAGATTGAATTTAAACTTGAGCGGACAGCCCCTTAATTGGATTAACACAGTCCCTAAAGTAAAAATATCGGACAATAAACCTTTGTATGAAGGTTCAAAGTGTATTTGCCCTCTTGGGGGGATAATTTCTTGTATGAACTCCGGACAAATTTAATGTTATGGCTTTTGGAATAGACCTACCTTTCGAAATCCTTCTACTCATCCTAGTAGTAGTGGTTGTGTTATTATATTTTGTACTTAAAGCTTTAGTAGAAGCTTTGGTTGCTCTCGTCAAGTGGATAGGAGATGTGGCAATCCCATGGATTTGTGAAACGGCAGAAGCAATTTGGGACAAATTTGTGAGTACTCCGCCAATTACCGTTCCCGTACCTGAAGCTCCGCCGGTAACAGTGCCGGAAACAAAACCTGCTCCAATTCCTGTTCCCGTGCCAATACCTATAACCGTTCCGATACCAAAAGATGAAACCATACCACGAAATAGAGGCCCTTGGAATGTGTACGATGTACATGTGATTATTCCAGGAGATTATGGCGATTATCAAAGAGGGATTCCAAACCCTACTTCTGTATATTTAGTAACCGGAGAAATCTATAAGTATGGAAGAACAACGTATTCTTCTGTTTTAAGAAGATATGAAGCTTTTCCTTGGACAAGCTTTAAAGAAGCTATGATATTGGAAAACTTAAAAAATGGAAAATTCGGAGCTGTGGAATGGTATGCATTTCGGGTAAATCTTGCGTTAGCAATTTTTGTTGAAACGGGTCTTATATCGGCATATGAAGCAATTAGAGGAAAATATCCTCCGGGAAATACAGGTTTGTATTAAATTAGAAAAAATAATTATGGATTCAAAAGAAGTAAAACAGCAATTATCAGAAGCCAAAAAACACAAAAACAACGGCTATTTTGCGGAAGCATTGGAAATTCTTCATCAAATTAATAATGAATTTCCGAATAATCCCGATTATCGGTATTTATTAGCCGCAACTTATTATGAAAGCATGAATACCGATGCCGGAAAAAAATACGCCGAAGAAACATTGAAAATAGATTCCCAATACAAACAGGCGTACGAACTTTTGGGAGATGTTTATACGAAGGAAAACAATTTGGGAAAAGCACAGGAAAATTATGAAAAAGCAAGTGACTTAGATATCCACTACATGACTGTAGATGAAAAATTAATTCAGTTGTATCTAAAAACGAAGAATTATGAAGGCGTTTTAAGGGTTTGTAATAATATGATGAATTATATCCATGTAGATGTTTCCACTGCAAAATCAAGAGCATTGACTTCTGTTTATTTAGGTTGTGTTCTATATAAAGGCTGGGCATTAGTTTATTTGAAAAGATATGAAGAAGCAATTAATGAGATCAAAAGAAGAAAAGAACTCAATATGCAAATTAAATATCCTTCATATTTTAATCAATATAAAGACGATGATGAAGCCTTATTTAAAATGTATTATCAATTAAAAAATACAGCTAAAATAGGAGAATATAGAAAAAAAATGAAAGAAGAATATCAGCTTACAAATGAAGAAATAACCAAACTGGAAGAAGAAGCAAGACAGAATATTATATTGTTCAGACAAAGACCTGAAAACATGGCTTATTTAGGATTGACTTAACTATGGAAGCATAAGAAGTAAAACAACAATTATCAGAAGCCAAAAAGTAAAACAACAACGGCTATTTTGTAGAATCGCTTAATTATGGATACAAAAGAAAACACAATAAAAAAAATAGAGAAACTTACCCAAAAGTATTTTGATGATAATGAGATTCGATTGGCATTAAAATCTTACAGAGAATTGCTCACTCTTTTTCCTCAAGACAAAATCTATTATATCAATTATTTGGATTTTCTTGAAAATGAAATCGTAATTGCTGAATTATTGTGGAGTGCTTATGAAGAAAGTATTGTTTGCTGTGATATAGCAATACAATATTTAAATCAAGAAGAAGCGGAGTATTTTTATTTAAAGAAATTGGAATTATATGTTACAATGACGGATTCTGATTTTAAATGGTATATAGAGCATAAACAAGAAGTACAAAATCTAATAAGTGCAACCTTACAAAAATATCCAAAAAATGTAGATGCTTTAAAAAGGATAATGGCACTTTATCGCTTGCAGGGAAACAAAGAAAAGGAAAATGAAATATTGAATATTGCATATGAGTTGGAACCGGATGATTTTCTACTTGTGGTCTTTAAAGCCAATTACTTGGAGGAAAAAGACACATTAGAATCAATAAATGTATTAGAAAACTGGATATTAATTAATCCTACCTCACCTTCATTAGACACCGCCTATCAAAAAATCATTCGATTATATCAAAAAACAAAAAATCAGGAAAAAATAGATTTTTACCAAGATATTTTAGATAACAAATAACCTTTGTATGGAACTAAATATTACTCGCGAACATTCGCAAGAATATGAATTTAAATATCAAAAAACATCAGTATACAAAAGTAAGAAAACAACTGCAGTAAAAAGTGAAGGAACTTTTTTACTCAAATTAGATTTTGAAGAAGATTTTTACATGACATTTCATAGTAAAAAATATGTGTCTGATGCAAAACGAAAACTAGTATTTTCTCCAATTAAATTCAAGTATGATTTTGACTCCAATGTTTTTTTAATAAAGAATAGAGATTTTTTAAAAATCCATTGGAACAAATTTAAAGAAGCAAATCGAAGTAATAAAAGCAACACAATGTTGTATTTATATGAACAACTTTATTTTAGAATTCCTTTAGGTTTAGAATATGATCTCCTTTCTAATGGGGCATACTTTCCTTTTTTTGCAAATACTTATAAAAAGCACTTTGAAATAGGTGATATAATTTCGGGTATGTCGTGGGTTCATACTCCTTTAAGTTTGCCCTTTAAAATTGATTATGTTGTTGAGAGTATTTCTGAAACTGAAATTAACTTATACGGTATCATTTATCTTGATGACGAAAATTTGATTAGATTGCTTGCAGATAAAAAATTTCAGAAACATGCAAAACCATATCATTACAGTAAAGATTTTTCTATTGTTTCTGACATCAAATCTATTTATGATGTAAATACGGGTTATTTAAAATTTTCCAATTTTTCACTTAAAATATTTAGCGAGAATGAAGAAATTGATGAATTTGTAATCTCTTCCGTTTCTTCTAAGATGCAAAATTGATATAATACAGAATTCAATTACGGTCAAGTTTAGTGCATTTTAAAGATAATTTGCATTAGGTATTTATTGCAGAGTTTTCTGAATACCCCTGAGCTAAATCTTTTGTTACTGAATGGTGTACTAAGTCAAAATATGACATTGGGATATGAAGAGAGCGGATTTTTATTTTCTTTCATTAGAACACTCCAAAATCATTTTAATGTTAATAATTTATTTCTGCAAAAAAAATGCTTTTCCAGTCACTTTACAATGATTATGGCTTATATTAAAGTTCGGAATTCTATATACATTTGAAAATTTGTTGCTAAAATGTACCTTTGAATAATTTACTGAGGGACTGTAATTTATATCTAACCATTGTCTCCGCCATGACCGCAAGTATTACAGAAGAAAAAAATCTGCTACAGGCTCTACAGCTTGGTGATCATCGTGCGTTCGAGCAGCTATATAATCGTTATTCTAAAAAGATTTATTGGAAATTACTGCAAATGGTTAAAGATAAAACAGAAGCGGAAGAAATTCTGCAGGAGTTGTTTATAAAAGTCTGGAACCGTCGTGAGCAGATTGATTTGGATCGATCCTTTGGGGCTTATTTATACAGTGTAGCAAAAAGTATGGTGGCTGATTACTATCGAAGATTGGTTCGCTTGGGAGAAGCAGAAAAAGAATTGAAATTAAGCCATACCGAATATACTGCTGTAACAGAAGAAACAATACTTTCTAATGAAACAAGCAAATTATTGGAAAATGCGATCGCCCAATTACCAGTTCAGCGCCAAAGGGCTTTTATTCTTTGTAAGATAGAAGGAAAAAGTCATAATGAAGCTGCTGCGATTATGGGCATAAGTCCTAATACTGTACACAACCATCTGGTAAAGGCAACGCAATCCTTAAAAGGGTCACTTGCAGTTGAAAATTTGACTTTAAACCCAGGCGTATTAGTTCTTGCTCTTTCTGTAATACCCTGGGAACTCTATTGTCACTGAGATTCGCTTGTGTAGCTATTTCTCAAGAATGCATTTTAGAGTAGCCAAGCTTGCATCCATACCTTTTGCAACGGATTTTTCCATCATTGGAATCATAATATTTATTGGATACCTCAAAGTGCCAGCATTACTCCAGTAAACTTTAGTGTGATTATGGGATAAAGATTCGGTTTTCATTATAATTCTGGCTGTTGCCGACATTGGTTTTACAAAACGGATTTCTGATTCCATTTTCTCTCCTTCTATGATATCCATAATTTCTTTTTCACCTTGGCCTGCATTTTTATTTCCGCTCCACGAATAAATATAGCCAACTGTGCCATCCGTTCCCTTGAACTCTCTTTTCCTGTCTGGATCTTCCATTGCTCCAATGTTGAATTCGTCTTGATTTTTAAGAAGTTTGATATAGTCAAAAACCTTTTGCCGAGGTGCTTTTATTATAATATCTCTACTTACAAAATGCTTCTTTCTCATAAAAAGTGCAATGATTAGAACTAAAGAAATAATTCCCCCCAATACGAGCAGAATGGTAATAATAATATTCATTTTATGTTTTTTATTGTTAATGTTTGGAACTTAACGTGACCAATTTACAAAAATATTGTATTGGACAAACGGCACCGAAATAAGTTTATTGAAAAATATTTATTTTTTTTTAGATCAGAGTAGTCACTTTGCTTTTCCCAAGCGTATTAGTTTTAAAAGCACCGTAAATTGGAAAAGTTAGACTATATAAAAAGCCTTTATAGCAAATATCTCAATGATACTATTGATAATCAGGAGAAGGAATTTCTATACAATTTTTTTGACCAGGCTTCTGATGAGGATTTAAATAAAATCATCACTACATCATTTGAAAGCGATTATCAAATACCCTCAAATTTGGAGTATTTAGAGAAGGACGTGCAGCGTATTTTCCAAAAGATTAAAATGCGTACTGAAAATGTACAGCCAATCCTAGCTCTTAAAAATAATTTGTGGGTGCGGTATGGTTTAATAGCGGTTGCTGCTTTACTTCTTTTAGGGTTGTCTTTCGGTCTCTATCTTTATATAAGTAAAAGTGAAAATCATACACCTGCATTATTAAGCGACAAGCAAATAAAAGTAAATCCCGGTACTGACAAAGCTACACTCACACTGGATGATGGCAGAACGATTTTATTAGATACGGTTTCATCTGGTTATCTGCCAACACAGGCAGGTGTAGATGTTGCTAAAGTAGGTAAGGGACAGTTAGCATACAACGCGACAAGCAATCCGTCTTCCCAATTAGTTTATAACACCATCAAAATACCAAGAGGTGGACAGTTTCAGGTTATTCTGCCAGATAATACCCATGTATGGTTAAACGCAGCATCATCCATTAAATTCCCAATAGCTTTTCTTGGCAATAGCCGTGAGGTGACCATTACCGGCGAAGCCTATTTTGAGGTTTCAAAAAATAAAAATAAACCTTTTAGGGTGAAGACAGCAGACCAGACAGTTGAGGTACTGGGGACGCACTTTAATGTAAACAGCTACAGTGATGAACCTGCTACGGTGACCACTCTGGCCGAAGGTTCAGTGCGCGTAAACCTTGGCAGTAGTAGTAATGATTATAGCCACGCTATGACTATCGTTCCTGGGCAACAAACTTCCACAACGAAAGATAATATCACGGTAGGGACAGCGGATTTAGATGCTGCATTGGCCTGGAAAAACAATCAAATTTATTTTAAGCAAGCCAGTATTCAAACCATCATGCGACAGGTTTCGCGCTGGTATAATATTGAGGTAGAGTATAAAGGAAAAATCCCCAATAGAAAATTTACAGGTGGTATATACCGTACAGATAACCTGAATGATTTACTGAAAATCCTGATGCTAAATGATCTCCATTTCGAATTAATAAATAACACACTAATTGTTAAACCTTAAATCAGTGCCTATGCAGTAGAAGTTAAATCAAATTTTTAGTATTAGTTAATGATGCCCCATAAAAAAGCCGGTAATGCTGTCGAGAGCATTATCCGGCAATAGGAGTAGTCATGATAACACCGTAAAGCAATTATTCAACTAACCACAAACAAAAATATGAAATTTTTTACATGCTTTCGGCATGCACTTATGCGTGCCCGAAGTCACCCTACAAAACCACTTCTGGTTATGAAGCTAAGCGCAATCCTCATATTGATCTCTTATTTTCAGGTAATGGCAAGCGTATATGCTCAAAAGATATCATTGGCAGTAAAACAGCAGCCTATTGAGAAGGTATTTAGCCAGATACAGAAACAGAGTGGATACATCTTTTTTTATGATGAAAATATGATTAAGGAGGCCAATGCGGTAACCTTAAATGTAAAAGAAAAAAACCTTACAGAAACATTGGATTTGCTTTTTGAAGGGCAACCTTTTACCTACGAAATGGTTAAGAAAACCATTGTTGTAAAAGCAAAAGCTTTTGTAAAACCTAGAGTGAGTGCTAGCCCCAGACAGCAAAAGATTACTGGGCTTGTAACCGATGAAAAAGATGAACCTTTAGGGGGTGCAAGCGTAACTATAAAAGGGGGGACTGTTGCAACAATAACAGATAAAGATGGAAGGTATAGTATTGAAGCAAACGAAAATGACATACTCGTATTTTCCTTTTTGGGCTTCATGACGAAAGAAATAGCAGTTGGCAATCGAAGTATCATGAATATCAAATTGGCTGAAAGCGTTGGCCAGTTAGATCAGGTACAGGTAATCGCGTATGGAACTACTACAAGAAGACTCAACACGGGTTCGGTGGCAACCGTTTCGGCAAAGGACATTTCCCAGCAGCCTGTTTCCAATGCTCTTGCCACTTTGGTTGGAAAGGTTCCCGGCCTTGTTGTAACCCAACAGTCCGGAATGCCAGGCTCATCTTTCACAGTACAGATTCGCGGAAGAAACTCTATTGCGCAGGGATCACAGCCCCTGATATTGATTGATGGAATTCCCTTTGCCGCTGGCAATGAAAATATTCAATTGATAGGTTCAGCAATCAGTAATGCCGGTCAACAAAGTGGTGTAAGTCCATTCGCGGCTATTAATCCAGCAGATATTGAGAGTATTGAAATATTAAAAGATGCAGATGCAACAGCAATCTATGGTTCCAGAGGCGCTAATGGAGTTATTCTTATTACAACTAAAAAAGGGCAGGCTGGCAAAACACAAATCAATGCTAATATTAATCGGGGGTTTACTCAGGTAGTAAAACTACTTCCCTTGCTCAATACCGAACAGTACATTGCGTTACGTAAAGAAGCATTTGCAAATGCAGGTACAACGCCAACCACCATAAATGCACCAGATCTCACCATTTACAACCAAACTCGTTATACTGACTATCAAAAAGAATTTTTGGGCGGCACGGGTAATACTACAAATGCCAACCTCTCACTATCTGGAGGAAATGAAGCAACGCAGTTTCTATTAAGTGGTACATATTACAGGGAAACTAATATTTTTCCGGAAAGTTTACCAAACCAGCGAGGCAGTGTGCTTGCTAACATTAACCACAAGTCGAGCGATAATCGTTTTAGCCTAAATTTCTCTGGAAATTTTACATCTTCTGAAAATCGTGCCCCTACATCTGACCTTACTTTTTATACCTATTTAAGTCCAAATACACCAGCATTTTTTGATAAAGATGGCAAACTGCAATGGGCTTACAATGGAGTTTCAATTGAAAATCCGTACGCTTATTTAAGAGAAAAATACCAATTAAGAACGAATAATTTAGTGGGCAGTTTAAATGCAAGTTACCGTTTATGGGAAGGGCTCACCGCAAAAATACTGATGGGCTATAACCAGCAGTTTACGAACGAGCAAAAACTATCTCCTTCGGAAGCCAAAAATCCGAATAGTAGTAGTGTACAAGGGAACACGGCCATTTTTGGGAAAAATCAATACAGCAGTTGGAACATAGAACCGCAGTTGGAATACAAATCGAAGCTTTGGATAGGTAGCTTAACCGCGCTGGTGGGAACTACTTTTCTATCGCGTAGTAACAATAGCCTGACCGTAGAGGGGAGTGGTTATAGTAGTGAGGCATTATTGGAGAGTTTAGATGCTGCTACAACAATTGACGCCAGTAGTATGAACTCTAAATATCGTTATCAGGCTTTATTTGGCCGTTTGAACTATAACATCGCAGATAAATATCTTATGAACCTCACAGGGCGAAGGGATGGAAGCAGCCGTTTTGGACCAGGTAAACAGTTTGCTAATTTTGGAGCAGTTGGTGCGGCCTGGATTTTTTCAAGTGAAAAATGGTTTGAGAAAAATTTATCTGTTGTCAGTTTCGGCAAGTTACGGGGTAGTTATGGCGTAACCGGGAATGATCAGATTGGAGACTATCAATTTGTGGAAACATGGAAATCACCAAGTTATACCTATTTTGGTGATGCATCTCTAATACCAAACAACCTTTTTAATGCTGACTATGCGTGGGAACGTAACAAAAAATTAGAAGGTGCAATCGACTTAGGGTTTTTGAAAGATCGAATCTTATTTTCTGCTGGTTATTATCAAAATCGCAGTAGCAACCAATTAATTAATTACCGTTTACCCTATTTAACGGGGTTCTCTAGTGTAATTGCCAATTTTCCGGCCACGGTAGAAAATGAAGGATGGGAACTGAGTATCACGGCCACGCCTGTACAAACAAAACAGTTCCGCTGGAATAGCAGTTTTAATATCACATTCCCCAAAAATACTTTATTATCATTTCCGGGAATAGAAAGCTCTACTTATCAAAGCTTATATGTTGTAGGGAATTCCCTCAATAGTATTTATAACTATAAATCATTGGGCGTTAACCCAACTACAGGTTTACTGAATTTTTATGATGCCAATGGAAATGGTGTAGTTGATATAGGTGATTATCAGATTAATGGCACAATTGATCCTAAATTTTACGGGGGCTGGCAAAATACTTTGTCATATAAAGGCTTAGAGTTACAATGGTTTTTTGATTTCAAGAAGCAGACAGGAAAAAATATTTACTACTACTTATACGGAATTTCCTTGCCTGCTGGGACAATGAGAAATCAACCGGATCTTCTAGCTGATCGCTGGAAAAATACGGGAGACCTATCTGATTTACCAAAGGTGATGCCAAGCGGTACAGGTACCATAGCCAGCAATACTGTTAGCAGCAGTTTTGCATATAGCAACCAATCTTTTATACGCTTGCGCAATGTATCACTAAGTTACACTTTCAATGTTAAAACGCTGGCAAAGATTGGAGCGAAGTCAGCCCGTATATATTTGCAGGGGCAAAACTTATTGACTATTAACCGTACCAAAGGGTACGATCCGGAAACCCAAAACCCAGCATTAATGCCGATACTTCAGGCATATACAGTTGGGTTACAAATTTCATATTAACCATGAAACTGAAAATTTTACATATTGCATTACTCACATCCATTTTATTAATGGGGGGGTGTAAAAAATTTGTGGAGGTTGGCCCGCCTTCCAACCAGATAGCAAGTGAGACAATTTTTCTTTCAGAAGGAACAGCAACCGCTGCTATAAATGGACTTTACAATACAATGTCGAATACCAGCCTATCCTTTGCTGGGGGAGGGCAGACTGTATATTTGGGTTTATACGCTGATGAGATCTATACAACCTCTACAACTGCTAATGTTTTAGAATTTGTTGATGGTAAACTATCCAGCAGCAACAGCATCGTCTATAACAACTTTTGGCGCTACGCATATCAGGTAATTTATCAGTCAAATAGCTGCATTGCGGGCTTAGAAAAATCTCCGCTTGCTCCTGATTTTAAACAACAATTATTAGGGGAAGCATATTTTGTTAGGGCATACTGCTATTGGCAATTGGTTAATTTATTTGGTGACATTCCTTTAGTGCTGACTGCAGATGATTATGCTTCGGTCGTACAAATGAAGCGTTCACCTATTGCGGAGGTTAGAGCACAAGTTTTAACTGATTTAGCACAAGCAAAAATTATGTTAAAGCCTGAATATCCCACTACCGGCCGTTTTAGAGTCAATTATTATACGGTAATGGCCATGATCTCACGCGTGCAAACCTATATTGGCAATTGGACTGAAGTACTTGCTTCAAGTAATGAGGTCATTTCGCAAAGTTCATATTCGTTAGAGAGTGATTTAAATAAAGTTTTTTTAATAGGTAGCACTGAAGCCATTTGGCAAACAGGTTCGGGTAACCCAACTTATGGTAGCTACGAAGGTTTCGCATTTGTGCCTGCCACTTCTGCCACTATTCGCCCTGTTTACCCACTTCAGGCCAGTTTATATAATGCATTTTCCAGTACAGACAAACGTAAAATCAATTGGATTGCGGTTAAAACCATAGCTGGCGTAACCTATCAATATCCTTATAAGTATAAGATCAGGCTTAATGCCAGCACAACCACTCCAAAAACCGAATGTCAGATGATGGTTCGCCTAGGTGAGATATATTTAAACCGTGCAGAAGCTAAAGCACATTTGGGTGATCCTACAGCCATTGATGATCTGAACAAGATACGCAACCGTGCAGGATTAATCAGTTTATCAGGGCTTACCGGGCAGGCGCTTATTGATGCCATTTTAAAAGAACGCCGTTTAGAGCTGTTTGCGGAGTGGGGTTTACGCTGGCTTGATCTCAAGCGAACGGGTCAGCTTGATCAGGTGATCGGTCCATTAAAAAATACATGGACTTCAACTGCAAGTTTGTTCCCCATTCCAACTAGTGAGATACTCGCAGCACCAAACTTAACACAGAATCCAGGATATAACTAAAATTATTATGAGAAAGATATTTAGAACAGCCCTATTTATAGTGCTTGTATTTTCGTGCGCTTTATTACGTGCACAAACCATCAAACCATTAAAGATTGGCGATAAGGTGCCAGATGTATACTTCGCTAAAATGCTAAACTATTCGAAGCCTGATGGCCAACTAAGTGATTTTAAGGGAAAGGCTATCATTATTGATTTGTGGTTTAAAGAATGTGTGCCCTGCGTAAGCAGTATGAAGCATCTTGATAGCCTACAAAATGAATTTGCAAATGATTTGCAAGTTTTACCCGTTACTTGGCAGCCAAAAACAGATATTGAAAAATTCTGGAAAACCAATTTTGATGTTAGCGGATTGCAACTTAGTCTGGCGGTTGAGGATACAATAGTTCGTAAGCTATTCCCTGCCAGTTCGTTTCCTCATCAAATCTGGATAGATAGAAGTGGTACTGTGGCAGCGATAACCGATGGGAAAAATGCTTCTCGTGAAAATATTAAGAAGTTGATTGGGGGTAAGGCAATTGGTCTTGTTGAGAAAAAGGATGAAATGGATGCCTCTGTTAGATATGCATTAAATCCTGACATTACAATACGATATGAGCAGAATAAAAATAAAGTACTATTCTATTCTTATTTCAGTACTTTTCGAGATGAGTTAACTGGAATGTCAAGCTCTCAAGTAGATACTATAAATAAAAAAGTAAGAATAATTGCGAATAATTTGACACTGGTTAATCTCTATGATTTTGCGTATACTAATAACTCAGGTGAAACCCATCATTATCCAACACGTATTATTAGGCGAGATCATAATCCTGTTGAGAGTGGGTTGGGTGTTAAATTCGACTCAACCAGGCTTTTTTGTTACGACCTAATCTATAAGGGGACATCAACAAGGGGATTTTGCAAATATATGATTGCAGATCTTGATAGATCTTTTAAAGTGAAGAGCCATGAAGAGCTCAGAAATATTCCTTGCTACGTAATCAGTGCCAATGGTAAAGGAGTAACATTTCGTAAGCCAATTGTCGAAGATGGTTCAAAACAGGTTAAGAATGTAAGTATGAAGAAAGATGTAGTTTTAATAGCAAATAAACAATGGCCCTGGTGGTTAGAGCGAAATCTAAATCAATATGAAAAGGAACTTATCCTTTTTGAAATGGGGAAAGAAAAACAAATAAATTTTGAAGTAAAGTGGAATTTAGATAATTTAAAGCAGATGAATAAAGAACTGGGAAAATATGATCTTAAAATTCAAAAAACAAAAAGGAAAAGAAAAGTAATCATTTTGGAAGACGCATAATGTTTCTTCTTCATAAAAATAGGCCCACAAAAAAAAAATGTGGGCCTATTTTTTATTGGTAATCTTTTAGAGCTGGTGATCTCCTTGAATAATTGTCGGTTGTCCCACTGGCTGTTGAGTATCTGGATTAACTGATTGATAGTATACAGCGCATTCCATTTTTTCCTGTCCGCATTCAGACCTCTTATTAGGTAGATTATCAGGACCTATATAGTTTCCGGATAGATCGAACCATTGTAAATCAGTATCAGCTGATTTTACTGTTTTTTTCTCTGGAGCAGGTGCCATAGCAACTGCTGCGGTTAGACCTGCTGCTACAGCTAGCAGTCCTAACATACTTGTTAATTTTTTCATGATATAAAATGTTGTTTAGTTTTGCCTACTCTGTTATGGGTTTTCGGCTTGGCCCTATTTCTGGTTATTAATTCATTGCTATATTGCCTTGGTGGTTCTGTAAGTCACTTTTATGCAAATAAATCCCTGCTACGCACATCAGCAGAAAGCTGATATTAAAAATAAGGTGTTGCTTCCAGGTCATTGCAGATAAAACCCCGCCACAGGTACAAGTCGCTTTTGTAGGATCAATAAAGACTACATAAAAAACATAGGCGGTAAAAACAAATAGTAGTCCGGCAGAAAGCCAAAGGCCGTATAAGCGGACTGGTCTTATGAGTAATAGTAAAACTGCTAATAACTCAATCCCCGGTAAAAAGTAGAACAAGAAATCCTGATATCCACCTGTTGTTGGATTCCAGCTTAATTGCCTGTAAAATGCCTGATGGTTTATCCATTTGCTTAGTGCCGCATAAACCCATAGCAATAGAAGAAGTAAAATAATAATTTCCAAAATAAGATTCTTTGTTTTCATGGCCGATAGAGTTATCTTGATTATGAATTTGGTGCTGTTTGATTCGTGTTAATCTGTAAACTTTCTTTATAACAGATCATACTTTACTTAGTCATTTTCCACTGACCACCATCTTTAGGCGGAGGATCAGTATCTATCGTAACTTCATGGTTTGAAGGTTCCGTTAGCATGGTCGTGTTAGTGCTATCTGAATCTTTGGCTGTTCCTTTCATTGATGATTGATAGGTTTGGATTTGTATATCTTCAACTTGATCTTCATCCGTTTGCCTGCATGAATGCAGCGCAACAATTCCCGCTATTATTAAAATTGATGAGATAATTTTTTTCATGGTGATTGATTTTGAAAATTATCCCGGCCGGTTTGCTTAGTAGAATTCTGTAGTCGAAGGTATATGAGTTTTACCTGCCATAAAACTGTTATCCGGGCCAATTGATAAATTAGTACGTACTTATTTATCAATTAGCACCGATCAAAAAATCAGGAAAAGCCGATGTTTAAACGATGTAGTGTTGATTTTGTAAAAATGGCCGCCGGTGGCTTTAATCGACTGATTTTTCATAAATTTATGAGGAAAACTCTATCAAATTAATGCTTAATCGTTTTAAACTTTACGTTCTTGTCTTATTGATTTTCTTAGTTAAACCTCTTTTTGGACAAAAAGAGGAGTATAGTGGTTTTTATCTGATCAAAAGACAATATGAAAACCGCGCCGATAATGACGCCCGTGCGTTGCCATTGATTAGGCAATATATCCATAAAGCAAAAAGCGAAAAACAGTATTTTAGGTTAGTGGAGGGATATCTTGACGGTATTCAGTATTCTGCCCAACCACGCGATAAATTAAGGTATGCGGATAGCGCAATATGGGCATCACGCTTAACAAAAAACGATAGTGTGATGAGTAGGGCATATTTGCATAAAGGAATAGTTTACTATTTTAATTTTAAGAAATATAAACTGGCCTTGGGTGAATACATGGTAGCCTATGAATATTCAAAAAAGACGAATGATGAATACCATAAAAATAGGTTGGCCTATCTAATAGGCGTAGTTAAGAGTTATGTTGGACATTATGATGAAGCATTGGAATTGTTCAAGCAAACTAAAAAGTTTTTTGAGACAGAATCCCGGAAAAATGTAAATCGCAATCTGATTTATGGAAACATAAGAGGATATTACAATAGCTTGCATCAAATGGCTGTTTGTTACCGTTATCTGGGTAATTCAAAATCAGCAGATTCCCTGACGAATATTGGATTGGCGCTGACCAGTGGAAATAATGAATTCAGACAAGAGTATGGATATTTCCTGAAGGAAAAAGGCATCCAGCAATTTCGAGAGAAAGACTATCAAAATTCCATCAAGTCCTTAAATGGCTCGCTGATTTCTATAGCCAGTGTAGATGATTTTGCCTGGGCAACCGTGTGCTACTCCTATATTGGAAAGTCATATCAGGCACTTGGCGATCTCCGTGATGCGAAAATTTATTTCCAGAAAGTAGATTCGGTATTTCAGAAACATAATTTTATATTACCCGAACTTAGAAATAATTATGAGCAGTTCATTGCTGAATATAAGAAAGAAAAGAATCCACAACAAGAGCTTTACTATACCACGCAACTTATTAAAGCTGACAGCATTATTGGGCAAGATTTCGCGTATTTATCGTCTAAAATCCATAGGGAATATGATACGCAGTCACTACGGGAAGAAAAATCAAGACTTGAACGTAAATCTAATCGTAGTACCTGGATTAATTGGTCTTTAGGTATTATCACTTCACTTTTGGCGATCATACTACTGTATCGGTATGCAATGGAAAAGAAAGTCCGTACTAAATATAAATTGTTAGAGCAGAAGATCCTTAAGGGAAATGATCTTGATTTAAGTGAGCTTGCAAAGGCAAGAAATAACGCTAAACTCGATATAGAACAGAAGATTGTTGAGGATCTGCTGGCCAAACTTCGCGGGTTTGAACAGAAGAACGAATTTGTTGAAAACGGCCTCACAATAAATAAACTAGCGCTGAGGTTTGGTACTAATAACACCTATCTTTCGCAGGTGATTAATGAGTACAAAGGCATGAACTTTAACCGATACCTGAGTGTGTTACGGATTAAGTATATTACCGATAAGCTCTATAAAGAAAGAAAATATCTCCGTTACAAAATAGAAACGCTGGCTGAGGAATGTGGGATTGCCTCCAGAACCAATTTCTCAAATCTTTTTCAGGACTTAAACGGGATACGGCCCACAGATTTTATCAAAAAACGAATGGAAGATGTTGCTGGGGAAGAAAATAGCGGGCAGTAATATGAAATAAGCTAATATCGTTTTACTGTTCTAAAATTATTAATTTCTATTATACCTGCACCATATTACAGTTTGTTCCTTTTAAATTTTACAATTTCTTCTGGTCCGGTAATTTCGGTTAATGGGATATTGAAATAGAAGGTGGTTTTTTGTGATACCGGAATACCAAAAGCATTATTGGCCTTATAATCATGTGCAATTTTCCAGCCTTTAAAAAATGGTCGGTAGTTGGTTTTTATCGTCTCGGCCTTTTTGCTGTAAAAAGAAGCGCTATCATTGTACATGGTTTGTTTTGCCGAAGCTTTAAGCATTACTTTCCAAGCTTGCTTTTTTTTAGTCTCGTTTTTAATTGTATCTGCAGTGTAACCTGCTGCTGCCAATTCGGTAAAGGCGGCAGTACTCTTATCGAGATAGTGAGAAACTGTATCTGCATAGGCCCTGTAAGTAGAATCATCCTGATACGTTGTGAATGCACTGTCAAGTTTACCAAATGTTCCTGCTTCATAACCGTAGGTGTGATTTTCTCTTGCTTCAAACAATTTTGCAATCAAAGCTTTTGCTTTTTCATCAGGAGTACGTGGCGTTTTGTTACATCCACCGCAAAGAAGTAACAGCAGGATAGGAGCGAGCGTAAGGTATTTCATTTTATAAAGCATTTGTTAAATATATAATTTTAAAATGCACGAAGGAGTGACAAGGGCTTAACCTTTTTCTTCCACGCTTATAACCTAGATAAAAAGCCAAATATTATTTTTATGGGTATTTACCTGTTTAAAGAATGCATTAGGGTTTAGCGTTGTGAGATTTTTGAAGTTTTTGATAAAGTGGGATTGATCGTAGAACATATTGTCATAGGAAAGTTCCGTTAAATTCTTTGCATGTTTCTTAGTCGCCACGGAATTTCTGAAACGGTGTATTTTGCGGTACTCTGAAGGCGATTTTCCGAGGTATTTGAGGAAAAGTTTATTGAGGTAACCTCTGGAAATATGATGCTTTTCTGCAATATCAGAAATCATATGATCTGATTCTACATCACGCATAATTTCGTCCATTAAACTGAGATTCTTGTCCAATAATTTGGATAGCCAATAGTTTTCAAGTTCGCGAATTTGTATTTTTCTTTTTTTATAATTTAGAATTTTCTCCATCTCTGTTTTAAAATCATGAAAAGCATCAAATTCTATAATATTCTTTTGCCGAAGTATAGTACTAAAATCCCTGATGAAATGGTTTAATCCTAAGGGCTTAAAGTAAATGGTAATTTCTGTGACAGGTTTTTCATAAAATATTTCGACGGGTGAAGCGTAGCGCCAGACCAGATCAGCAGAAACATTTGTCTGATCAGAAGGGATAATGGTCATTTTATTTTCTTCCAATAATACATCGGTATTAAGGCTAACAGATATAATGCAGTAATTATTGGGAAAAGTCCAGTACTTTAGAGATTGTCCGGTTTCATCTTGCAGGATGAAGTAGTATCCTTTAATATATTTTTTAAGGATACTATTTTTTGGTTTGTAGAATTTGATTTTCATTTGCCATTTTTCAAATTAAAGTTTAGGATGATGATTTAAGGTTTCTCAGATTAGACACGTTAAAACATTCCAGACTTTCTACACTGGCAATCCGGCCAAAGACATTGAGTGAAAAAAAATAGCGATATGTAAATGTACATCTATTAACGAAATAGTCATGAAAAATGGCAGGTATTTTTAAAAAGTAAGCATTCTATTTTGTTGTAAATTTGCTTGGTAACTATGAAAGATCAAAATCAAACTATATATGGAAGGATATCAAGCTGCTGAGAATATTTACTGGGCGTTCAGCTCATCTGCGCAGGCAGTCGCTGCGTTTATTGGCTTTATTTCTGCGGGTTTCTTTTTTAGCCACGACAGGATGGATCGTGCCGTTGAGCGTGATGAAACTTTGCTGGAAATCTATAAAGAAATCAAAGATCAGCATTTCAAAAATCTCCGGAACTTGTTATGGTTCACAGGGGCATCTATTGTTTTCAGTTTGGTAGTGGTTTTCCTTAATGGATTTGATACAGGTTGCGTAATGAGCGGTTTTGCTTTGTTGGTCGCCGCACTTAATATATATACGATCACCAAAGCAGTATTATTGGTAATCGCTATGGTAGATCCGGGTCAAGTTGAAAAAACTGCTGATAAGCTCATTGTAGAAAGTACAGGTGAAGTTTCTGGTGGATCGCCCACTAAAACAATTACCAAGGGTGAGTTTCTCGAAAAATTTATTGAACTAGAACAATTGGCTCGAAAAACCCTCGAAAGCAGAGCATATGAACAATCTGATGGGGCGCATGGCCACCGATTTTTACCCTTTTCAGAGGTGATAAGACAACTTTCCCAATTGAAGGTAATCAATTGGCGAGAGGCCGTTAAGCTTATGGAAGTGTCAAAAATGAGAAACCTTGTTTCGCATGGTCAGCTTGAAAATATTGAAAACAGGGGCGAGATAGCGCTTGATGAACTTATCCAGACCTTTAAAAATCTTTAGGTGATTCAAGTTGTATATGGGATATCCGAGATATCCCCGCAAAAATATGCAGCTGTTTTCGGCAAAGAAGGGAAGGGGTACGAAAGGAGCTGCGCCGATTTAACGCCCCAAAATTTTCACGAAATCGATCGTGATGGTTTTAGAGTCATTTTTTTAACAGTTCAAGTTCAATGATATTATTATCTTTTTTTAATCTTTCTATCGCCAGTTTTTCTACATTTCTAACGGTCTCTGCGCCTGTATGAAAATTTCCCGAAGTATCTGTGAAATCGGGTAATCTGCCCTCTGTGTATAATTTCTTAACATTAGCACCGGGATCATTCCTATATTGCAAATAATATTTTTTAAAATCAGCCAAATTAAAAGATGTTTCTTTTGTTTCCTTACCGCGTTCCGGATATCCAATCTCCTTCAGATTTGAAATTTCAGCCAGTTCAAAGCTATGGCTGTTGGTACTATCTTCTATCTTAATAATGAGCCCAGGTAACCCCTGAAATTTATAGGGTCCGTCCTGAAGTGGAATCTCCGTTGTAAACCACGCAGTCCACCTTCTTCCGCCAAAATTTGTTACTGCTTTTTGGGTGTTAAATTCACCTATTTTTTGTTTATCCGGTAAGACTTTCCATTCTATTTTCCGATCATCATCAACTTTAATTCTATCCAAGCCGTAGTCATTCGTCTTATAAAATACCTTCCCATCTATTTTTTCTATTCTGTATAAAATAATTAAATCACTGGGGGGCATACCAAATTTTCCTTGTTTGGAATCTGCTATGATGGTAGAATCCGAAATGTATTTTCGCTGGCTGGAAAATATAGATATTTTATTACCTATATCTAAAAACATAGGCTCTTTAAGTACATTCTGCTTATTGGTAGAGTCCGGTACAAATCTATACTCGTATGTAAATCTTTTACTTTGTGCGAGTAAAGATTGTGTGCAGATAAAAAGAATAAGAATAATATTTTTCATAATGATATGTTTTGGTAATGGTAAATATAATGAATTCAAGAATGCAGTTGATGATAGTGTTGAGTTTAGTGGCTCATTTTAAGAATGTTATATAAGTGTGCAAGTCGTTTCTTAAATTGGGATATCCGAGATATCCCGAAGAAAAAATATGCAGCTGTTTTTGGGAATGGCGGGAATTGGAAGGGGTACGAAAGGAGCTGCGCCGATTTAACGCCCCAAAATTTTCACGAAATCTATCGTGATGTTTTTGGGGCCGCCCGATACTTTTGGCTGTTTATTTTAGATTTTAATGGGCTGAGTCCGAAGGTCTTTAAGGTTTAAGAAAAAGCCCCTGTTTTCGGTCATTCCATTTCTAAACAGATTCCAAAGTAAAGCGCAACCCAATTGAGCAAGAGCGGAATTGATGTATAAATCCTGCTTTTCAAGTGCTTCTGCCACAGAACAACTTGGGGTGTCGTCTTCAGATTCCGATCGTTTTAATAAATCCCTAAACTCCTCTGTCAGGAAAGGCAGATGAGCTACAGTTTCATATTTCTCCGATTTGGGCTGTTCCAATTTTCCAATAGTGGATAGTATAACTTGTCCTGTGTGTTTGCCATTGCCAAAATCCATCCAATACTTTGGTGTGTTGCGATATGCCCATCTATCGAAAGTTGAATTTAAAATTTCAGCAATTTGAAAACGGGCGCATACACTGTCTACACAGGAAATGTAAATATTTGCTTTTGCATGTTCAGGTGATTTCCCTGCTTGATTCTTTTCGAATTTGATCGTTTCTGCTTTCCAGTTTGTTCCTGACCATCGGTTCGCCCTGTTAATGAGGGCAACTGATTTATATAATCCAACCTCGGACTTTGCGAAGCGTTGCCTGTGTAAATTAGCATCGGTAATGATGTCATCATCCCACAATCTAACAAACAATCCTGTATGCCCTAGTTCAACCAAACTGTGGTTCATTTCAAGCAAAGCGGTCAATACCTTTGAACCTGTACCCCCTGCACCAATCAGGTTAAGCTCGATTGGGTTGGTGGGATTTAACAAATCGTGATCGGTAAAATGGATTCTGGTTTTTGGTATCATCGCAGTATATTTTTAAAGGTTCTGTTGGTTTTTGTTAATGATTCTGTAGGGAAGGCTTGCGCTGTTTTAATCAATTTTTTCCAAAGGCTGACAAGGTTTCCTTTGATCGGGTTGTGACTAGCCATAAGGTGGCTGAAATAAGAGTTAAAAAAATAGTTTTCCCAAGTGGTGGTAAATTCTTCTAATGATACCGTCTTTTTAATCCTTACCTCAACGGTTCCCATACATACTGCACCATCAGAATTTACATTAAAGAAGGGGGCATGATAGAGTGGCGTTTTTTCTGTGGGTCTGCCACTTGTTTTCAGGGCGTAGACAGAAATCCTGTGCCGGTTCGCTATCCAGAGCATAGGAGGCATCAATGCTTTACCGCCTGGAATACCTAATTTTTCTATGAAAAACAGGTTTCGTAATTGGGTTTTAGTGTACCAGATGACTGTTCCATCATATTGGGGGTCAACCTGCAATATATGACTGCCGATAATACCATTGGATTTTAAAAACGGCTTCTGATTATCACTTTCTATTTTTAAGGATTTGGCAAGTTGGCTCGCTTCCCTTATAGTCAATGGGTGGGCATTAATTAAGCACCCGTTTTTGTCCATGTCGAACGATTCAACATAACAGTCTGGATTTGATCGCTGTGTCTGATAAAATATCAAAGCTGATTTGGGGTAGTAGAGTGTTCCAAAATCTTCTCTAAGGTCAGTTAAAGTGTCCATTATTTTGTTTTTTATAGGTGTTAAGCAGATATATTAATTCATCCAACAGATCAAACAGGCGGTTTTCAAAATTGAGGTTGTTGGCTGTTATGGGGTTATCGTCAAAACGTTTGGAAATCTTTGGCTCCTGTACATCGCCATATTCATTAAATTCATTGTTGATGCACTCCGAAAGACTTTCAGAAAGCCAACCTGTGCTATCTGCCCAAAAGGAAATATATTTTTCCATCGCGACAGTTTCGTGTTCGTAATAATCATCCTCATTTTCATTGATCTCTGGCGCATTTCTGAAAATGGATGCAGTAGGGTAGCTCTGGTAAAGACTAAAGACTTCCTTTGCCATTTTCAGGCATTCTGCATCAAAACTGTCACGGGCTTTAAATTGCTTTAAACGATTTTCAAAGGCAGACAATGTTTTGCGGTTGTATATCTTTTGTTCCACCAAATCGCCAATGTGTTCTGCCTGTTTCAGTTCGTCCTTACAGTGTTGATTATCTACCTCTTCATCATCCTGCGCAATCCAATTTTCCATCATGTCATACTGCCAAAAGAGATAAGCATCTTCCTGCCTGTAATACGGGACATCTGCGATATGGTATAAGTAACTGCAAACCGAAAGCAGTAGTTGGGCGGTTTTCCTTCTTGCTTTATTTTTCAGCATTAAAAAAAGCGGTATTACAGGGATATAATATAAAGTTAATCCCACACTGCAACATTCCTCTGTCACAATGAAAACCTTCTTTTTTTCCTGTACCACCCGAATATTTTCCAGATTATAAACAGTGCTTTTTAACTTGTTTTCGGTATCCCACAGGGAAAGCGCTATATTGTAGGGATATGGAAACTGTGCTGTTTCGATTGGATTAATACCGTAGTGTTTTACAAGTTTGGAAAGGGACAGGTAATAATCCCTTTCCACTTTACTTAATCTCTTAGGAGCCTGTAGGGATTGCGCTGTTTTCAGTTTTGGCAGGAAAGTAGTTTTTAGAAAACCATTGGGAGCATGGCTATCGGTACAGACTGGCGTTTGTCTTTTCGGATTTCCTGTGCATCCCGTGTCCGTTCCATCCATTTTGAGAACTCGCAGAGTTGCCTGTTCAACTGTTTTTGCCGTTTTTCTTCGGGTGTTTTTATGGTTCCCGATATGATATGTGGTTGCATGGTTCATTTATTTAAATTTTTAATTTAACCTTTAGTGCCAATCACGCTTTCAAACTGATATTGTACTTTATCATCCTTAATTTTAGGTGCTGATATTTTAGCGGTTGTTAAAATGGGATAGGTGTTGGCGTAGAAATTAAGGACGTTTTCAACGCTCCATTTTGGTTCGGGATCGGTCAGGGTAATTTCCTGTTCTTTTTCTTTGAGTATAAATACTCTTTCGAGTTGGGTAGCTAATAACATGCTCATTGATTTTAGAGTTAAATAATGATTCTATTCGCCAAATAAGCTTGGGGCAAGAAATTTTTCGAGTTCTGACATTCTTTTGCGGATGGCTTCGCTGTGTTCTGGAAAATCTGCAATTTTTGGTAAAGCCGTCCACGATTCCTTATACCTGCGTTCTTTTTCAAGATCAGCAGATTTTGATAGGGCATCCTGAAATTTTTTGTCTTTTGCTTCTTTTTCTTTTTTCTCTTTTTCGCCTTTTTCCTTTTCCATTGCCGACTGTCTTTTAGCTTCCTCTAACTGTTTCATAAAGGATTCCATATTGACCATTAACCCCGAAGCTCTTTCAATCGGTGAGGTAATGGTTCCAAAAAAGTCCTCGTCCAGTTCCTGTACTGTTCCCCGTAGGGTGCAGGGGACAATCAGTTGTTTGGCGTTGTCGCCACAGTTTTCGTTTTGAAGCAATGCAGATACAATCCAATTGCTTTCTGCGCCCTGTGTGATGGTGATCTGTAAATTACCTGTAATGTTCATTTGGGCGATCTGACTGAAAAAATTAGTATTCATAATTTTAAAATTGATGTGTTTGTGCTTTCAGCATTAATAGTTTTTCGTATATATCCTGCCAATACGCCTGTTGATCAGCATCGGTTGGAATTGGAGGGTCATGTGTCAAGTCTTTGAAGTCCTGTGCCTGTTCTATTGCTTTTTCAAGGTCGGTCACTGTCATTTTTTGACCGTGTATATCTACGATCGTTATAGGTGCTGTTCTAATGACTATCGTTTTCTTATCCCCATTTTGCCCGATAAATTTTTCAATAGAAGCCCTTGCTTTAAGGTTCATTTTATCGGCATATTCCTGGGCTTCCTTTTGGAATTTGAAACCCCCGTGGGCTGTATTCCACGTTACTTTTGTTTTATGCACCAATGAGGGGGTTTTCTAGGCATCGTAGGTCGTTCCAAGTATTTCAACCTCACGCTTAACGCATAAAATTTCAATATATATGATCTTGTCTCCTGTCTCGGGGTAATGGGTGGATAGTACCAAATTTTCGTTTTCGTCAATAATTTGAAATTTCACGTAATCGTTGTCGGTCAGCATGATATTAAATAGATCATCCATGTTGAACATGGTATCTAATGTGACCCGCTCCGCAAATTTTTCGTAGGTTATAATTCCGATTTTCATATTGTTATTTTTATATATTAAATTGTATTCATTGGCGATTGGACTGCCTATTTATCGCCTTTGGTTGTATGAATGGGTTCTGCTCCGTCAAAAAGGAAATGGATTCCTAACTTTAATTTGGGGTTACATTGGGTTGTTGCCGTATATTCAATAAGGCAGTGAATGGTAAATAAAGCATTATAGCCATCAAATAGTTGATCGGCAAACCATCGGTGGTTTGTGTGCAATCTGCTACCGCATTTTTGTATGGCGTTCTCTACATTACGCACAAGACTGTACCAAAAATTAGCAGTGATTAAAGTTCCCTTCCAAGCACTTTTGTTCTGTTCTTCATTTTTCAGGAAACGCTCTATTTCTTTTGAAATAAACAAAGTTATGTTGGGTAGTTCTTCGGGTAGCAGATCTGCAAGCATTTTCCCCTTTTCTACATTGTTCATTCGCTCTAGTGATTTCATGTCGTTGCTGTTTTATCGTTATTTTGATATTTTTTTTATCTTGACAATGGCAGATTCGGGGCATTTCTCGGCTGTCATAACCTGTTCTTTTGCACCCTGCTCTCCACTTAGGGAAACGACATAGAGGTTTAGATTTCCGTTATCGTGTTTGAGGGTGGCTCTATAGATTTCGATTGTCATTATTGTGGTTTTTTAAGGCAACCACTCAGGTGGGGTGGTTGCCATTGGTTAGAGATTAATTGAAGCAAAGTGCATCCGTACCGATTTTTTCAAAAGAGGTACATAAATCAAATGCTTTTTGTGCTTTCATTTGTGCAGTACCGCCCATGACAATGGATTGCAATTTGGCTTCGCCATCTTTGAAACTGCGTACATTCTGATAGTAGCCTGTCACGGCATTATATGCCCCGAACAAAGTTCCTTTTGTCGTGTCCATTTGCTGACTGCCGGATATCATAGCGTAAGCAAAGGCATCTTCAACGGTATTTTTGAATACGGTTGAAATTTCATCTTCATTTCCTTTATACAAATGTTCCAATGTTTCCTTATTTGGGCATAGTGCCAATTGAATAAGGCGTTTAACTTCCTTGTCATTTACACGCACTTTTGCCCATTGGTTAAAAATCCCTTCCATTTCTGTACTCATTTTGCTTGCCAGTCCCATTACTTTGTGGGCATCCTCTAGTCGTTGTTTAGCCCCTGCGGTATGTTTGATGCGTACGACATTGGACATACTGCGCAATGAAGCGTTAAGGGTATTCTGGCAAACAATGCGAATAGGGGTAAAGGCGGCAGTAATACTTCCGCTACCATCGTGGGAGGTGGTTAAGAAAATATACTTTTCGGTTACATCATCGCCGCTGCCCACACGGATATAGTCGGGGAGTTTGGCGGTGATAAAAATACGTTCCCCGTTGCCTAATGCTCCTGCAGTCTCGTACAGGATTCCGTCCCCACCGCCTACAATGGCATCAAAGAATGAAAAGGCTTCTTTGTTTTGTACAATATGGTAGTCTTTACCCACGACACCGAGTGTGGTATTGTTGTCGGTGCGCAAGGTCGCAAAATGGTTAGGCAGTAAGATATCGGAAGGTTCTTTGATTTCTCCATCGTTGTCAATAGACATTGTACCGCCTTTTGTAAATAGGGGGGCTTTGATGACTTCGTAGTCCAATCCTGCGTGTTTAATTGCCTGTTCACTTGTGGGGTGATTTTCGACGATTTGCCCTAAACCGTGCCATGCTTTTTGCTGTACAGAGAAAAATGAATATTTACCTGTCTGATCGTTGAAATTTAAGTTGTGTGCCATGATATTGAATTTTAAATTGTTAGTGTTGAATTGATTGATTGATTGATGTGGATTAAAAAGGGAGGTCATCATTTTCGGGGTTGCTACCGCTATGATTATCCTCTTGAGTTACATTTTCCACCACTTTTTTTTCACCCCTTTTTAGAATTTTGAATTGCGAGGTGTGAAAATTGATTCTTGCTTTAGGTTCCCCGCTTTGTGTTGTCCATGCCCTTGCAGTTGCCCATCCTGTGAGTTCTACCAATGTACCCTGCGTGAGTACGGGTATTACCTTTGGCGATTGCCAAAATGAGCAGTCTACGTATTCGGTTAAGTTTATCCACTCACCCTGTTTGTTTTTGTAGCTGTCGTTTACGGCAATGGAAAAGTTTACGACTGATCTTTCGTCTTTCAGGATGCTTGCTTTTGCATCTGCTGTTAGTCTTCCGATGATGTTCATGTCTTTAGATTTTAAATGTTATACAATACTGTTGGCTGTGTCTTTCTCTGTTTTGCCGTTCCGCCTTCCAAATAATTTTTTCAAAAGAAAAAACGGAAAAAAAGAAAGCAGACAACTACTGCGGTCAATAGCGAAAAACCAGAAGGAAACGGAATAATTGGAGGGGACCCATTTATGGGGAGGAAACCGTTTATGCCGTAGTCTTTTGGTGGGTATAAGGGTAGGCTGACCGCATTACCTTGGCTGCCTTTTTGTCCGTTTCGTTTGAAAATATATCATCCGCTAATTTTTAGCTAATCATTAATATCAAAGGATGTTAAGCGGGGTAAAATTTTGTAAAATATATAAGGAGATATCACAACATAACTGGAACTATGAAGAAAACTAACAGATCACTGAGCTTCTTTGGAGTCATGTATTTTTACCAAAAGAAATATTTTTTTTATTCTGTATATTTCAGAGTAGCTACACTATTATGACCAGCATTATACCTAAAGAAAATAGAGTTAAGGAATTATTGAATTTCGGAATATCAGAAGTATTTGTGAGAAATATTGGAAATATTCCGGAATTAAAATATCGAATTGAAGATGTAGAGGGCGCATACTTTTATTTGCCAACTATATTGAATTATAAAATACTAAATGGAAAACGGATCGTTCCTATTTTCGATTGTGGAGAAAGTTTTACTGTTCTTATTACTGACAAAGAAGGCGAAAAAATAATAGAATTTGAACTTGAAAATGATCAGGTTTATAAAGATTATGGAACCAACGTAGATTTGATGTTAATGGACCTAATGATTGACTATTATGACGACCATATTGATGATGAAATTGATCTGGAAAAATATATTTCTGTGGGTTCAAGAATTGGCTTTAACAAATCAGAAGATTTATTTCACTTAAGAAATTTGCCAATAGACGACTATAACTCAAAATCAGAAGATATGGACAATTGGAGATTAGAAATCGCAAAAGAATTAAATATACTGTAGCTAACAAGATTTTCGATCCAGGGGGAAGTGCAAAGTTGAACAGCTGGACTTCTATATAATTTTGTCCAAGACTGAATATTGTGCTTCGATTGCTCTACCATCATAAAACTCAAAAGGGCTAGCGGTCAGGCTAAAAACCTGCTGTATTATACAAATAAGTTAACGACCAAAATATAAATAAATGCAAAATTCAGAAAAAGAAAACAGCGAACAGACCTTAAAAATGAGCATTATGCGAGTTTTTGCTTATTTATTTTGTGTATTTCTCATTTGGCTTGGATTTTATACATTGACAAGTTCCCCGACGACTACGAAAGATAAACTGCGTGGAAGTGGAGAAATTGTGGCTGGCTGTGTTTACTTGTTTGTAGACATCAGGATTTTAATCACAAAAAATAAACGTCCGAACCGTTAACAGCTGTTTCAAGCAATTGCGAATTTTTATATTCAGAAATCAAAATTACTATTGCAGGAGTTAAAAATTATATTTGGCAATGGCCTTAATTATTTCTGGGTTCTTAATGTGTTTTATCTCGGTAATCATGCTTTTTGTCCTGAATTTTTTCCATGATCCGTTATATTCTGAAACTAGAAAGAATAAAAAATATTCCTTTGCAAACGAATCAGGGTATTTAGCAATGAATTCGTATATGGAATCGAAGGATTGCTTTGATTGAACATTTTTATACTGCAGTTGAGCGACATTCGTAAAAAAAGAATAGATTGTTTGCTCCATGCGATCACTATAATCTTTATCCGCCGGATTAAATTTAGTCATTACAAAAGCTTTGTGTAACATGTCACGGAATACTGGCAAGTGGTTTTTATAACCTTTTGCGATTTCTTTTTCAAGTTGTAATCCCTGGAGCAAAAACTGTATATTATTCGCTCGTGTCAGGTAGGCGAACATTTCTTTATTATAATGATATTTTTGGAGAAATGAATTGTAATATTCCATTCTGAATGCATAAGCAGTAACTAAATCATTATATAACGCAAGGGGATCGTTTTGATATTTTACCGTTCTTAAATCTGGAAACCGATCACCCTTTATACGTCTAGGGGTAAAAAAATTAGAAAAGGTGTAGTTGATTGCATTATTTCCTGCGGCTTGGACAGTATCTTTGAATTCCTGGTCATTCCATACGATCACCCTGTAGGTAAGATTAACATCATCGCCAGGGGTAATCAGAACTGGTCGTTGATTAATATAAACCATACTAGGCTTATCATAAATATAATTTATAATATAATGAGAATTATCTATTTTTTCTAAGGTGAACCTATCGGAATTCTGAGTTTGCTCGGATGATTTATCTCTTAGATATTCTTTCATAAATTCAAGGTCCGATTTAGTCAGATCGAATTGTTTATTAAATTTAATAAACAACGGTTTTTCAATAACCCTGTACTTAGAATTTTCAAAGGTGATTACCACCTTAGCAGTTCTTTGAGCAAGGGCAGGTAATGGAAGGATTAGAATTAATAGGATGATGCGTAGTTTCATAATTGGTTAGGGTCTTAGATACTAAAAACCTCCCGATTCAGTAAATCGGAAGGTTTTTAAGCATTAACTGCTTGGATTTTTGATTATAAATTTAATTAGCACCAAAAATTCCCCGTTGCTTCGTTCATGCACAAATTATGATTATTTGGGTCATAGTTAGGCAGGCCGGCACAATTCCCGGGCGAGATTGTATTCGTTACCTGATTGAGACAAAAAATATAACCTCCTACTGGTTCGCAAAGTTCCGGGCATGGGTTACCATTATTTCCGCCAGGCCCTCCCTCTCCTGGCAGTTTTCCACCAATAATGTTTTTCATTTGCGCGCGAGAAAGTACTTCATTCTTTATTGAGAGGAGCGCATTTAGCTGTTGTTTTTTCATTTTTCTTAGATTAATAGTTTATTATATAGTTTAAAATTGGTTTTCGGATTTTTAAGATGAAATATGAAATGTTGATTTTATGATTTTGTTTTGATTAAAGATAGAGAATTTAAAGTTTAGGGCAAATTTTTTGACCATTGATCTTTAGGTAGTTAACGCATTTGTTTTTTCTTTAAATGATTGTAAAAAAAATATCTCACTGGTGTGATATTTTTTCTATATTAACTATTGCAATGATGAAAATAGGCAGATTAAAACAGTTATAAAACGAAATTAAACATTGTCGATATATTTGGTGACAGGTAGAAATAATCAATGTAATAACATCATACCGTATGAAAATAATAACCTGGAACTGCAATATGGCTTACAGGAAAAAAGCCGACTTCATTCTGACCCATAAGCCGGACATTTTAATCGTTCCCGAATGCGAGCATCCGGGCAAGCTCTTATTTTCGGTTGACACACCAAAGCCAACAGACGTTCTGTGGTTCGGAAAAAATCAAAATAAAGGACTTGCAATATTTTCCTACAGTGATTATCGATTCAAGGTTCTTGACGGCCATAACCAGGATTTGAAAATGATTATTCCAATTGCGGTTACCTGTGGACAATTTGACTTTAACTTATTTGCAGTTTGGGCTAATAATCCAGCAGACCGAGAAGGACAATATATTGAACAGGTTTGGAAAGCTATTCACTATTACGACTCCTTACTGACGAGCACAAAGACCGTTCTTGTTGGCGATTTCAACAGTAACAAAATTTGGGACAGACAGCACAGAGAAAAAACGCATTCAAGTGTTGTACAACTTTTAGAAGATAAAGGGATTTTTAGTACTTATCATTTACATCATAAGCAAGCGCAGGGAACAGAAGAGCATCCGACACTTTACATGTATCGGCACAGGGACAAGCCGTATCATATCGACTATTGCTTTGTCTCAGCAGATCTGCTGGAAAAAATTAAGTCTGTGGAAATTGGCGATTACGATTTTTGGACCAAATATAGCGACCACGTCCCAGTAATTGTTACCTTTAAAGAGGAGTAAATAGGGCGGAGATCCCTTGATTTTCCTCATAACGCAAAGGGTCGAACCTTGTGGATTTGCTAGCAACCACTAGATAACTAACTCGAAAATGAACGAAATCATTCTAACTTTAACTGAGAAAAATATTCTGGATAGTTTACTATATTCTGCATCAAAATCAGATCCGTTAAAGAAATCGCGAAAAATGGGAAGGATTCTTTTTGGAGTAATTTTTCTATTACTGACCTTGATTTTTTTGTTTCTGAATAAATTTATTGCAGGTGTAGTTTTTGTGGTTGCAGCTATTACTTTTATTTTATTTCCACAATATTTAAAAATTTATTATAAAAAATATTTTACTAAACTTTCCAAATCTCAAGAGAATAAAAAACTTATTGGACTTGAATACAGAACGACATTAAGTGAGGACTATCTTGAAAGTAATAATATTTATGGAGAATCGAAATTTTTTTATAGCAATTTTGAGTACATATCGGAGACCAAAGAAAATTTTTTTATAAAACTTAAAACTCAGGTTTTTATAATGTTTCCCAAATCCCAAATTGAAAAGATAAATGAACTAAAGCACTATTTTCAAGAGGTTTGCACCAGATATCAAATTGAATACATTAATGATGAAAATTGGGTTTGGAGATAGTCTAAACAACAACGATAGATGATCAGATTAGATTTCCCCTGGAGCATTGCTAACCGTAAAGTCATTTACACGATAATCCAGGAACACCAGAATGGCCCATATTTTATTTATGTTCAAGACATACTGATTGGTAATATCCAAAAAGTAGATGGACATTGGGCGCAAACAAGCGGAGATGAAATTTTGGATGATATCATCGAGAATATGGGCATGTTTATTCAGGAACAAGCAAATATTGCGGAGCTATCTAATGAGATCAAAGCACTTTGGCCAAAGGAAGTCGTTGCTGTTGAAATGATATCGGATGCAGCGTACCTGATCATCATTGAAGATGAAATTGATTTGGCGAAATTTGAAATTGAATTTCGAGATCAGATTACCGACTGGGTCGACCAGCAATGGCAGTTGAAGTTTCAGGTTACTAAAAGAATCAGCGAAGAAAGCTTTGAGGTAGATGTTAATTAGACCCCACATTATATTTTTTATACTTGCAAACCTCTGCTAATAAACCGTCTTGCAGCGGTATCTTCCGATTTTTTCAATCGGAAATTTAGCGTAAAGGCAGACTACTGGAAGCGAGGTGCAGTAACATTCCTTTCCCAATTTTAAAATTTTTAGGTTTGCCTGGATATAGGAATACGAAATCTAAAACATTTGGGGGGTAACAAAATAAGCGGCCACAAGTGCCACTATACCCATTAGAAACAGTTTAAGGTACATGTTTCGGTCAGGAGGTGTTTTGCTGATAAGACAAGCGACGAGCATCCAGAGCATCCACACGGCAATCCACGCAAAAAGCACCAGACCGTATATAAGACCAGTCAAATCATATGCGCCGCCACCGGTCTGTCCGCCAGATTGACTATCGAGCACTACCAAAGTCAGGATGATAAAGGGAACAACTAGAAAAGCTAATCTTAAAATTAATTTTTTACTGGTTTTGCTCATAGACATAAGTATTCTTGGTTACAGATCTAGTGAATATTTGATTGTTTAAATTTATAAAAAAACTAATTACCACGCTTAACTTTAACAAAGGTTTGAAAATCAGGAAGGTATAATTATTGCATGTTTAGCACAAAAACCTTTAACTATGAATATTTTTAAAAACGCAATTGTAGTTTTAGCCCTGATCTTTTCAGTATCAAGTTGCGCTGATTCCAATAAAAAAATCAAAGCGGAAATAGATGAAGTGAATCCTAAACTTACGAGCTCAAACTACGTAAGCACCCTTTTGAGTTCGGTAAAACATTCTTCCAATGAACCCTTTTATTATTTGTTTGTAAGCCATGAAGCTTGTTATTTCGAAATCCTGGTGAATGATTTACCCGTATATCATAATTTTGAGCTGGGACAAGTTGTAACGCCTATTGATATTTATTCTGCAATCAATAAAACAGGTAAGCAAACCATTACCTATAAATTATACCCTCAAACGGAAAGCAAGGAAGGAGAAGGTGTTAAAACATTAGTGGATTTTACCAATATAAAAATAGAAGTTTTTCAGCGTAACAAGGCGGATACCGGTAAAAATGCCTTTGCAAACGAGAAACCAGTAATAACACATACCAGCTTAACGGAAGCAGATGGCAGAACCTTTGTGGGGAAAGGGAAAGATTATTACGAGTACAGTTTTACGTTTGATGCAGCCTTGCCCTATGAAAATACGGGCTGGGAAAATAGTATTGACCTGAGTAAAATGGATCAGAAAGAATTACTGGCTAAAACAGAAAATGCCTACAAGCAGGTTTGGCAAATGAAAAATCAAGAAAAAGTTGATGATTTTTTTGCACTGCTATTTAACAAAGAAAAAGAAAATGCACAGTGTGAGTACAGTACTAAAACTGATTTGGAAGAATCATTGGCGAATTATCTGGAACCTCGATCTGCAAAAGACTCTAAGATGCAGCCGCTGGAAAATTATAAAATGGTATTGTATGGGGGAGGACGTTTGGTCCGCTTGGAGCAAACGTCTGCTGACAAAAGGTTAAGAGGTGAGTCAGCACTATGGTCAAAATATAAAGATAAGGATGGCAATGTTATTGCCAATTTCATTAGTCTTTATCTTCATATTCCAAAAGAGAAAACAAATTTTGAAATTATAAGATAGATAAATGTAGCTTGTGTTTAATGTAGGGGCGGTAGTGAATTTTTTAGCAGAACCAAAATCGATGTCGGATTGGGGAATAAGAGCCGTGCACTTTAGGGATTCAGAAAATAATTTAATTGAATTATATTCTGAATTATAAGAAAAGCTACTGATTGATAAATAGAGTATAGTGGAGCGGAAACGCTTATGCTTTATTTTCTGGAATATATTTTTTAATTACCGAATATAATTTATCAAGATCAAAGGGTTTACGGATATAATCGTCAAATCCACCCTCACCATAAAGTCTGTCAATATTGTAATTGCAGCTCAGTGCAATAACGGGCAGATGAGGGTATTGTTCTTTTATTAGAAAGCAGATTTGCTTACTCATACTGCCATCAAGCCTGTAATCCAACACTACTACATGAGGGCGATGGAGATCTATTAACTGAAGAAAATCTTCTTCCACATTTAGGATAGGCAAAACATCGAATCCTTCTATTGTTAAAGCCTCTGTCAGCACATCCAGAACACCAGGATCTGTTTCTTGTATAATTATGGTATGCATGTGTTTTCTTTTGCAGGTAAAGTTAGGATTTTCTCTATAACATGGCGCAGTATAAGCCATGTTAAATCTTTACCTGGAACCAAGAGAAGCAACAGCATAATATCATTTTTTTTTATTTCATGCCAATGACGCTATTTATATAAAATCATAGTGCCTGAAATCCTTGGGTTCTTAGCATTATAAAGCATGTAAAAACGTGTAAGAATTTCTTCATCGATTTTTTCAGGAGTCTGCTGATGATGGATCTTTAACCTTTAACTTAATCGAATCTATATCACGATCATGCTGAAACAGCGGTAACATGTAGTAATTATACGATTGACTAAATGTGGTATGTAAAGTCTTTTTATAATTTGTTGATGGTCTATTAATTGCTGTAAAAAAGAAACAAAATTTTTACTACAAAATCTTTCTAAATAACCTTACAAATAACATATTATGATAATTGACGAAAATTTATTAAAAGAAAATGGCGCCAGTTATGAATATTTTGCAGCGAAGGATACCATCTTTAAAATAGGTGATCTTCCAAATTATTATATGCAGATCGTAGATGGTATTGTTGAGCTAAACAACTACCATGAAGACGGAAAAGAAGTGACGTTAAATATTCTTATAAGTGGCCAGGCGATAGGTGAGTCCTTACTTTTTAGCGATCATAATTATCTAATGAATGCCATTGCCAGAACGGAATGCAAGATTTTAAAATTGACCAAGTTTAGTTTTATGCAATTGCTTCAAAAAAATAACGATGTAGTATTTAATTTATTCCGCTGTTTATCAGACAGGCTGTGCCGCGACTATGTAATGCTGTTTAACAATTCCTCAAACAATACACTTCACAAGGTTCAGTCCCTGCTTGATTATTATAAAAGGAGTGAACATAGCCATGAGAAATATTCTTATCCCGTTCCACTAACCCGGCAACAGATCGCTAACCTGCTGGGCATGCGTGTTGAAACCGTTATCCGCACAGTAAAAAAACTGGAAGATCGGGATGTCATTAAAATACGGTCCGGTAAAATTTACTATTAAGCTAGCAATTTAGAGAACTCAATCTGTTATTAAATTGAAGGTTTTTCTTTTGGAAAAGTAGGTTTAACAACAAAAGTGAAAACCTTTTTTTATAAGTCTTGTATTTACTAAACGGAGGGTTAGGATCCTACTAATATGGAAAATATTAAAACCAAATTAATCACATAAATATTAAATTATGGCAGACGACAAATCAAAAAAAGGAAAGCAGGACCGCAATAAAGTCAGTGGTTCAGAAAATTACGAAATTAAATATTTCAAAGACAAGATGAATGTGACCTCGCAGGCAGTTACCGGAGCTATCCGGGCAACCGGTTCCAACGACAGGAAAACCCTGGAAACCTACTTAAAGGGTAAACAGGAGAAAAAAAAATAAGGTGGCGGCCGCAGGAAGTATTCATATAACTTCCTGCGCTCCAGCTTATCCTCGTTGCAATTAATTCAACTAAAATTACTACCATGGGCTTATCTAAATACCGTTCAAAACGATCTGAAGAGATTACACCGGAACCGTTCGGAGGCAGTCCTTCTGGAAAAGAACTCAGATTTGTGGTTCAAAAACACAATGCTTCCCATCTTCATTACGACTTCCGGCTGGAGATGGATGGCGTTTTAAAAAGCTGGGCTGTTCCGAAAGGCCCTTCCCTGGATCCTGATGTCAAGCGGCTTGCTATGATGGTGGAAGATCACCCTTATGATTACCGCGACTTCGAAGGTATTATTCCCAAAGGGCAGTACGGTGGCGGTACGGTGATTGTATGGGATGAGGGTACTTATGAGGCGGCTGAACCAGTAGAAGGGGATCTGAAAAAACAGGAGAAAAATCTCTTACATCAATTATATTCAGGCAAGTTAAAATTTAAACTAAACGGGAAAAAGTTAAAAGGAGAATTTGCGCTGGTGAAAGCATATGGCAGGCAGGAGAACGCATGGTTGCTGATGAAGCTTGATGACAAATATGCAAGCACAAAAGATATTACCACAAAGGATAAGTCGGTAATATCCAGTAAAACAATTGCACAAATGGAAAAGTCACCAGACCATGTCTACGGCCGTAACATGATCAAAAAAGACAGTACCGTAAAAGACAGCAAAAGCAATATTGCCAAGGCAAAAAAGGTAATTGATGAACAGCTTAAAGCGGAGTCATCTAAAAAGGAGACTAAAGTTAATCTTACGACGATGCTCAAGAGTGCTCCGAAGCAGGCTTTTTACGAAACTGTTGAACCGATGCTGGCAACCCTGGTAGATGAGCCTTTTGATAGTGATGAATGGCTTTATGAAATAAAATGGGATGGCTACCGTGCCGTGTCGTTTCTGCACAAGGGGAAAGTAAATATAAAATCAAGGAATGATAAAAGTTTTGATGAAAAATTCTATCCGATTTATGATGCGTTGAAAAGCATGAAACTTGATGCAATATTAGATGGCGAAATCGTTGTGGTTGGGCAAAACGGACAAGCCAATTTTGGTGCGCTTCAGAATTGGAGGAGCGAGGCGGATGGGGATTTGCTCTATTATGTATTTGACCTGCTGTGGTACAAGGGGCATGATTTGAAAGATTTACCTTTAAGGGAGCGCAAATCAATACTTCAGGAGATTTTACCCAAAAACAATCTGGTATTGCTTTCGCAGGATTTTGAGACTTCCGGAATTGATTTCCTGGAAGCAGCGAAGAAAATGGGTCTGGAAGGTATCATGGCCAAACGTAAAGAAAGTTTGTACCATGTACATGACCGTACCCGGGACTGGTTAAAAATTAAAGCAAACAAACGACAGGAGGTTGTCATTGGTGGGTTTACTTTAAATGAGGATTCTGGTAAACTTTTCAGCAGCTTACTGGTTGGGGTTTATGAGGGAAAAAGGTTAGTTTATACAGGCAAAGTAGGTACGGGGTTTAATGAGAAAATGCAGCATGAGATGATGGAGCAGTTTAGGCCTCTGATTACGGATAAGCCTTCTTTTAGTGAAAAACTAGACGTGAATAAACCCTCAAGATTTCGTCCAAATCCTCCCCATGCTAGCGTAACGTGGCTTAAGCCCCAGCTTATTGGTGAGGTTAGTTTTACCGAACTCACTTCCGATGGCGTGATGCGGCACCCATCTTTTAAGGGGATGAGGAATGATAAGAATGCAAAAAATGTAATCATGGAAAAAGAGCAGCATATTTCCGAAGTGGTCACAGCCAACGGCAAACCACTTGTAGCGGCAAGAACCAAGGCATCCCGCAAGAGCTTACTTAATCCCACGGATAAAACTCAAGTTCGAAAAATCAATAAACAAGAACTCAAGTTCACCAATTTAGATAAAATTTTCTGGCCGAAGGATGGAATCACGAAACGCGATCTGATTAATTATTATTATCAGGTGGCACCTTTCATCTTGCCATATCTAAAAGATCGTCCGCAGAGCATGAACCGCTTTCCCGATGGAATCGAGGGCGAAGGCTTTTATTATAAAGATGTAAGTGGTAAAGCACCCGGGTGGGTGGAAACTTATTTATATACCAGCGATTCGGACGATCGGGAAAGAAAATATCTTGTAGGAAAAGATGAGGCAACACTGTTGTACATGGCAAATCTCGGCTGTATAGAAATGAACCCATGGAATAGCACGGTTAAAAAGCCGGATCATCCCACTTTTTGTATTATTGATTTGGATCCTGACAAGAATTCATTTGACCAGGTGATCGAAGCGGCACAGGTAACCAAACAGATTTTAGATGATATGGGCGTCCCTAGCTATTGTAAAACCAGCGGTTCCACCGGACTTCATATCTATATCCCTTTTGGGAATAAATACTCGTATGAGCAAAGTAAGGAGTTTGCCAGAATTGTCGTGACACTAATTAACCGTGAATTACCAAAGTACACTACGCTTGAGCGGCAAATTTCCAATAGAAAGGGAAAAATGTACCTTGACTTTCTTCAAAACAGGCCCCATGCCACTATCGCGTGCGCCTATTCCGTACGACCAAAGCCGGGTGCAACGGTATCAATGCCGCTAGAATGGGATGAAGTCAAAAAAGGCCTTAAAATGTCAGATTTCAATATAGATAATGCCCTGGAGAGACTACAAAGTAATGGCGATATATTTAAAGCAGTCCTTGGCAAAGGTATTGATCTTGAAAAAGTAGTCGCAAAAGCTGTGCAAAGATAATAGTGATATCAGATCGTCATGGTCAGTGCTGCCAGCTGTATATTTGTTATCATTCTAAATGAGGCAAGGATTGGAACTATCCTGAGCATGAACAAAGTCACAGTAGAAAATATTTAAACATTTTATTATGGCAGAACTTCCAGACCTAACTGTGTTTGCCAAGATCCTCGAACGAAGGTACAAAGGCAAAACACTGGAAACGCTTGATGTAAGCGTTGCAAAAAAAATTAATGTACCTGCAAAGGCGCTGAAGGCAGCGGTTGAAGGAAAGGTGCTGTTGCATGTAAAAAGGGAAGGAAAGACCTTGCAGCTGCATTTTTCCGGTAATGAGGTTTTAGGCTTGCATTTGATGCTTCGCGGAGAACTGATTGAAATAGATCAGGATGAGCCGCCTCGTTTCCAGATTATGGGCTTTCATTTTGAAGGGGGAGAGGGATTTGCGCTTATTGACATGCAAAAACAAGCTACGCCTACTCTGAACCCGGAGCCTGTATCGGTTCCAGACGCACTGGAAATAAGTGAAAAAGATTTTCTATTGTTACTATCCAAAAAAAGAAGCTTGATTAAAACTGTGCTGATGGATCAAAAATTAATCAGGGGTATCGGTAATTCTTATTCTGATGAAATCCTTTATCATTCCGGTATTTCGCCATTTTCCGTAGCGAAAGCAATCCCGGAAAAATCAGGTAAGAAACTTTTCAACAGCATGAGTGGTGTGCTCAATACTGCAATAGAAAAGATCGGGAAAGAAAATGGCAGTGAACTCAAGGGAGAACTCATAGACTTTATGAAGATCCATGGCGCCAAGATCAAAAAAGGTCCCAAGGGAGAAGAAATTTTGTCGGAAAAAATAGCTGGAAGAAAAACATATTATACGAAAGCTCAGGAGTTGTTCTTATAGGCTTGAGCGATTAGAATTATTGCATAAATCAATTTGATTTATCCCATTTTACTAATTTTAAAGCATAGGGAAATTAACTGTAAGGCAGTTGATTACTCTATAGCGAACATTTCAACAAGAATGAGGGTATTATCACTTCTTTTTGTTAAGATCGTGCACTTTCCATAATTGATAATTTAATTGATACATCAATCGAAAAGCTTTGCAAGCGCGTTCCAACAGAGATGACCAATTGTTATCCATTTTCCATTTCAGAACCAAAGATCCAAATTCCCATTGAGTATTTCCATCATGCATGCGGTCAGTTTGATTTAGCATGAATGTGCGTATGATTTGAAAAATGGCGCTCGTCTTGTTTTCAAAATACGGCCTTTGTTGACTATTTAAGCCTCCGCCACCTGAATATTCAAAATTACCTAAACCCTTTAACTCCAGCAAGATTGCCCAAAAATCATCAGACATGAACCGAAGGTTTTCTGAATGATTAACGTATGTTTCCAGATAGAAATCATTCAATTCAACTCCCCAGTTAAAACTGATATCCATCTTTTCAGATTTTAATAAGATATACTGACCAAAAGGAAACATGGAACATTTAGAAGTATCCCAGCTATCCTTAAACTTGGCGTATGAAAAAAAAGTTTCAGCGATACTAAACAATAAGTCATTGGTTTGAAAAAATATGCGTTCCCGATCGGCTTCATCCACGTTAGTCTCTGGCTCATTTTGTAGCAAAAGATGTTCGCCCAGCTGACGTTCCCAGTTTTCGAAATTACACTTACTCTGCGTGATTATTTTATTTATGGCAGTCATGAATTGTGACGGTATTTTTCGTAAAGTTAACAAAATGCCTAGCAATGTTTTCCACGAGCCGTTGGCCGTAAGAAGATGGCAATGATTGGAGTAAAATCGGTCAGAAATCACTCGTCTTATTATTTTACTGGAAATAATTGAAGATGGAGTTATACGCGCTCCGCGTTGGATGATTGAATAATGGGTTTTGTAGTAAATTGAATACTGATTGATATATGATTCGTTTATTTATGGCTTATTGTTTATTTTTTGAGCTTGTAATGTAGTTGCGTCAAACCGGTTTCAAATGTTTTTGCGGTAACGAAATTAAGCACCTGCTCAGGTCTTCCATTTTTAAAAAGCCTTGTTCCGTCACCTAACAAAACTGGAATTACTGAGATTGTAAATTCGTCTATTAAGCAATGCTTCAATAGTTCGTTGATAACTTCTGCGCCACCGTCACAATAGATGTTTTTGCCATTTTCTGATTTTAAACGGTCAATTAATTCAGTTAAACTACCTGTATAGAAAATCGTTCTACCTTCTTGCGGCCTCTCGGTTCTTGTTATGACATAAACATCTCGCTGTCCGTTGTCGTAGTGAGATGCCCCAATTTCGCTAGCCACGTAATCATATGTTTTCCTACCGATAATTATGGTGTCAATTTGGGAGGTAAATTCCGCATAGCCATAATCTTCTCCTTCTTTTTCTACAAGTTTCAAGAAACTTAGATCATCGTTTGATTTTGCAATGTAACCGTCTAAACTCATTGCAATAAAAAGTGATATTTTTCGCATTTATTTTGAATTTTAATGTTTGAGCAAATTTACTTTTAGGTTGCGAACTACACTTTGGAAAAATGCGACAAAATTAAAATGATGATGGTGAAAGCCCCGTATTGCGTTTGAACTCATTGCTAAGATGTGAATGATCGTAGTAGCCACATTCAAATGCAATATCTAATAAACTGCGATTTAGCTTCGAATTTTTGATTAAGTTCATAGCATTCCGAAAGCGAATAATATTCGAATATTCTTTTGGCGATAAGCCGATTAGTTTTTTAAAATTCCGCTCCAGTTGTCTTACGGTTGTAAAATTCTTTTTTGCCAGATCATAAATGCTGACTGTTCCCTTTGTTGAATGTATATCATTGAGTTCGGATTGTAGCAGATAATTTTTGCTTTTGATCCGCTCTGAATAGAAATGGTTAAAATAGGGGAATGGATTTTCAAGTGTTTTATCGACATTAAAAGAATTGGCTTTCTCTAATGCGATAGTGTTATTTGTCAATTCATTTTGTGAAGCATGGGTATAGAAATTAGCAAAAGTTGCAGGTTTTAGGCACACACCTAATAAATGTGTATCGGTTTCAATTAAGCTATCTTTAAAAGAATTCATTGCGCCGACAATATAAGTTTTTCCAAATTCCATTGAAAGCGAGCCGTTATCCGTAAGACATTTATTTCCCAAATTCACCACAATACCAGCACAGCCATCAGGAAATACTCGTTCCCATTGTTTTTCAATCTCGTTGAGCTTCAGTTCCCAATAGAAATGAATAAAAGGCTCTAATTCTTTACAAGGTTTTACTTTTTTGTACTCCATTGGCTTCTTCGAGTAGTTCAATAAATATTGATCAAATTTACAAAATTGCAGCCGATCTTACATTCGCAATATCTTGTTATTGGTGAAAGAGGAAATAATTAATAAAAGAACTATGTGGGCAATATTACCAATGATCTTCGAATATCACTTGTCCTAAGGTTTTTTGATTTTGAACGCAATATCTTTCAAGTCTTTCATGCTGATCTCTTTGAGAATAGCCTTTATCAGATTGTTCATCTGTAGAAACTGAGCAAATATTCAGATCAACAGATACAGTAGTTATCAGATAAATATTAAATTATATTCAGGGAGTAAGATAAATGGAGTTCAATGAAAAAAGAGAAAGAAATCTGAGACAAGACAAAACTCTTAAGATTAATTGAATGATATTTTCGTAAAGAGTTTGGTCTCTTAAAAATCAATCCTTTGTTTATAAACCGTCTTGCAGCGGTATCTTCCGATTTCTTCAATCGGAAATTTAGCGTAAAGGCGGACTGCAGTAAGCGAGATGCAGTAGAATTCCTTTCCTGAATTTTAATTTTCAGTTTGGTGAAGAGAATGAAATAATGATAGCTTCCAATATCACATATTGTCAGGACAAGTTTTAAAACGTAAATTGTAAACACTATTGCTCAGTTCTTGGCGACTTATTGAGGACCACCCTTGCCTGGCTTAAAAACAATCTAAAGGATGATGTAGGGAACACTTTTGAGATCAGGTTTAAATCAGGCATCAACATAAAGCTTCACATCTGACGGGTATTTCTAGTAGAATTTAGACCTGTTGACAAAGAAAACACTAGAAGCAAGGATTCCAGAGAAACTACCAGTTGATTGCTGATCCATTGTTTTTTGCGAGATGGAGTCAATTCTTTGTGGTTTTTCCTGCTTATCCATGTTGCAATTTAATTAAATTAAAATTTCTACTACGGGTTGCATCACCTCTAACCATATTAACAGGGTTACATAGATTGGACGTCCAATCTTTTTACCAATTATTTATATTTTGAGATTTCTCCATGATTTGTTTTAAAAGTGTATTAAAATGATTGTTTAATCCATTATAGGCATCTTCGAATCTTACTTTTCCATCATCTTCAAAAAGATATAATTTAGATTTTCCCACTTTTACCAGTTTTAGCGTAACCCATTCATCCCCAGTCCAGCCACTTGCCCCCCTGTAAGTACTTTCAACATGTCGTCTAGCCTCAAAATCAGGACTGTTGATGCGAATCTTACCATCTTTAAAAAGAAAGGTTAGTTTATAGGATAAATCATATTTACGAATTGATTTTCCGAGCCCATTAGAAAGCTTTATAGGCAGGACTTCCTTTTCATACGCCGTTATACTAATACTTTCACCTTCAACGACACTAAGTCCTTTCTGTGGATTGCTGTACATAGAGTTAATGGCATTCAATACATTCTTGTATAAATCTTTTTGTTTCGCGTTCGGTACGTTGACTACCGCAAAATCACTATTGTCATTTGAGACAAAACCCTTGGGCGTAAGTTTAAAATATTGAGCGAAGCTCAATTGTGCGAGAAGTAAAAGGACAGCGATACTTAGCGTTTTTTTCATAGTTTTTTGTTGTTAAATATGATTCTGGATCGTACAAATCACTACGGATATCCTTAAGATGTTAATTATCTATTTTTAAGTTTTCCGTTGTTAGTGTAACAAAAATAAAAAAAAATAGTTTAGGCACCTGCAGCAAACGATAAGACTTATGAATGAGACACAGAGCTTCGTGATAAAGCAATCTCATTGAAAACGATATATCTTCTTAGAAATAACAGGTCAATTCAATTGGAGAGTATCTTGGGTATAAGCTGATTTTAAGAGTGCTCATTTAAGTAAACACAAATTAAATACTTCCTTTACGAGGTAGCGATGAAAATTAATTGAGAATGCTTGCAAAAATGCATCGTTTCTGATTTTTAAAACATTCTGGTATGATAAGAAAAGAGACTACAATTGGCATTATTCTAATTGAAGCAATTTAAGGTAACTGTTTGCATATCGCGCATTTAAAGAACGTCGCGAGCTCTTCAATCTCCAAGATTCAATTTTATGTATTATAAGAGCAAAATAATTTGTCTGGATTCCTTTCTGAAAATTGTTTTATATTCGTAATTGTCTTGTTATTTATCACTTATATGTAAAGAATTTGGATTGGAAAAAATAAAAAATAAAGCTATGTGGCAATATTATATAATCCTAGGGTTGGGGTTGCTCTTCCTTGTATTGGCAATCTACAGCTTTCGACATACGATGGCATTTTTAAAGAATGGATATAAAGCTACTGCAACGGTAATCGATTTTCACAAGTATGAATCGGACGGTGAAGTGTTCGCGCCAATTTTCACTTTTCGGACCAAAGATAACCGACTGATCACCTACGAATTGGCTGAGGGCAACGACCCTCCAGCCTGGAAGATAGGCGAAACAACTACTGTCATCTATGAGCCTTCCGATCCATCAAGGGTATCCTTGTACAGTTATTTCCGAGTGTTTATCTGGACCTTAGTGTTGCTATCGATAGCGCTTCCATTAATAGTAATTGGGGGAGGTTACTTTATCGCTGCAAGATTTCTCCCTGGAAATTGCTAAAAAGCATGTTAAAATCTTTATAGTGTGCATCGTTAAATCAATCCATAATTTTTTAATTTCATTTAGCTTTATCCTCCTTGTAGACATAACTTTTCATCCACTCAATACTTTTGCCATTTTTTATTAAAGTATTGTAGCCAAACTTTTTAATAGTATGATTTGTCATTACACTATCCACATCTGGTGTAGCAGATTTTTCCATTCTTGAAAAATAAAACTCGATCCACCCACTGCAATTCGCATCATATTTATCTGCTATTTTATCGTACACAAACTTTATTTTCATAGTTTGAGCAACTTGTGTGGAATCAGCTTTCAATTCGGGAAATTTTTCTATAAACCAGGAATTGATAATAGATTCAGCTTTCAATAAATCCAAATTAGATGTTCTCTGAAAGATTGCATGGAACTCTCTCTTGTCCGTTTTATAGAAGGGATTCATTTCTTTTTTTAATTTTAGGTCTATTGTTTGATAACCGAAATACATGAAATTTTCATCCTCGTTTGAAATCTGATAATACCCCGTTTCAGTTTTAGAAGGGGTATATCGCGGATTGTTTATTAATAATTCAACTGCTTTAATTGGTGAACAGTATTTGGGCCTGTTTCCTATGGTGCAGCTTAATGAGAATAGTAGTAAGCAAAAGTATGAATGTAAGATTAATTTTTTCATAACATTTTTCCGAAGGTTACGGTTGTTAAATAAGCAGGATTGTGCACATTCATAGAATATATATGGTTTGATTATTTTAACCTTATACGGCAACATATACTAATACTCTAAGGCGGAGGCAATGGTATAATAGTATTTTGGTTTGATTTTTATTATCGCGCCTGGTGTATCATCTTCGTCCTCCTTAATTTGAATTTCTTTTACAGCCTCGGTCGTATAGAATATAGAATGTTTAAAGATTGTGAAACTAGCCTGCTTATCCTTATGATTTCCTCGCATGTAATAATCCCCCCTGCTTCCTTCAAAGGTAATGGTCGTGTCTTTGCCCTCAATTTCAAGGGTGAATCCTGGAAAACGCAGCTTTCTATCTTTTAGTATTTTATATAAGCTGTCTTGTACGTTCGTAGCAGTGGGCAGCCTCTCTTTAGCTAATTTAGTATTTCTTTCTTCTTCTGCCCGTAACTTTTTGCTATTGTCACTAATCAATTTTACTGCTTCCTCATAACCGGAAATATTGTCAATTTCACTTTTTATCGGCACTAAATCTCCTTCATATCCATTTGGATTTTTTGAAGGCGATAGAATAAAAAATACAACCGGGATCAAGGCGCCAATAATTCCAAAGAGCCAGGGACGCTTAAATTTTAACTTTCTAAAAAGCCAGAATGATAGGGCACATAGAAAAATAGCACATGTTAGTACAAGCATTTAAATTTTATCAAATTGTTTTTCAAAGGCAGAGCAGGTAGATTCTACTTTATAATTCTAAAAGTAGATATAAAAATTAAATCTCAGTAATATGATTTAATTTTTACGTATTAATTACAGATATTCGTAGTGGTTGTAGAAGTATATGTAATTATTGCAATAAGAGATAGGTGAACTACTATCTGAAAGGTATAGCTAAGCCTATAAACTAGTAAATTCAGAAATGACCTTGAGCGGTTGAAGTTAAGAAAGAAATGATGTTCTGAGTTACATAATAATTAAGAGGAGTACGCGTCATTGCAATCTGATGATCCAGGCTGAAAAGAGATAAGGAATATATTAATTACCATATAAGTGAAGTAATGAACAATGACCGATTAAGAACAATTTCTTTTAGTAATGAAGGCTTTACCTTAGACATTCCGATTTTGGATGAAACCCACTTTATTTCCTGGAGGTCAATAGATAGCATTATTTTCGGCCCCGAAATCATTTATCGTGATCATTCTGAATTTATTATTTATTTAAATCAACCGCCTGTTGTTACATTGAAGCAGGATCCATGGTGGCTAAATAAAATGACATTTTGGATGAAAAATAAAAGTAGGACAAAAATAAGGATCTCTGATGAGTGGAACAGAGATTTTTCAAAGATGATAAGCAATGCAAAATTGCACCTTAAAAATGTACATGAGGTGGATATGTATAGTGACAAAAGAAAGGGAACCCTGATCAAAAGAACTGAAAATAATCAAAACGGCAATACCGTAATAACAGAACAATGGAAACCAGAAAGAACTACAGATTTCAAGTGGGAAATGGTGTACGACAGGTACAATAGGACCGTTGCAGATATTTATTATAGAGATAAAGGAATTTAAATAAAGTATGATAAAAAATCCAATCTATACCGCCGAACTGATGGCTAGCGGATGTTCAGTGGAAGTATCCGTAAATGGCATAGCTACATTTATCAGCTCTGAGGAAGGTACCGTATCTGTTGATTGGGATTTGAATTTATTAATTCTAAAAAAGGGGGTGCAAAATCTCACCCTAATGGTGAAGCCACTTAAAGGAGAAACCCTAATCAGGAAAAAAGCAATTGTAAGAATACAAATTGTCATAAGAGAGGGCGTCGAAGAATATGTTCCACAGGAAGTCATTACAGATAAAGTTGAAATCAGCTTCCTCGAAAAAAAAGACTTATCTGTTTTTATTCATACAAATACCTTTTCTGCCGAAGGTTCACCAGCAATTAAAGGGCTAAGAATAATGAAGAAATAGTAGGCGCGTCGACCATAGAAGTTGCCGTTTAGAAACGATATGAATTTTAAAGAATGCGAAAGAAAGAAATATGAGAAAATTTTATAGCATTTGTTTGATTTTGGTTCTGGCAGTTAAAGCAATGGGTCAGGAGGATTACAATAAAACCATTTTTAATATAAAAGGTGATCTGAACAAGGATGGATTGGCTGATTTGGTTATTGTAAAAGCGAATACGAATGATAAGCATCATCCCTATTCGTTGGAAATCCTGTTTGCCAAAAATGGGGGAGGGTACGAATCGGTATTTAGTTCTCTAAAAACCGTTATGCCGAAATTTTCTGATGGTGATGAAAGAACTGAGCTGATCCTGGAAAAGCTTCAAATTGTAAAGGGGGTACTTATCTTTACCAACCAGCGCATCCGCGGAAACATGACCCATAAATTTAGGTATCAGAACGGAAATTTTGAATTAATCGGTTATATAAATCGGAATGCGGGCAATGAGTATATTGATAATACCGAAATTAACTTATCAACAGGTCTTAAGACTGTCTGGCACGAACCTTATGGGGAAATTAAAAATACACCGAAAAAGGTCAGTCTTGAAAAATATAAACCGTTACCTCGGTTGCAAGACTTTATACCGTTGGGATCGTCCCATTTAGGTCGTAATGGTGTTCAGAAAGAACTATGAAGCATTTATCGCTGATGAATTTGCAGAAAGATTATATTGAAAATTGATAGAAAAGAGCGAAGGACATACAGGCGCTGGCGTTATGGGGCTGAAGATTTGGACTCAGCTATACCAAAAACGAATTAGCTTTGCATTTGAAGTTGATGAAGGTACTTTATTGACATTTCCTGCAGTAACATCTTTCATTTCCTTTTAGTGAGGGTGAGTTTTTTATACTAAATAATGATCATTACAAGTAGGATAAAAAGGTAACCTATCTGTTTGACTTCATTATTTGCACTTGTTTCCTTAAGAGCAATATTCAGAGAAGAAATCCTGCTGTGATACGGAAATCCGTAAAATGTAGCTTTTATTTTTAGCTAACTTTAATTAGTCTTATAGAAAACGACTAATTAAAATTTTTTACACTATTATGGAAGCAATCAAACCTGGACCAAAGCCTAAAACAGAAAAAGGAAGCGACGATAAAAGAAGAAGGGTTCTCCCCGATACTAAACCAAAACATCCTGATCTGAAACCTCACATTCATAAACCAAAGGACTAACTTACAAACGTGGGCTCTTTAGCCCCTGCTTCCAAAAATGGGAAGTCCGCCACGATTTAGATACTTGGAATAATGGGGTAGTAGGCGTTTTTTTGATCTTTCAACTCATGGCGGAGTACTATGGTCAGAAAATTGGCTTATAGTATATATATCATCTATTTCCTGAATTTCTTATGACTTCCCTAGAGATGTAATTTATTTTTTTTATTAAGAACTGCGTTAATAGGTTGCGTAGACTGAAGATAACTTTGCTTTTTAAAATTATCTAATTAAACAAACAAGAGCGTACATGAATTATAGAATTAACAAAGAAAGAATTAATAGATTGGTTGGCAAACTAAACGAATCCTATAAGCCTACAGATGAGAAACCACTGGTTAAGATTGCTGAATTAACATTGATTTTACCCGCGCTGGGACTTTTTTACTTATGGCAATTTTTCAGCCAGTACGGAATTCATTATTTCATCTATTTTGACCTAAAGGATGCAATTGCAGTTCTGTATGAAAACCTGATGCCGATAATATATATTAGTGTTATATTTTCTCTAACCATTACCATTCTTATACCTGACATGCTAAGCAAGAAATCTAGTGAGAATGTTAGAGAGGAGAGTTCTGCTGAAGCTATTGCAGGGCAGAGAAAAGGGCTTTCGAAACTTGCCGTTATACTAATTATTATTATTGTCCTTATTGGATTTTACGTTTTGCTGCAGACCTACGAGTTTCAGAAACTACTTACTTTTATATTTTTGACTTTTGCTGCATTATCTTGTTATTTATATCTGTTCGTACATAAGAACCTTGGATTTGGTGTGGCTATTTTACTGGGTTTCATGTACATGATCACTGCAGCAAAAAAGGATGCTAAACATAATACCATTTTAAAACCTAGATTTAACATTGTTCTTAAAAATCACACAGATACTCCAATACTTACCGAAGACGATAAATGTCGATATTTCATCTATAAAACTTCAAATTATTATTTTATTAAAGATGATTGTAAGAAATTAATTTATGCTTACTCAGTCTCCACTGGCGAAATGACGAGTTTTAGGACAGAATAAGATTATATATTACACTCTCTATTTCTAATGTGCTCTTTTGACATAAAGAATTTTTTTTTAAAATACTCTTATTAATTTTTATTAGAAATGGCAGAATTAATTGAGATCGTTGAGACTTTATGGCAGTATCAAATTCATGGATAACTTTTTGACAACAAGAATGTAACCATAAAACTAAACATTTAAATAATGAAGAAAATATGCTTCGTAATTATGGGGTATGGAAAAAAAACTGACCCCACATTAGGTAAAACATTCGATCTAGACAAAACCTATCATAACATTATTAAACCCGCAGTTTCAGCTGCAGGTTATGAATGTGTTCGCGGTGATGAAGTCCAAGAATCTGGGTTGATTGACCGAAGTATGTATGGCTTATTAATTCATTCAGATCTAGTAATTGCTGATATTACAACTTTCAATCCTAATGCAATTTATGAATTAGGTATTAGGCACGCAGCAAAACCTTTTTCTACGATCATCATGAAAGAAAAAGATGGAAATATACCTTTTGATATAAATCATAACAAAACATTCACTTATTCACACATGGGTGAGGATATTTCAGCGACAGAAGCTACTCGTTGCCAAAGTGAGTTAACTAAATTAATATTGATTGTCGAAAAATCCTGTGAAGTTGATAGCCCCTTGTTTCAGCACATTCAAACAGTTCAGCCATATATCCTTCCACAGGAAGAATACATGCATTTAATTAAGGAACTTGCAGAAAAAGAAAAAATTATTTTTGCCCAAGTCGAACAGGCAAAGCACGAAATGTCAGAAGGAAATTTTGAAGAAGCTATAAAGCATTGGAAAAGAGCAAGTGAAAAAGTCGAGAATGACTCATATTTCATTCAACAATTGGCTTTATGTACCTATAAAAATAAAAATGTATCAGAGAAAATAGCATTAACCGATGCGCTGTCAATTATCAAAACTTTAGAACCAGACGGACGATCAACAAATGATCCCGAAACCTTAGGGATAACCGGAGCGATTTATAAAAGATTGTGGTTGTTGGACAATAGTGAACTTGAATTTTTAGAAAGAGCAATTAGATATTATGAAAGAGGGTTCACTATTAATTCGGACTACTATACAGGAGAAAATTATGCACTATGTTTAGAATTAAAGATTCAATTTACGACTGATACCGATGAAAAAATATATTGTAAAGTTCAAGCACGAAAAACTCGTGAAAAAATAATAGAAATTATTAATCAATTAAAAGAAGACGACGATTTTTTATTAAGAAGCGATCTAAAGTGGATATATGCGACATTAGCTAACTGCTATTTGGCATTAGGAATTCAGGATAAATTTGAAGAACATGAAGCACTATTCTTGGAAAATACAACCATCACATGGGAGATAGAAACTTATCAAACTTCGAAAGAAAAAATTTTAGCTTTAAAAAACAATTAAATGGCAAACAACTACAAGATATTCATCAGTCATTCATGGACTTATTCTGAAGACTTAAAAGCATTGCAAAATCTCCTCAATGCAAGGGGTTATTTCAACGTGGAATTTACAGAGGCAACCAAGGAAGTTCCGATTAATTCGGTTAGTGCTCCTTATATTAAATCAGTCTTGAGAACCAAAATAGTTTCATCTAATATCGTTCTTGCGATTGCAGGTATTTATGCAAGTCATAGTGATTGGATGATATGGGAAATGGAAACTGCAAAAAACAATAATGTACCAATCATAGGTATTATTCCGAGAGGCCAGCAAAGAATATCATCCGAAGTGTATTCCCGTTCCATTATTGACGTAAATTGGAACACCGAGAGTATAGTTAATGCAATTAGAAACTACGCTAAATAATCTAAGATGGCCCATAAATGCTTTATTTCGTTTAAAACAGAGGATATGGATTATAAAACTTTTATCCATGATCATCTGGAAGTTGATATGATAGACAAATCTTTACATGAACCAATTGAATCTGAAAATGAGGATTATATCATGAGGAAAATTCGTGAAAATTACTTAGCGGATTCGACTGTAACAATTTTTTTGATCGGTGAAAAGTCAGCTGAAAATCTTCCATTTGAGAATCAAAATTATCTTAAAAGAGAACTACAAGCTTCATTATTTCATGGTATTGGTAATACAAAAAATGGTATTCTAGGTATTGTTTTGCCAAGCATGTATGAGAGAATATTTGCAGGTAGCGGGATATGCGCTACGTGCGGTAATACTCATTCTTACATAAGTATTAACCATAATACTGTAATTTCAGAATTTGCTTATAATTATTATATCCCCAATAACAAATGTGCATGGAATGAGGATGATAGATACTGCGTACTTGTTAAGTGGGTTGATTTCTGTGAAAACCCTAATACTTTTATTGATAAAGCTTTCGATAAGAGAAATGAGCCTATTTCATCAAAAACTAAAGTTAGACCATAATGAATGATAATAATTATCCTAACTATTTTATAGCAGGGGATATAGCCTCTAAAAAAGCACAGACATGGTATATCCGTTTAGTGGCTATCGATTTACTGTTAATGGTTGTGTCCGCACTGTTATCAATTTATAATTACCAAACAGAAGAATCTAAGACTATAGTTTATTGGATTTCTGGCGGCATGTTATTCATGGCAATGTTAATATCAGTATTCCTGAAACTTAAAAAGTATGAGGATATCTGGTATAGAGGTAGAGCTCTGGCAGAGTCATGTAAAACACTCACCTGGAGATTCATCATGCGTTCGGAATATTTTGAAAGTACTATTACTGATGAAGAAGCGAAACACAGATTTGTCGCAAGGATTAGGGAAATAAACAATCAATTTGTTGATCTGAATAAAATCTTGAGTGCAAAAAAACTTAATTTACCAGTTATTACTAGCGAGATGGAGAAAATACGTAAACTCTCTTTGGATAAAAGGAAAAAGTACTATTTAGATGAAAGAATTCAAAGTCAAATTGATTGGTATTCATCAAAGGCGGATAATAATAAATCGAAGTATGAAAGATGGTTTTTAGGGGTTATCGTTTTCCAATTTTTGGCTGTGGCATCGATAGTTTACCTAATCAAAGTGCCAATGTCAAATTTCAATTTAGTAGGATTATTCTCAACTGTGTCAGCAAGTGGATTTAGCTGGCTGCAAGTGAAAAAATACCAAGAAAACAAAGAAGCTTACACCACGGCAACATCAGAATTAATATTAATCAAAGCTGAAGGAAACAAAAATTTGCCGGAAGATAAGTTTTCTGAATATGTTTTAGATTCAGAGAATGCCATGTCTCGCGAACATACAATGTGGTTAGCTCAAAAAAGATTTTAATTCTATGTTGACAAAGGGTTTTAATAAAGCGAAATTAATTGAGCATCTTAGTTGGATTCTGGAAGATACAGATGAAACAAGGAATAGACCTTGTGTATTCTTGAGCCATAAAAAAGAGGATAAAGATGCCTGCAAAATTATTGCAATGTATTTGAAAAATGCGGGTATTGATTATTATCTTGATGTAGAAGATAACGAGTTACAACGTGCTTCTTTCATTAATGATCCCATAAAAATTACAGAAAGTATAAAAAAAGGAATCCGAGCTAGTACACATATGCTTGTGGTTGTTTCAGAGAAAACATATAAATCACACTGGGTCCCTTTCGAAATTGGATATGGACATGCATCTATGGTAGATCAAGATGACTTAAGAGAAGATGAAAAAACGGTAAAACTGTCTGTATTAACTTTGAAAGATATTTCTCAGAAAAGCTTACCAGACTATTTACAAGTTGGCTATTTGATAAGGGGAACTAAAAGTTTGAATACATATCTCTCAAAAATAACCAATATCTTAGAGAAATCACTCGTTAATGAAAGGCGAATATTTTCTAACAATAATATGAAGCATCCATTAGATGAGGTATTGAATTGGCAGTTATAACAATAATTTGATCAAGTACGCATTTGTTAATTTATATCCTAATTATACTATCTAAGTAAGATCTGAATCTTTATTTTTTGTACAATACCTTCGGCAAATAAATTGCGGGTGGAGTCGCTTTAAATTTTCAAAACAAAGGATGTATAGGATATGGTCAATTTATACCAGATAGAGGTTATTAAAGTTGTATTTTGAAAATATTAAATTTTGTAGATGAAACTTAAATTATTTTATAGTTGGCAGGCCCAAACGCGAGAAAAATTTAATCGATATTTTATATTGGAATGTATAAAACAGGCGGTGAAAGATTTAAAAACGGATCCTGAAACGAAGGATTTAGATATTACTATACTAGAGGGAACAAATATGGAGCCAGGGGTTACTCCACCCGCTGAGGTAATTATGGAGGATAGAATACCTAATTGTGATATTTTCATAGCTGATTTATCCATTGTAAACAAGCTCCCAGAAAGCATCGTGGATATCATGAAAGAGCAGGGGCATATTCATCGTTTGGTACCAAACACTAATGTTATGATTGAATTTGGTATAGCTCATAAATGGTTAGGGAAAAAGAAAATTATTTTTGTTATGAATAACGAATATGGTTCTCCTAAGGATAATGTGGAAATAATACCTTTTGATATTCGGTCTTATCGATGGCCAATTGAATTTAAATATAATGATGCTTCTGTTGCGGCAAAGGTGAAAAAATCATTGATTGCTAGTTTAGCTGGCGCAGTTAAAGAAACTGCGTTGTACAGTGTACAAAATAAGCAACTTAAATACCGCCCGTTTTTGAGATGGTCGAAATGGACAGAGGTTCTTCCACAGGCTCAACCATATGCTTCCAATGAAAAATTACATTTAATTACTACGGAAATAAAAAATGCTCTCCTGAAGGATAAAACAAATATTCGCTTTTTGGGATTACCAGGTTTAGGTAAAACTAGGATCACTCATGAAATATTTAGACCCATTGCTGGAGATGCCGATAGCGAATTATTGTCCAGTAGGGTTCTATATGTAGACGCTAACAGGAATGATAGTGATAAAATATTAGCCCGTATTGAAGATATTGTTAATGAGGGGTCAGAATATATCATTATCCTTGATAATTGTAGATTAACACTTTTTAGGGAGGCGGTTTTACTTACAAATAGCACTAACAGCAGAAATTCCTTGATCACAATCTCACCTGATCCAGAGGAATATGTTAACAATAAAATCAGTGGTATCAGCTACCATTTACTTAAAAAGGACGACTTGGTTTCCGTTGTTGATCAAATATTGGAGCGTGACTTTGGCAATTTACCACCAGAAAATATTGCGAAGATAAAAGAATTCGCCCAGGGTATTCCTATGATGGCAGTATTGCTAGGTGAAAGTGCAGTGGATGGTGAGGAATTTATAGGCAAATTAGGTGATAAGGAATTATTGAATAAACTGTTAGGCGAACACGCAATAGATGGAGAAAATAGGAGACTTTTGCAAACTAGTGCTCTTTTCAATTACTTCGGGTTTGATGATGAAGTGAATGCCGAATTTAGATTTTTGGCTGGTAATAGAGAATTGACTGTAACCGATCATTCTCCTCAAAAATCAGAAGATATTTTTAGACAACTCGTAAACCATTACCTGAAGAGAGAGATTTATGAGCAGAAAGGACGTTATATTGGTATGAGACCTTTTCCTTTGGCTTTATCACTCGCTGTAGAATGGTTGGAGAACTGTACATCCGACCGACTATTACGCGTAATCACAGCCATAGCAAAGTTGGAAAACCCTCACCGTACTCGTCTGGCGACTGCATTTTCAGATCAAATGAAATACTTGGGTTATAATGAAAAAGCTGTCAAAATACTTAATCAAATTACAGGGCCAGGAAGCCCTTTCGATAATGCGGAAGTTTTAAATACCGAACTGGGTTCACGCTTCTTCCGCTCGTTTGTCGAAGTGGTTCCAGTTAGTGTTTCCGACAATCTATACCGTAATTTTGCTTTCAAAACCATTTCGGAATTGGAAAAAGTTGTTCAAGGTCGTAGAAATCTTATATGGGTTTTAGAAAATCTTTGTTTTGGCAAAGAAACATTTAACAAAAGTGTAAGAGTGTTATTTGCCTTTGCAGTGGCCGAGAATGAGACTTGGGGAAATAATGCTACAGGACAGCTGATGCAACTCTTTAGTGCGCATTTGGCGGGTACAGAAGTAAATCTTTGTACAAGGGTCGATATCATAAAATGGGGCCTTTCTCATCCGGAAAAAAGATATAGAGAGCTTGCCGTAAAAGCAATTGGGCGTGGCTTAACGTTCATTCATTCGCACCGAGTACTTGGAGCAGAAAATCAGGGTATGATTACACGAAAGGATTATGTACCCAGTCATGAAGAGATACAGGAGTATTGGGATATCTTATTGGAATTATTAAAGAATATCATTTTAACGCAACCAGAATTAGAATCAGCAGCAACCGAGATTTTCAGTAACTCGATCCGTGAAATTGTATATGTTGGAAATGGAAGATTGCTCATATCTCATTTAAACGAAATTGCTGATTTTAGGGGCAATGACTGGAACCATGCGTTAGACAATTTAGTACTAACCTTGCGTTTTGAAAGCAACATACCAGAAGATCTTCATAAGGACTTAAGTGATGTCATTAGAAGATTAAATAAAAAGGATTTTAAGTCTAAGTATATTCGGGCTCTTGACTATAAAATAGAGATACTTGCGGATGAAGTTTTTTCTTACGAAAAATTCCAAAAATACACAGAAGATCTAGCTCGTGACTTCCTAAATTCTGGATTAAATTGGAAAGAAACCATACCAATGTTTTATCATGGAAAGCAATATCATGTTTTTTATTTCGGAAAAGGAATTGCAGATGAACTGAGGGAAAGAAGTGCTGAATTGCGGAGATTTATTGATATTTCCCTAGCAGCTTTAGACGATATTGACAGAGCGGATCAGGACGGTAATGTGTTGGGTGCTATCTTCCGGTTTTCTGATGGAGATATTCAACAGTATATTAAGCGCGAAGTTAAGAGCTATCCTAAATTGAGTTATTTGCTATTCTATCTGACATCTTTAGAAAATGATTCTTATGCTAATACTGACGAACTGTTTAAATTGATTGATTCTGGTGAATTTGAACTTAGCGAATTTATTCAATTCAGGGCAAATGGACCCTTAAAAGTTGATGAAGGTATAGTGATTAAATTTTGTCACAAGCTTTTTAATTATGGACATGAAGGTTACAAAGTAGCTTATCAGATCGTTTTTGGGATGACCTACCTGAATGAAGATAAAAGTACGGAATTAATACAGATTTTGAAAGAATGCGTTCTCAATCTGGGGATATTAAACCAATCCCTTAATGTCCAAGATTATCATCAATGGTGGGAAACCATTCGGTTAATACTTAAACAGGAAAAAGAAAGTAATTTTGCATCTCTTGTAAATGAGGCAATTATTGATTCGATATCACTGAAAAATTCTTACCACTTGGATAATTCTATGCAGAGAATTTACGAAACGTTAATTACTAGACACTTTAACAAGATATGGCCAAAGCTATCCCAAAGTCTTATTCTGCAAAATGAAAATTACATTAAATTCTATGGTTTAAAGCATATTCTTGGATCAGGAATCAGTCCGGTAAAAAGACCAGAGGGAGTTCTCTTTGATGGGGATATCGATCAAATATTTAAATGGTGTGAGGAAAATCCCACGATTGCACCTGCACGGCTCGCAGAGCTTGTACCTGTGTTCGCAACTCGTACGGAAGGGGATAAATTTTCTTGGCATCCATATGCAAAGAGACTCATTGATGGATTTGGAGAATATGAAGCAGTATTGTCGTCACTAAGTGCAAATATTAATACCTATTTTTGGACGGGGTCAATAGTACCGTATTTAAAACAACAGTTAGACCTTATGGATAGCCTTATTTTTCACCCCAATGCTAAAGTGAGTGAATGGGCTACAAAGTATCATGACTATCTAGAATTAGAAATTGTGCGACAAAAAAAGAGAGATCAAGAGGATCTAATAATGTAGGTCTATCACATGATTGTATAGACCAATTTGATTGGCCCCAATATGCTATTTTAAAGCATATAGAAATTAACTGCAAACCAGTTGATTGCTAATTACATGTTTTTGGTGAGATGGGGTTAATGCTTTGTAGTGTTCGCAGCTAGAATGGAGATCATCGCTAGAATTACCTTAAATTAAATAGGAAAAGCTCTATGTTTTTTTGTAGTATTAAAGATATTGAAGGTTGCTATGCGTTTCATAAGTGGGATATTTTGTATATTTGTAATGGTGAACTAAAGTGTTCTTTGATTCAAGTCGTAAAAATTTGTAGGTTATATTGTGCTACATCTAAGTGATAAGTAGAGCATTGTTCATACTTTTTAAAATGTTTAAAAAAGTCGTGGCATGTTCATGGCACTATAAATTTAAATATAAAAATTGCAGTGATACAGCGTGTATAAAGGGTGGGTGAGAGTCCCTCGCTTTCCGCACCAGCTAAATAGAGACTTCAAAATTGATTTTTGAAAGCAAAAGAAAAGATTGTGGCAATATCGTGGCACTTTTAATTCTAAAAATGGAAAAATCAATGTCTATCGTATATGGAAAGGGTAGGTGAGAATCCCTCTCTCTCCGCTACAAAAACTAGTTCCATTAGAATTCTAATGGAACTAGTTTATGCATAAAAGTCACGGATAGAGGATGTCTTTTGGGGAATCATATGGGGTAACGTACCATATCGGGGAACTTTAAGATTTCATATCAACAATGCAAGCTTTTTAGAATCACTGAAATTGATTAATTCTTTGCTTTCCTTATGAAACGGCATTATCAAAATTTTTGCGTTAAAAAATGCGATTAGATGGCCAGAAAGAGAAATGTATTTCGAAGGTAAATACAATGTAATCGTCTTTACTTAAGTGAAATACCTTTGCGCCTTAAAAACATAAATCTTGAAAAAAATATTACGTCTTTGCGCTAACAAATAATGTTTTGGTATCGCAAGGGCAACGATATTGTAAGCGCCTTACGCTCTTGCGTTAAAAAATCACACGGTAAAAAAATGCATCTGAGAAGGTGTAAGAAAAGATCCCATGACAGATTCTTACAGATTGATCATTGAATATAATGGTAAAGAAAAAATGACTGGTAGAAAAAATGAATAATAATTTTAAGCATATCGTATCGCAGAAATCCATGTACATAGCGATTTTATCAGCTTGCCTGATCGCTGTTGTTGCATTCGCGGTGCTGAGTGTTCTCATTACCCACGACAGCCGGAAAAATAACGAAGAATTTGCCCGCAAAACCTTTGTTCGGAAATATGAAACTGTAGAAAATGAGTTTCGAAGTATAGAAGACTATCAATACCTGTTGCGTGCGCTTATCCAGAAAGACGGACTGAAAAACTACAAGGAATATTCTTCCGTTTTAAACGAAATGAACCGGAAACGAAATTTACTTCCTTACAGCTGGTACTCGTATGATAATCCTGTCTCCGGAGAATCTGAAAGCAACAGCCCATTATCGGAAGTATTCAGGAAAAGGGAGAAAGGGGAGAATTATATCAAAATAAAAAACAGCGGTCCCGGACATTTCAGCGATTTTTTAATTACCCGGAAAGACAGCATCTATTGGGTAAGTTACGATTCCCTGACTCTTCCTAATAAAAACAGACTCTATTATGGTTCCGCAGTAAGCCTGGACGATCTCCATCAGTATTTCATCAATATTGATAAGACGCCCAACAATTACGCTTATGTTTTCACCAAAGAAGGGGTTTGCATCACTCATCCGGACCAGAAATATTTAGGAAAGAACATTTTTGACTTTACTGATATCACCCCAAGAGATACCATAACCAGTACTACAAAATCAGGATACACCGAAGGGACTACCATTTCAGAATATCTAAATCTGGAAGTTACCCGTTTCATAAAACCTCTGAAAACAGATAATTTTGAAGGGTACGCCGTTGTAAACCACGTAAACTTCCTTATTGATGAAAGTGTGAATAAAACCAAGACCTATACCGTCTATATTTTCCTGGCGGCGTTGTTTCTTATTGTTACCGTTTTTATCCTCTTTCACAGGTCTACCCAGCTAGCCTATCTTGAAAAAGAAAAGATACAGACCGAAAAAAACGTATTGCTTGTTGAGAATGAAAAAATGCACAGGGAAGAAGCCCTGAACCAGTTGCAGCAGCTTAAAAACAACATCAACCCCCATTTCCTGTTCAATTCGCTGAACTCCCTTTATCTGCTGATCGGCATCAACAAAGAAAATGCACAGCGTTTTACCATGAATCTCTCCAAGATATACAGGTACCTTATTGTTCCTCCTAAAGAAAATATTGTTCCTGTTGCGCAGGAAATTAAGTTTATCCAGCAGTATATGGAGCTCCTAAAAAGCAGGTTTGATGAAGAGCTGGTGTTTGATATGGTCATTGTTAACCCTAAAAGTTTGGAAAAGAAGATTCCCTACTTATCCCTTCAGATGGTGGTGGAAAATGCCATAAAACATAATATTGCTACGATAGACCATCCGTTGAACATTATGATAACGATTCAAGAGGAAGGAATCACTGTAAAAAATACCTGGCAGCCCAAAACAGATGAATCCGTACAGGGAGCCAAATTCGGGATTGATTATTTGAATCAGGTTTATGATTATTTTAAAAAGAATTCTGTTAATATATCCGTAGATGGTGAATATTTCATATGTTTTTTACCATTATTGGAATAAAAAATGAAATCCACTCACTCCCGAAATACCACCTCTCACTCCCTAATACTGTTGAGATTATTTCTTTACCTATAGTTTTGCGAGCTGAAACTGAGATATCTAATAATTTGGAATGAATCGGACTATTGTAATGAAGAACTACAGACTGGCACTGTACTTAGGACTCGCTCTGGCATCACCAGCAGCACTTGCACAGAAAAAAGATACCATAAAAACGGCTAAAGAAAAATCTGACAAAACAGAGGTTTCGTCAAAAAAAGCAAAGAAAATTGAAGATCTTATTAAAAAAGGAACCTATAAAAAGGGGATTTTTAATACGATTCAGGTAAAGACCGATGTGTATTTTGAGATTCCCGACAGTTTGATGGGACGTCAGTTTTTGGTGGTCAATAAACTGTCTCAGGTGCCGATGCAGGTGAATGAGGCGGGCCTAAATAAAGGGATGAACTATGAAAATAAAGTAATTTCTTTTCATAAAGATGCAGTAGCCAAAAAAGTTTGGGTAAAAACGGTGGTTCCGCAGGTGTCATCTCCAAAAAATGATGTGATTACAAAATCTGTAAAAGATAATTTTTCAGAATCTGTGATCGAGGTTTTTGATATTGAAGCTCAAAACAGTGATTCTACGTCGGTAGCCATTAAAGTAAACAAAGTTTTTGATGGAAATCAGAAAAGCTTTAATGATGTACTGGCCAATGTAGGCCTTGGTGGATCGGTAAAGTCAAGCCTTTCTTACATAGAAGGAGTAAAAACATTTCCTCAGAACCTTGTAGTGAAATCCCAGCTCACTACATCCGTGAATGAAGGAGGAGTAGATTTACCAGTAACCCTTGGGGTTACCAGCAATATTGTATTGCTTTCTCAGGTTCCGATGGCACCGAGAACCGCTGATTCGAGAGTAGGATTTTTCAGTGAAAAACATTGGGCTTTCAATGACCGCCAGCAAAAAATGGATGAAAAGCAGTTCATTACCAGATGGCGCCTGGAACCCAAAGATGAAGATAAAGAAAAGTACCTGAGAGGGGAGTTGGTAGAACCAAAGAAACCTATCGTCTACTATATTGATCCAGCAACGCCGATCCAGTGGCGTGAAAAAATTATTGCAGGAGTATACGACTGGCAGACTGCTTTTGAAAAAGCGGGTTTTAAAAATGCGGTAATCGCTAAAATGCCGGATGAAAATGATAAGGATTTTGACATTGATGATGTAAGATATTCCGTGATTACCTATGTGGCATCTCCGAAATCCAATGCGATGGGACCTTCTGTGGTGGATCCGCGAAGCGGAGAAATTATTGAATCGGATATTATCTGGTGGCATAATGTGATGACTTCCCTTCAGGAATGGATGAGAATTCAGACCGGAGCGATAGACCCTAAAGCAAGAGGAAATGTATTCAGTGATGAGCATATGGGTGAAGCAATCCGCTTTGTTTCGTCTCATGAAGTAGGACATACCTTCGGACTGAAACATAATATGGGAGCTTCCTTTGCCTTTCCTGTGGAATCACTGCGTTCCAAGGAATTTACCGATAAAATGGGCGGAACAGCCCCTTCTATTATGGATTATGCACGTTACAATTATGTCGCTCAGCCTGGGGATGGTGTTACTGCAATAACTCCAAAAATAGGAGTATATGATAAATATGCTATTGAATGGGGCTACCGTTGGTACCCTGATGAAATATCCGAAAAAAAGGCCCTGAGAAACTTAATAGAAAAAAATCAGGATGACCCGATGTATTTCTATGGTGAGCAGCAAAGCTACCTGGAAACCATTGATCCGCGCTCCCAATCTGAAGATTTAGGAGATGATGCAATGAAGGCTAGCGAATATGGAATTAAAAACTTGAAAATTGTTGTAGACAATCTTCTGAAATGGACGTATGAAGATGGAAAGAGCTATACCGAGGCAGGTAAACTCTATTTGGGAGCGATCGGACAATGGGATCTGTATACAGGGCATGTAATGGCCAATGTAGGAGGGGTTTATTTGGATAATACGGTTTTTGGCAGCAAAAAGAAAGCGTATGAAGCAGTTCCTGCGGAAACACAGAAAAGAGCGGTTGATTATTTGATTAACAATGCAATACAGCTTCCGGAATGGCTGTTGTTTAATCCGATTACCGAGAAAACCTATTCTGTGAAAAATTCACCGATGGGACCGTTTGAACAGACTCCATACACCCTAGCAAGAGGAATGCAGTATGGAACCATCTATTCCCTGCTGATGGATGACAGGTTATTGAGGTTGCTTGAAAATGAATTGAAACATGAAGTTTCGGGTTCAAAAGAAGAAATCTACACCGTAAATAATTTATTTGATCAATTAAGAACTGCTATTTTCAGTAAAAAAGGAAGCCTGACGATTCTTGAAAAAATGACGCAGAAAAACTATGTGGATGCGCTCATTGTTTCTGTGAATAAATTATTTGAGAAAACATCAGTCAAAGCTTTAAAAGTAGACAACACCCTGAACATGCCAATGATATGCAATTTTCACGGAGAAGATCATGATTTGAGGAATATTAACTATTCATCCATGAAAAGAGTATCTGAAGTCACTACCTACAAAAGAGCAGAACTTCAGAAAGTATTACAACTACTGAATGCAAGACAATACAAAGGAGATGATGCCTCCAGGGCTCATTACACAGACTTAATCATCCGTATTAAAGAGGCTTTAAACAATAATCAGCTATGAAAAAAACTCTAATACTTTTACCTCTTTTAGCGGCTCAGGTTGCGTTGGCCCAGGAGAAGAAAACCATTACAGGAAAGATCGAAGACGGCAATACGTTTCACGTTATGGCCGGAGCATCTATCAAAATAGAAACACAGTCTGTTTCTACCAAAACCAATCAGGAAGGAATTATTGAAAGTGTTTCAATAGGTACCGTAACCGATAAGAACGGGAAATTCATCCTGGAAATTCCCGCAGATACAAAATCTGTTATGGTGAGCTATCTGGGCTATGAATCCAGAATAATTCTGATCAATGAAGATCAAACGCACTATAATGTAACCCTAACGCCTATCAGTTCTGAGGTTTCTGATAAAAATAAAATACAGGAAGTTATCATTACCGGATATCAGAAAATTGAAAAACGCAAGCAGACTTCTGCGGTTTCAACGGTGAAGATGGATAACATCAACCAGGCTGGGGTTGCGAGTGTAGACCAGATGTTGGCGGGACAGATTGCCGGAGTAGCCGTAACACCTCAAACAGGATCTCCCGGAGGCCCTGCAAAAATCAGAATCAGAGGAACGGCTTCCCTTTCCGGACCACAGGATCCTTTATGGGTGATTGACGGTTTGCCACTGGAAGGAAATGATGTTCCCAATTTTACAGATAAAGATAATATAGACCAGCTTCAGAATTTTTCTATCGCAGGACTGAACCCTAATGATATCGAGGATATCACCATTTTAAAAGATGCGGCGGCGACAGCTATTTATGGAGCCAGAGCTGCGAATGGGGTGATTTCTATTACCACCAAAAAAGGGAAGAAAGGAAATATGAGAGTGAATTTCTCAGCAGATACCTTCGTAACATCCCGCCCGGATTTTGATAAACTGAATCTGCTCAATGCCACTGAAAAAGTAGATTTAGAGCTTATGCTTGCCCAGCGCAGCGACTTGACTTATCGTGCAGATAAAGGAGAGGTGATGAGGATTTTAATGAAAAACGGACAGTTGGACGCTTTCAGAAGCGGAGGATTGGACGGACTGAATTCACTGACGCGCCAGCAGATCGACGGATTAAGAAATAACAATACAGACTGGGGAAAACTTTTGTACAGAACAGCCATCAATAAACAGTATGGACTAAGTCTTTCCGGAGGAAGCGACCGTTCAGATTATTACTTCTCTTTAGGATATTATGATGAAGAAGGAACAACGATAGGAACCGGTTTTAAAAGATATAACCTGACGTTAAAGAACAATTATAAAATAAGCGATAAGCTGACTGCCGGAATATCAATTTTCGGAACACAAAGTGAACGTGAATCGTTTGTGACAGATGCTGATGCGTCTATCAGCCCTATCAATTATTCAAGAAATGCGAATCCTTACCTTACGCCTTACAATGCAGATGGAAGCTACCGCTATGATCAGGATATAGATGGTTTTGAAAACCGTTATATTCCTTTCAACTTCCTGGAAGAAAGGAACAACACAAGTTATACCCTGAAAAACCAGTCCCTGAAAGCGATTATGGATTTAGAATATAAAGTAGCGAAAGACCTGAAGCTGACTTCCCAGCTGGGAATGCAATACGACAGCAACAAGACTGAAAAGTACGCAGGTCAGGAAACCTATTTTACCAGAAAAATGAGAGAAGGGACACGCTACTACAAAGATGGCGCGTACCGTTACTTTTTACCGGATGGTGGGGTAAAACAAAACTGGGACAACAGCTTTTTCCAATACAACTGGAAGTTGCAGGCGGCATACAGCACAAAGATTAATTCCGTGCATGAAATTGATGTAATGGCTGGAACAGAAATCCGTAAAACAGAGGATAATACAACACTTACCAGAGCTTTCGGGTATGACGAGATTTCCAGAAGATCCACGGCGATGGTGTTCCCAAGTTCTAATTTTGCAGCAGAAAGAAAGTATGAAACGTACCGTGAAATGCCTCCTGTTGTGAATGCGTATGCGTCCATGTTTGCTACTGCATCATATACTTTTGCTCAGAAATATACATTTTTCGGAAGTGTACGATATGACGGAACGAATTTATTCGGAGTTAATAAAAAATATAAATACCTTCCAATCTGGGCGGTATCAGGTTCATGGCTCGTGACGAAAGAAAATTTCATGAAGGATCTTACTGCGATTTCCAACCTTAGATTACGAGCTTCTTATGGTCTTCAGGGAAATATCGACCGTAATACATCACCGTTTTTTATCGGAGAATACTTTGATACGACGATTCTTCCCGGGACAAAAGAAAATATTATTAACGTAGTCAGTCCTCCAAATGATAAGCTTCGTTGGGAAAAAACCACCAATGTCAACCTGGGTCTTGATTTAGGATTATTCCAAAACCGTATTAATCTTACGGCGGATGTGTACAGCAGAAAAGGAACAGACATGATCAGTATGAAAGAAACACCGCTAGAAACGGGGTTTGAATATACCATGATGAACTGGGGAAGCTTAACCAATAAAGGATTTGAACTGGCGGTGTCTACAAGAAATATTAATAATGATAATTTCAAATGGACTACCACGATAAATTTTGCCCACAACAAGAGTAACGTACTTAGCGAGCAGCCCCGTGATAATGCATTGCTTCCTTCCCGTGAAGGACTACCTGTAAATGCTGTTTTTGCATTGAAAACTGCAGGAATGGATGAAAACGGAAATCCAATGTTCTGGAAAGGAAATGAAAAAATAAAAGCGGAAGATTTCTTCAAATTATTTGATGTATATGCAGATTTTCTTCCCGGACAGCTTGTAGACACAAAACTTTCCAATGCGGAGCTTAGAAACCTTTTCACGTATGTAGGTGACAGAGATCCGAAATTTACAGGAGGGATTATCAATACCTTTAAAGTACGCAATTTCGATCTTACCGTTTCTGCTACCGTCAATTTAAAGCAGACTGTCATGAGAACACCTTCTTACCGTGGAATGGACTTAGACAGAGGTAGAAATTATACCAAAGATATCTACGAAGCCGGAACTTCACTTCCAGGAATTACCAGCTCTGAAATGGACAGCAACCCAGGCTGGATGGCTAACAAATGGTTTGCCGATAACCGTTCCAATGCCTACAGCTTACTTGATGTATGGGCAAAAGAAATCAGCTACGTGAGAATCAGCAGTATTCGTCTTGGATATACGCTTCCTAAAGAATTTACAAGTCCGATGGGAATCAGCAGCCTTAGACTGAGTGTTGAAGGGCGTAACTTATTTGTATTCAGTAATGGATATAAAGGATATTTTGATCCGGAAACCTATGGTAATATTTATGCACAGCCTATCGCGAAGTCAGTTACCGTAGGATTTAATATTTCTTTTTAAAACTTAGAGAAACATGAGAAAAATTACAACATTCATTGCGCTCGCCGTACTCAGCTTTTCCAGTATCGGGTGTGATCGTTTTTTAGATATACAGCCTGAGGGAAAAATCATTCCTACCAGTGTGGAAGATTACCGTAAAGTACTTACCTCGGCATATGCAAAATATCCGATTCATAAATCTTTAACAGCCCTTCGTACCGATGAGGTAAGCCTGGATGAAAATGTAAGTGATTTTATCGCTTACCGTGAAATTGCGATGTGGAAAGATTCCAATACCGACCAGGCAACGACTGAGTTTCCGTGGGTAGGTTTTTATTCGGTGATTTTTTATCTGAACCAAATCATCAATGAAGGAAGCAAAACGATGAAAGATTCTCCTGAAAAGCAGCAGATCCTCGCAGAAGCGTATGCCCTTCGTGCCTATTCCTATTTTGATATGGTGAATTTATACGGGAAACCGTACAACAGCGCTACCGCCTCTACAGACCGTGGAGTCCCAATCACTCTGGAAATTGATCTTGAACAGGTATTAAAACCATCTTCCGTACAGGAAGTCTATAACCGGATACATGCCGATATGGAACAGGCAGAAGAACTGATGATAGAGGAGCAGCAGCCTTCAGGTATCCATTACCGGTTTTCAAAAATAGCATTAAAGGCACTCCAGGCAAGAGCGGCCTTGTATCAGAGCGACTGGAATGCAGCATTAAACTTTTCAAACCAGGTGCTGGCGGTAAAAGGACAGCTAAGCAATTTAAATACAGCTACCACAGCGCCTAATCATTATGCTTCAGTAGAATCTATTATGGCTCTGGACAATGCACTGAATACCAATGTGCAGAATGTATCTTTCGCCACTCCGGAACTGCTTTCAAAATATAATACGGCTACAGATAAAAGATTTGCCCTGTATTTTGAGAAAAATGGCAGTCAGTATAAAGTGATTAAAGGTGGAAGTTCAGATTTTAAAGTGTCTTTCAGAACGGCAGAGATGTATTTTATAAAATCTGAAGCATTGGTAAAACTGAACAGGCTTAATGAAGCTAAAGAAACCCTGCTGACGGTATTGAAAAACAGATACAGTACAGATGGATATCTGGCCGTTCAAAACAGCATCAATCCAATGAATACTTCTGATTTCACGAATTTTATAATGGATGAAAGATTCCGGGAATTTGCATTGGAAGGACAGCGCTGGTCTGATTTAAGACGTGCAAATCAGAAAAAAATTACCCATACCATCAATGGGATAGACTATATTCTTCAACAGAATGACGTGAGATACACCATAGAGTTTCCACGAAGTGCCAAGAAGAATAATCCCTTTTTATAACATTTCATATTAACAACCCCTGAAACCGCTTGAACTTAATCGTTTTAGCGGTTTTTTCGTACTTTTGCAGGGTTATGAGAATTGCGATTATAGAAGACGAACTGCTGGCTGTTAATTATCTGAAAGATCTTTTGGATCAGCAAAGTATCGTTCCTATTACCGAAACGGTGATTCTCCGTTCAAAGAAACAGGCCATAGATTTTTTCGAAATCCATTCCGCAGACCTTATTTTTATGGATATTCACTTGGGTGACGGGATGAGCCTGGATATTTTTGAGCATGTGGAACTTTTTACGCCGGTTATTTTTATCACGGCTTTTGATGAATATGCGATGAGGGTTTTCAGGCATTTCACCATAGATTATCTCCTGAAACCTTTTGAAAGAGAGGAGCTATATCAGGCATTGCAGAAATTCATTTCTATAAAAGGGAATTTTGATCCCGAATCTGTACTGAAATCTATTTCCACGTTATACCAGACCAATAATCCTGAAAAAATGAAACGTTTTATGGTTCGGGAAGGAAATAAACTAAAGTCTGTAGATGAGCACGATACCGCTTATTTTTTTGCCTCCGGAAAATACCTTTTTCTGACCACAAACGATAACCAGACCTATATTTATGACGATACGATTAAAGATATCATCCATAAATTAAACCCGGACCGTTTTTTTAAAATTAACCGGAAGTTCATCATCAATAAAAATGCGATTATTGAAATTATTAAGCATTCGAGCCAGAAAATAGAGGTGAAGCTTTCTCCGACCCCTGAAATTAATTCAGATGTATTCATCAGTAAAAGACAGGTCACGGAATTTTTAACTTGGCTGAAAAACTGATGGATAAGTTTTGTTAATTTGATTGTTAGTTGTAAACTCAGCAACTGATTTTACCGAACATTTTTTCCTTTTACAATCTTCTCTAAAAGTATCGATCTTTTTTGTATTTTGGACGTCTGTAAAAAGTCGGTAACAATGGTTCATACATCATTTTGAAACATGATTTTTACCGTCCTATTATAATTTGAACTCTTATAAAAAAGATTATAAACGATTGATATTTGTATGAAAAAAACCATGATGATGCTTCTTATCGCAGGAGCTGCCTTTCTGAATGCCCAGAAAATTGAAATAAAAGATGACAAGGTTTTGCTGGATGGTAAAGCAATCCTCAAATCAGAGAAAATCAATGTGTTCCAATATTCATTTTATACATTGGATGACAATGAAATTGTAATGTTTAGAATGTTTGACAACGAAACTCCGCAATATCAGGCTGATGATTATTATGTAATCAACTTTATTGAGCAAAGAATTAAAGTTCAGTGTACCGATTTCAGCCGGGTAGTAAGTGGATTGGGAATGAATTCAAAGAAAAGTATGGAGAAGCTGATGGCCTGGCTTTTCAAAGAAAAAGTGTTGACTCCGGAGGGAACAGTGAATCCTGATAGAGTAGGCGTTTTCTATGATAAATATGATGAAAAAATCCTGGAAAGAACAGTAAGGTAAGCAGTAGTACGGATGACCCTTATCGCAATTTTATAAAATTTTTGTATGAAGGGCTTGCTTGATGATTTTTTTATTAAAAAATATGGTTCTTCGCGTCTGAAATATAAGTCTGATTGTCAGAAATCAACGTTGAAAACTATGATTTTTTTTAATGAAGATGCCGAAAATATTTTGCAGATAACAAAAAACTTTTTATATTTGCACCACTGAAAACAACGGTATAGCCGTTATTCAGGAGAGATGGCAGAGTGGTCGATTGCGATAGTCTTGAAAACTATTGACTGTAACAGGTCCGGGGGTTCGAATCCCTCTCTCTCCGCTTAAGGAGACGTTTATATTTAAACGTCTCCTTTTTTTATAGGTTCTATATTATGATTTACAGTGTGTTATATTTGAATAAGATTATATAAATAGGTGTTCGAGTTTTCAGTATTTACCTTAATAGAAAAACATCTACCTTAAAATCCCCCTATTCATCATCATTATGTGTTCGATATTCGTTTAACCATTTAATCTTGTAACTCATCACTCATCACTCATCACTCATCACTGTGATAGCGTTCTATTTAAGATGATATAACTTTCAAGACAATATTTTTTTGAAGCTCTTAATTTATTTATCTGTTAATTTGATAATGCTTCCTTAAATGCTTTAAAATGTGGTATATAAATTCTTTTTATCAGGCCGTAATAGTCTGCTTATTGCTGTTGAAAAAAAATAAAATTTTTACTACAAAAATTTTCTAAATAACCATAATTGTGACATATTATGATAATTGATGAAAATATTTTGCAAGAAAATTGAGCTAGCTATGAAAATTATCTAATGAAGGATACGATTTTTAAAATAGGAGATCTTCCTAGTTATTACATTCAGATCGTTGCTGGTATAGTGGAGTTAAACAATTGCCACGAGGATGGTAAAGAGGCTACCTTGAATATTCTTACAGATGATCAGACCATTGGTGAAACAATTATTATTTAGCGGAAATAAATATCTTATGAATGCTGTTGCGAGAACAGATTGCAAGATAATCAAGTTGGCTAAGTGGAATTTTATGAGGTTGTTAAGACAAAATAATGAAGTTGTTTTTAATATCTTTCGCTGCTTATCGGAGAGATTGTCACATGAATATGTTATGCTGTTTAACAATTCTTCGAATGACTCCCTTCATAAGGTCCGGTCTCTGCTGGAATATTATAGAGTAGGACAAATCAAGAACAATTTTCCTATTGTATGCCCCTAGCGAAGCAACACATGGCTAATTTATTAGGTATGCGTGTGGAAATTGTGATTCGCACTGTAAAGAAAATGGAAAAAATAAGATCATTAAGATTGTGGCGGGAAAGATCTACTATTGGAGACACAAGTGTTATTCAGCAGATTACTTTTTTTTACCTGTCTAATTTAGTATTGATCAAAGTGAAAATATCAGAGGTAATTAAAACTTTCTTTATTTCCGAGTGTCTTATAGCGTGTAGTATTATAATCCTCTTAATTATCAATACAAATCAAGTCCCTAAATATTAGATTATGGCAGGCGACAAAACAAAAAGAGGAACCTAGGATCACGATAAAGTCATCAGTTCAGAAAAGTGAAAATTTGATTATTTGGAAAAGAAGTTAGACGTTTGTAAATAAGCTCTTATAGGAGCCGTGGGCTGTATGAATTAAAATAGGATTGATATAGGATGGTTTTTTTTCTGAATAAAGGAAGTGTACAAAGAAAATCAAGAAACGATGTCGTCCTTAGCTTGATTATAAGGTTTTAGAGCCAAATGAATTATATGCTTTGACTATGAAACAATTCAAATTGAATCATGTATCTGCATCTACATTTACGCAACTCAGCAGGAATCTGTTCCAGAATCTATTTTTGCGTGATATTGATCTGTTAGGATTTCAAATTGATAGACTATATGCCATTATGGTAGGTATGATCTTTTAGATTTTTTGCAGATATTCTGAAGGTGTTATTCCTTCTATCTGCTTAAAGGCCCTGTTGAAAGTAGATTGGTTCGAAAATCCAGCTTCTGTATAAATATACATTAATGTGTTTTTTTGAAAATTAGCTTCAGAAAAGAGCTTTTTCACATACATAATTCTGTGTGTATTCAGATATGTATTGAAATTAGAATATCCTTTATGTCGAATTGCTCTAGAAATATAAATAGTATTGGTATTTAATAGGACATTTAGCTTTGAAAGGTTAAGTTTTATATCTTTAAAAAGAGCCTGTTCTATCATGAGATTTTCTATCTTTTCAAAAAGGTTTTCTATAGAATCTATATCAATATTTTCTTCTATAATTATCCCTTCCTTTACATCTTCTTTTTGTGTAATTATATTTTCAAGTTCTGACACAATTTTCAATTTTTCAATTTTGTCTTTATAATATATTAACAATGAAAAAACTATAATATTTGAGATAAATAGAATTGTGTCAGAAAATATAATCATCTTCTGGGAATACTTTACAAAGCTAAAATGTAAATTATTGGCTACGATAGTAGCTGTAATAATAATTACCAGAACATAGCCTGCATATAGTAAAGCCTCTTTTTTTGAAAAAAATATATAAGCTCCTAAAGGAACTGCCAACAGCCAGAAAAAACTAGCAATTGTGTAGTTCCAAAAAGTTACCATAATGTAAAAATTATATAAAGGTGCAATAATCAGATATAAGTGAACGATGAGACTCAACGGATATTTTTTTCTAACCAGAAAATAACTGTAAGCTAAAAATAATAATCCGCTTATTAGATACAATGACATTGTTCGACTATTAATGAGGAATCTGAAAGTGATAGCATACATACCCATGGCAAATACCATAAAAAATATGTATTTATCCATTAGTTCTTGTTTTAATATATCTACAGTGAGATATTTTGAATTGATTTCAGGCATTTGAATTTTGTTTTTAATGAAATTTAATAATTCATTATGGTATTGTATTGATTAATAATTAGATATAAAATTTAAATCATTTATAATATTCGCCTTTACTCTTTTTTTTTTGATTTATTAATGTAGATAACTTTGCAAAACAAACGAGATCAAAAAATATTCTATGTTAATAACTGAATAAAATCATGAGATAAAAGATTGTAAAGCAGTAAAATTAAGTAGAAATATGAATTGCACAATATTATTTCTTTTTTAAACATACTTTAAAATTATTCTACAAAAAAAGAGGGGTAATTTTAGATTATTTTTTAATAATCTCCTGCATAATCTTTTATATTTTATTCGAAATAAAACCTAAAACACAAATATCTATATAAAAAACACAAATGATGATATTTTTTCTAATTCTTTAATTATTTACAAAAACATTTCAACATGAAAAAAATTATATTATTAGCTATGTCGCTTATATCCGGCATTGCATATTCTCAGGTGGGAATAAATACAGCATCCCCAAAAGCAACACTTGATGTCACAGGAATGCCAGGTATAGCTACTTTACCTGATGGAGTTATTGCTCCAAGACTTACAGGTAACCAACTTGCAGCAAAAGATGCCGCGTACGGTATTGAACAGATAGGTACTCTAGTATATGCTACAGCAGCGGTAACTGTACCTACGGTTAAAACAGCTAATGTCACACAAGCAGGTTATTATATGTTTGATGGTACAAAATGGGGATATACATTTGGTGGAAGCAATACCGGAACAATTGCTCCCGGCCAGCTTGTTTATTATCATGGAACCATTACCAATGCTACTTCTACAAATAATTGGATGAATTCTTACTTATCAGATTTACCTGTATTGGATGGAATTGTGAGATTGGATGGTATTTTTCTAGGTAGCTCAGTAAATGGTTCAGGAAGTGCTTCTTTTAATCCTAGGTTAGTAAATGTTTCTGGAAATAATCAGAAAATTTGGGTTGCAGAAATTTCTAGTGTAGACCGTTTTAATTTTGCAAATGTCATTTTAGGATCAAATGGAGGCTGGATCAATATTGATAATGGTATTTATCTGAACTACGGCGATAATATGACCACAGCAAGTGTACCTTACGGGCTGACAGGTGGCACACCCTATAATAACAGTAATGAAGTTGTAGCATTAGACATCATAGTAAACAGCAAATGGTTTAGATGCTATTACTTTTTAGTGATAGACAATAAAAATCAAACAGCTCCAGCAGGTTATACAAGAGAAGTATATTTGTCTATCCAAAGGCTATATTAACTAGTTTGTATTAATAGAAAAGGATTATTAATTGGGATTAAATTGCAATTCTTTCAAAAGTTCAGATGCGTTGTGCTATTTACAGTAAAAATATATAGGAAATGAAATTTGAATTAAAAAACATTCATATAGGAGATTGTATAAAAAGAATGGTAAATGAGAAAGAAATCTTAATTCATAGAATCTGTAACTTCCATAAGGTTTCAGAAGATGATATACTTAAAATGTATAATCAGAAAAGTCTTGATACAGAAGTTCTTCTTAAGTGGTGCAAACTTTTGGAATATGATTTTTTCAGAATTTATTGCCAGCATTTAATTCTGTTTGCTCCTAAAAATAAATCTGAGAATACAATATCAAATATTCAAACCTCTCTTCCACAATTTAAAAAAAATATTTATACTAAACAGGTTGTAGATTTTATTTTAGAGTTAATCAATACGGGGCAGAAGACAAAACTTCAAATTATAGAAGAGTATAGAATTCCTAAAACCACACTTTATAAGTGGATCAGTAAATATAATCAGAAGGAATGAAGACCCTTGATCATTATAATAGTTTTTTGAATCAGACTAAAAAGCAAATTTTAGAAGTATTTGGACACGAATTTAATTTTTATCCATTCGATATTTGGACATTTGTTCTGAAAAAGAATTATTTTAATAGAAAAACAGTACTGTTTATATTTTTTGAAAATGAAAAAGTCTCAAAAATAGAAATCAGAAAAATGTATGGAAAGATTAACACCTAATTATAAAAAAATATATACAGATCTCATTATGAAAAAGCATCCAGAGAAATATAAATGGTGCTATTCTATTTTGCAAAAAGAAGTTTTATGTATATTTGATGTCATTAAGCTTAATCAAATTGTTTTTACCACAGAAAATTTAGAAATCTCATTATTCAATCAGAAACTAAGAGCATATGATAAAGCTACGATCCTGTACATTTTAGAATATCAAAAGAAAAATAAATATACTAATATAGCGCTAGCACATAAATTCAAATTAAGCAGAAATTCAATTGCGAGATGGGAAAAAATGTTTGACAAGTAGTAACAGAATATAAACCTTGGATTAACCTGTAAATAAAAATACAGTATAATATAGAAAGAGTATCTAAACAATTAGATACTCTTTCTATGGCTTCAATAATAATAAAGAATGGAGATATTAAACGGAAATTAGTTTAATCCTCTGATCAATTTTTTGATTATATTCTTTATCTGTTCATCAGTACTCACTCTGACATATAAATACGCTGATTTCATAAAATGTATGGTTTATGTAGTATCAACGTTTTAAGAGCATTATTTTATTTGAAGTAAGATCAAAAAGATTGTAAAAATGATTATTTAAGGTGGAGTATAGGGGGTATCTAAACATCTTTGAACTGAAGAAAGCATCAAGTACTGATACTGATAAAAATATAGTTTTTAGTATCTTTGAAATTTATATATTTAATTGCAACTAGTTTTTTAGCTATTTAATTCCATTTATAAATAATAGAAATGGTATAAGGAGTTCGACAGGCCTCCCGCCCATTCCGCAACAATACGAAAGAAGAATCTCTTCAAGCGTAAACAAGCTGATAAAGCCTGCAATTTTTAAAAATTGCAGGCTTTTCTTTTATCCAAGAAACTGCTGGAATTTTCAAAAATGCACATAATGTTCGTGGAATAATCGTGGCACTTTTTGATTTAAAAAAAGTGCCACGAAAAACTATGTAACTTTCTTTAGTTCTACATTTATTAACCTTTAAAATTTTGAATTATATGTTGATATTGATTATGCGTAAGTCTTTGTGACAGTTCTTTACTATCAATTTAAGAACTTTTAATTATCTATTTTTAAACTTTGCAAAGTTAATTTGATCAAGAAAAGTGTATTGAGTAAAGAGTTGGTATAGTAGAAAAGGAAAAGTCTAAACTTTAGCTCTAAAGACTTTTATGAGTGAAAGCCGGTTTTGCCAGGTGTTTAAAATTTATTAATATTATACTTGTAAAATAATTAAATACAAGCTCGATTGAATAACGGATTATTATATATATTGATTTTAATGGTGTCATTATCAGCTAGCTTGTTTAAATAAACACAAAATGACAATAGAGCAAGTATTTCAGGATAAAACAGTAAAAGCAAAAGCTAAGGTTTCAGCAATTGGAGAATGGCTCATCAATGATGAATTGTCGAGCGAGGAATTGCTGGCTTTTGCGGATAAACAAAAAGCAACTGATAAAGCAACTTGTATTGAGGCTTTGGAATATGCCACAAAAAAAATACCAGCTATTGCTGGCGAAAGTGTATTAGAATATGTTACAAAAGCACTCCAGAACAATGAACCAAGAGTGAAATGGGAAAGTGCAAAGGTGATCGGAAACATTGCCAAACTTTTCCCGACTCAACTTGATAAAGCCATTAGCAACCTTTTACTTAATGCGGAAAATACAGGAACGGTTGTTCGTTGGGCAACTGCTTATGCATTAGCTGAAATATTGAAGCTGAAGTCAGACGATCATAAAGAACTATTGTTGAAAATTGAGTCGCTTTGTGAAAAAGAGGAAGACAACGGAGTGAAGAAAAAATATCTTGATGCATTGAAGAAAATAAAAAAATAAAATCTATAAAAATGACAAAACAAATCTTTATCAATCTCGCAGTAAAAGACCTACAAAAATCTACGGATTTTTATACTGCATTGGGCTTTAAAATTAACCCTCAATTTTCAGATGATGCAGGAAAATGTATGGTGTGGAGCGAGAATATTTTTGTAATGATTTTGACGCATGAAAAATTCGCGAGTTTTACAAAAAAACCTATTGCAGATACAAAATCAAAAATTGCAGGGCTTTTTTCATTATCGGCTGAAAGTGTTGACGAAGTCAATCATATTATGTCGTCCGGATTAAAGGCGGGTGGAATAGAACCTAATGAGATCCGGGATTATGGCTTCATGGTACAACGTACGATTGAAGACTTTGACGGGCATACCTGGGAAGTTTTCTTCATGGATATGAGTAAATTCCCAACAGATGAACCTACCGCCTAAAAGCGGTATTCGATTGAATGACTTTTCATATGACTTGATTGGAATCTGCTGTAATACTATTTTTTCTAAAGGAAAAAGTGCGAAGAAGGTTTTTTTTAAAAATGAGAGCTTGTTAAAGAAACGTATAAATAATCTTTTATGAGCAAGATTCATGCTTTAACAAATATGAGGATAGCATCCGATAGATAAATTTAAATGAAAATTGAAACCAAAAGACTCCTAATTAAACCTTTGGATGAAAATGAAATGCGGAATTATATTCTTAATGATTTTGTATTGGAATCCTCTTTGAAGCTTGAGAACCATTCACGAGTTGTTCCCGACCGGGTCAAAAAGGCAATTGAAACAAAAGTACTTCCTAATTTAACTGATCAATCCAAAAATAACCTATATTATACGTTTTGGGTGGTCATAAGTAAAGAACAAAATAAGTTGGTTGCCGAAATGTGCTTCAAAGGTGAACCAAATGAAAGGGGAGAATTGGAAATTGGTTATGCGACTTATCCCGATTTTCAACTTAATGGATTTATGACAGAAGCTATTAGCGGATTAGTTAATTGGGCATTTCAAGAAGAAAACATAAACACAATTTTAGCAGAAACAGATCTAAATAATATTGCATCTATACGAGTACTTGAAAAGAATAATTTTACTTTGGAAAGTCAAACAAAAAATAATTGCTTTTGGAGGTTGTCAAAATAAGAAATAATTAGAAACGGTGAGACCTATTTCCTCGTTATGATGCTCCGGAAGAATCTATTCCAAAGAAGCGTAATTTACTTTTAGTATATTTCTTTTATTTGAGATAGGTTTAATATGCATTTACTTGGATTTGAACTATTAAATACACTGAGAAGTTGGATGAAAGGAAAATTTACTGATTTAATGTATTCAATTAGGGATTGGAATACAGCTGATATTTATAAGCCGCAGCGTTTTTGTAGATATCAAAACAAGGGATATCTTAATGGTGAATATTTTTCGGGAAAAAGGACTAAATTTTTTCAGTTAGATTAAAACTACAAAAGGCTGGAAAATAAATGCCATAATTTTGGAAGATGGAAATAATGAGAAAAATAAAAATACCTTAAACGATCGGAACAATGAACAAGAGTTTGCATCAGGCAGTAATTGCAAACTGACACCTTACAAAAATTCAAAATAAGAGTACGCAACAACAAGAAATTGGAAAACGATAAATATGGCAACAAGCATTTCGACAATAAAACTAAATGCTTCTCTTGACAAAGTTTGGAACACATTGACAAAACTAGAGAAAGTGAAACTCTGGCAATTTGGCAGTAGGATAGAATTCATAACAGAATGGGAAGGATAAATTTTCAAACAATGGGGTAAGGTTTTGGAAATAAAGCCAAATGAACTTATAAGATACAGTTTGTATGCACCAAGGCCCGACCTTTAAGACAAACCGGAAAATTATTTCATAATGAATTATGTTTTGACAGCAGAAGCCTACAAAACGAAACTTGAAATTATACAAGAAGACAACAGACCAAACGCCGTTCAAGAACAACCACAGGGTGAAGAAAATCCAATTTTAAATCGAACTTTAGTAATAATATAGACTTTGTGCTTTAATTTCCGGCTCGAACACAAAGTCCCAAACTGTTAACTGTAATTATTGGACAACCCAATTTTAAATAACTTTGATATTTTAAATTAAGATCTTATGACTAATCAAATTAAACCAAACTACAATGCTCTTTTCAAATTGACTATCCTCAGTATATTCTTCTTGATTTCAATAAACTGTGATGCACAAGAAAAAATAATTCGAAAAGAAATTTTCACTGCTGATATTGGCAGTCGGGTAATTAAAAAAGTAGATGTTAAGGAAATAAAATTTAGCCCCGGACAAAAAACAGGACTTCACAAACACCCGTGCCCAGTCATAAGCTATATTGTTTCTGGGACTGTTTTTTTTCAAATAGAAGGGGATACGCTACAAACCTTAAAAGCTGGAGATGTTGCATTTGAACCTGCTGACAAAACAATAGTTAGATTTGATAATGCATCAAAAACAAAATCGCTTGTGTTTATTCCTTATTATCTTATCAATGATGAAAAAACATTAATTGAAATGCTACCTTCCAAACAGAATGAATAAAACTACCCTAACAGAGTAGTATTCAAAAGTGGATGTAAATTAGGACGCACATCAGATTATTATGCAAACAGTTCTCTGTTACTAAACCGCCTTGCAGTGGTATCTTCCGATTCCTTCAATCGGAAATTTAGCGTAAAGGCCGGGCTACAGGAAGCGAGATGCAGTAACATATCTTTCCTAATTTTTAAACTAAAATCCGTCAAAAGTATAAGACGAACCCACTAATGTATAAGCCAATCGTTGACCGATTGCAGATCTTTGTCTTACAAACAAAAAATTAAAAAAATGGCAAAGACAATATTAATTACAGGAGCTTCATCAGGCTTCGGAAAAGAAACAGCAAAACTATTTCAAAAAAACGGATGGAACGTAATTGCAACTATGCGTTCACCAGAAAAAGAGACCGAATTAACTCAATTCGACAATGTATTTGTAACGGAATTGGATGTTGAGAACATCGAATCGATTCAAAAAACGGTCAAAGCAGGTGTAGACAGATTTGGAACAATTGATGTTTTGGTAAACAATGCCGGTTACGGATTGATGGGTGTTTTTGAATCGGCAAGCAGAGCGCAAATCCAAAAGCAATATGCCGTAAATGTATTCGGATTAATGGATGTAACGCAAACCGTTTTGTCTTATTTGCGAGCAAATGGAAGTGGCACAATCATCAATATTTCTTCATTTGGAGGTGTTGTTGGTTTGCCTTTTGGAAGTTTGTACAACAGTACAAAATTTGCGGTGGAAGGTTTTTCCGAAGCATTGTCGCATGAATTAGCACCGCTAAATATTGTGGTTAAAATGATAGAACCCGGTTCAATTGATACAAATTTTAGAAACGGGCTAGAAATGGTAAAAAATGAGATACCTTCATACAATCCAATTATGGGTTCGTTTTTTGGACGATTTGCACAGACTACCGCAAATTTACCAAAAGCAACATCAGAAGATGTGGCAAATACAATTTACGAGGCTGCTACAGATAAAAAAATACAATTGCGTTATGTTGTGGGCGAAGATGCCCAATTTTATATTGATTGCAAAATGAAAAACAATGATAACGATTTTGTAAAACGGATGCGTGATTATTTTGTAAATTAAGTTTTTAATGGAAAAATATGCAAACCAAATATGTAGATATTCAATCAATAAGTGATTTACATACGCTTTATGGTTGGGCAAAACCAAAGCATCCTCTTGTATCGCTTATTGATCTAACTGAAATTAACAGAAGCAATATCGAAAAAAATGCCTTTTATAGGATGGGCTTTTATAGCATCCTTTTTAAAAAATTTAGCGGTGTTGTAAAGTATGGTATGTCTTATTATGATTTTACTGAAGGCACGTTGATGTTTACAGAACCTAATCAAGTTATTTCTTTAAGCCCCGACCTTCAAGTAGAGGAAGGTTGGGGCTTAATATTTCATCCGGACCTATTAAACAATTCGCCTTTGGGAAACAAAATCAATTCATATTCTTTTTTCCATTACGACGCAAATGAGGCATTGCATATTTCTGAAGATGAAAAACTAATTTTGAAAGACGGGATAGAAAAAATCAGGAAGGAATATGTCCAAAATATTGATAAGCATACACAAACGCTCATTCAAAATAATATTGAATTGTTGCTTAACTATTGCGATAGGTTTTACGACAGGCAATTTATAACAAGGTCAAAAGTTAGTAACGACATTGTGCAGCAATTTGATCGTATGCTTAAAGACTATTTTAACAATGAAACACTTATTGACTTAGGCTTGCCGGATGTAAAGTATTTTTCATCAGCCTTGAACTTGTCGTCCAATTATTTATCCGACCTTTTGAAAAGATATACAGGGAAATCAACGCAGGAACATATTCATCTTCAATTGACAGATAAAGCAAAAACACTTTTATGGGGTTCTGACAAATCAATCAGTGAAATCGCATTTGAACTTGGTTTTGAATACCCATCACATTTTACCAAGATTTTTAAAACCAAGACAGGCAAATCACCTACGGAATATCGGCATTTAAATTAAAAAGGTTCCAGATAGCCCCCAGGCTACAATTTCGCTTAAATTCAATGAATAGCATGTGAGAAGATGCTAAGATAATCAAAATGGACACTTTGATATATAATTAGAAGTCAGTTTGAAAGCGGAATGAGGGACCATCCGCCCCAGATTCCAATAAGATGTAACATTTACCTGAAGATGAATGTCTTACTTTTAAGTGGTGTAATAATATATGCCAACCTTAATAATAACTAAACACTAAATTTTGAAAAAAATGAGATTAATTATAAGCATTATTTTCCTTTTTGTTTTTACTATTTCAAAAAGCCAAAACATTGAAAGCATAACTATTGGCACGATTGACAAAATCCATTCGAATATATTAAAAGAAGACCGCAAGATATGGATATATAACCCTGCTGAAAATAATAAGAAAAATATTCAACGCTATCCGGTTTTATATTTGCTTGATGCCGAAGAACATTTTTATGCTACAGTTGGCATGATCAAACAAATGAAAGGGGTGTGGCCCGAAATGATAGTTGTTGGTATTACAAATACAAACCGTAACCGAGACCTGACCCCCACAGCAAACAATTCAGGCGGTGGTGAAAACTTCATGAATTTTGTAGAAAAGGAATTGATACCTCATATTGATTCTACCTATCCCACTGCTCCATATCGTATTTTTAGCGGGCACTCCCTGGGTGGACTTACTGTTGTAAATACATTATTGAATAATACCCGTCTTTTTAACGCCTATATCGCTATAGACCCAAGTTTATGGTGGAATAACAAGAAACTTGTGCAGCAGGCTAAACAAGATTTTTTTCATAAAAAATATACAAAACTTTCTCTGTTTATTGGCAGGTCGAATAATATGCCTCCAAAAATGGATACACTTACGGCATTAAAGGATACTACTCAATATACTGCTTTATATCGCTCAGTTACACAATTTGTGAATGATTTAAAAAAAACAGATAAAAATGAATTGCGGTGGACTTCAAAATTTTACCCTAAAGAAACACACGGGACGGTTCAATTGAATGGGCAATATGATGCGTTGAAATTTCTGTTTGATTATTACCAATTCAGGACAAGTATGTTTGAATTGAATCCCAATTTGAATATTGATTCTGTATTAACTGCTCACTTCAAAAATATATCGCAAAAATTAGGGTATACTGTGTTGCCATCACAAGACTTAGTCAATAATTTAGGTTATACCTGTATGGGCCTTAAAAAGTGGGACAAAGCAGAGACTTTTTTTAAAATGAATACTGATAATTATCCACAAGACGCCAACAGTTTTGATAGTATGGGAGATTTTTATGAAGCAAGAGGTGACATTAAAAAAGCAATTGAAAACTTTACAAAAGCACTTACTTTGGGCAATGATACAGAGACACGAAGAAAATTGGATAAGTTGAAAGGGAAAAACTGATGAAAAAATAATTTTGCGTAGCATCGGCTTAGTAATAGTGCAACATGAAGAACCACATAATACACAACACACAAGTTGAAGGTGAAAAAGAATTTAAAAAAATGCCCATAAATGATAGAACTTCAAAACTTTTTAAACACGCTACACACGATTAAAGAAAGTACTTGGGAAAGGTTGTGCCCTTTGTTTACTGAAATAAAACTTAAAAAGGGCGGTTATTTTTTGGAAGATCGGCAGGTAGCCACTACAATCGGGTTTTTAGAAAAAGGTGTTATAAGAGCCTTCTACAGAAATGAGAATGGGATAGAATACAATAAACATTTTTTTACCTCGCCATGCTTTATTGGGGGTTATTCATCTCTTATATCGGGAAAATCAAATCATATTTTGCAGCAGGCTTTGACCGATTGCGATATCCTTGTTGCGGATTATGCTTCATTTTCGAAACTCTATGATACTTGCCAGGATCTTGAAAGACTAGAGAGAAAATTAGCAGAAACCCACTTCGTTAATAAAGAGGAGAGGGAGATTGAAATTGTTTTATTGGATGCAGATAAAAGATACCAGATCTTTCAAAAACAGTTTGCCACATTAGAGCAATTAATTCCCCAGTATCATATTGCTTCTTATTTGGGTATTACACCAACACAGCTAAGCCGAATCAGAAAAAAAATGACAAGCAGTTAATTTCTTTACATATGTAAATGCTTTCTAAATAGCAGGGCTGTAGTTTTACAAAATAAAACAATTTTCAAACTATAGAGTTATGAACTATGCAATAATCATTTTGGTGAATGCAACCAGTCAATGGCTTTCTTTATCGAGAACTGAGCGTGATACTTTTGTTGACAAAGAATTAAACGGGATCTTTAAAAAATTCAAACGAACATGTAATGTAAAATTATTTGATAGCGATTTTACGAATGCATCTGTTTCTGATTTTATGATTGTTGAAACTGACAGTCTTGAACAGTTTGGTTATCTGATGGGATATCTACGGGAGTCCAAAACATTTGCAAAACCATATTTTGAGGTAAAAGATTTAATTATCGGTGTTCCAAATAAATTTCGGGGTTCAATGGACATTCAGGATGTAAGCGCATAAGAATTTTTTAGCAAATCAAGAAGGATAAATTACAGTCTAAGTATCGTCAAACCGAGAAGCTTTTGCGCTTGTGTTAAAACCACACTAACCGAAAAGACAGATTCTTCTGTCTTTTATTAAAAACTATTCATCCACATATATATATCTATATCAGATGGTATATTTAGTTTTTTTCTTAGTCTATATTTTCTCATTTGTACGGTTTTAGGTGTGACAAAAATAGAATTTGCAATCTCTTTTGTTGTAAAATTTAATCGGATATAAGCACAAAATATAAGTTCAGAATTTTGGATTTCAGGATAGATTTCAATGATTTTATCGCAAAAACTAGGGTGAACTTCTCTAAAACGTATTAAAAAATTAGGAGAGTTACTTTTTGCCAAAGAAATAATTTCTTCAAAAGCAGCATTAACTTTAGATTCTAAATTTTTAATTTCAACTTCCTTTTCAACAATAATATTCTTCTTTTTATTGTCTTTCTTTTTAAGATACCCTTTTATAAAATAGGCTCCACAGCTCAATGTCAAAACGATTAAAATAATAATAATTAATAAATATCTTGAATAGGTAATTTCCTCTTTTATCCGTTTTTTCTTTTCCTGAATATCCTTATCAAATATTTTGTTGATATTATTTTTATCAATTTTATTGATACTATCGCTTACTTCAACGTATTTTTTTAGATATTTATACGCCTGTCTGCTTGAACCAGTCTCATCTGATATTTCAGAATTTAATTTATACGCAATTTTTATGTCGTATAAAATTTTGTTTTTTTCTGAATTTTCAGTGTATAAATCAACATATTTTTTTGCCTTGGCGAATTCCGCCTGACTGCCATAAACTGATGCTAAATGGCCAAATAGGTTAGATGTTTTAGAGTTATTAGTGAATTTTTTAGGTAGCTGTGTGATAGACTTATTCATGTAATAATCCGCCGAATCTTTTTCCCCTTTCGATTTATTGATCAGTGATAAAGCAGCGGTTGCCTTTGCTAAAAGAATATTGAGCTTTTCATCCAGGTCATGATGATCATGCAAATTATTGTATATTTTCTGTGTATAATAATAAGCGGAATCTTCGTTTTTATTGAAGTGATAAATAGACGCGAGATCATTGTAAGCAATATTTTCATTATAAATTGATTTAATTTTGTCAGGAATTGCTTTGGATGAGATGATCATTTTTCTGTAATATCTTATTGCTTCTTCATTTAATTCTAGTTCTGCATATTCTTGTGCTAATAAATGGTAGTTATCGGTTTTTAATTTTGAATACTCCGTTTTAAGATTTTCCGATTCTGAAAGCTTAGCAAAGTTTATACTGTTACTATAATCTCTGTTTACATGAGCAATATATGCTTTGCCGTAATAGCCACTGGCCACTCCATATGGATATCCTACCTTTACAGAGCTTAGAATGACTTCATTCATAACATGAATAAACTCATCTTTCTTACCTTCTGAAATCAGATGTGGAGCGTCTTTAATTTTCTTTTCAATTTCACTAAATGTTTGAGATGAAAAATGTAAAGAAAAAGTTACAAATAGGAGATAGCAGAATTTCATTATAGTTAAATGATACAATGATACAATGATACAATGATACAATGATATTCTTAATTTCCATTACACTTAATTTTTTTTAAGTTAAATATTATGTGTCGAATATATTTCTCATTCTCAAAACATATAAATTTGATTTGGTAAACTAGTTTTTTTAACAACTCTTTTTAATTAAACCTCCAAAGTGTTTTTGCTGTTATTAGATTTAGTTAATATTAAATAGTTTGATTATCAGCTGTTTGTATGATTGAGTATCTATGTAGTATGTTCTTTTTTGTAAATAAAAGAGAATTATTATTTCTTTGGATCCCTCATATTAAGAAATAATTTGTAGATGATTTTGATTCATCTATTTACTCAAGGTTGAGCTTAAATTAATTTTTTCAATTAAAAAATTACTAGCCCCTAAAAACATTTTTCATATCAGAATAAACACTCAGAAATTAAAACGCGAATGATGAAAAAAAATTACATCTTAATTGTTCTTGCCTTTTCCGCCCATATAGTATATGCTCAAAATAAATCAGTTGGGATAAATACGACTAATCCAGAAACCGAACTTCATATCAATGGGAGTGTGAAAACGTTGGGAATCATACTAAAGGATGAGATAGAAAGTCTAGGAGCAACAGAAAATTATACATATCTTATAAAATCACCAAGTCCTGAAAATAAAATCACAACATATAATAACAGTTTTTTGCCTGTAAATCCTGCTCCCATAAACCAGATCCAATTTCAAATTACATGTGATGTAGATGACAAAGACTGGATCAATGAATATGATACTAAAATCAATTCGAATAAATTTCTTGTAGTGATCTCCTCATTTGGATTCACTCAGCCTATACTACAAGGTAATTTGCCGGACTGGGTTACTCCGCTTCCGCAGATTTATGCTTATAACTCAAATAATACATGGAAACTGAAAGCAGACTTTCAAGGATTTCATCCCCCTTCTACATCAGCTGCAGGTGTTTGGACTATCAATTTATTGGTTTTCGACAAAGCATACGCCAAAGAATTTAATGTCTCCCAAAATCTGGGAGGTTCTGCAACAGGAGCTGCAACTTCAGCATTAATTCAATTTTAAACTTACACGAATGAAAATAAAAATATTAGTAGCTGTCTTAACTTTTCTTGTGATAAACTTTAAAGCACAAGTAGGAATTAACACCTCAAATCCGCAGGGAACATTAGATGTAAACGGAAGAACCCTTGGTGATTCTTATCTAATAGATGGTGTAAATTCCATTTCAACTGACAATTATTACCTTTTGACCAGATCTACAGATACGACACCAGTAGGGAAAGTTAAAAAACTTGATGTTTCATTACGAAATGTAGCTCCTGTAAATATGTATAATATAACAATTCAAAATGTACAGCAGGATGAAGTAGTTAATCTCAATACAAATTTGGAAGTTAGTAAATATGTCGTGGCTATTGTAGGTGCTGTGTTCAGTGGAGCTGCTTTAAATCGAAATTCAGATGGGTCATATGGTGCTTACTATAATGAAGTTACCAAAGTTACAGTAGGTTCAAATACTTATCATGCAATAAATCTTGATTTTAAAGGTGGAGGAACGACTTCTTCCCAAAACGGAACATGGAATCTGTCGTTAGTAGTTTATGAAAAGGTATTAGTGAAAGATTGGGGAAATTATGCAGGATCTGTATCTTCTGCATCTTCTTATAAAGGTGTTTCTACTACTACACCTGCGGGACTTCAATAAATAAAATATAAACTGATGAAAACTAAATTTTTTACAATATTTCTTTCCTTTTCATTCCTTACAGTATTTGTTGCTCAAAGCGGAAATGTAGGTATTAATACCAGTAATCCAGTGGAGAAACTGGATGTAAATGGAAAAACATACACTAATTCTTTGTATCTAAGAAATCCGGGAGAGCCCACAACTACGGGAGGCCATTTTTTGGTTACTTCCGACAATGTGTCTAATACGTCTTTGCAACTTTATGATCCTAGCATAGGCAATAGCGCTCTTTTTAATTATATGAAATTGATACTGACAGGAGTTCCAAAGTCAGGAATTACAGATTATGATACAAAGATAGACGCCAATAATTTTCTTGCTGTTATCCATAATTACTCATTCAGTCTTGCTAATGGAGATAATTATGTAACATTAGACTATGTAGGTACTCAGGGAGCAAATGATTCGAAGCAGGGGTCACCGGATATAAGGATGTATAAAAATAATGGTACTTGGCATATTAAAGCCATCTTCGCAAATAGTACTTTGATTGATTACACAAACAACACTAACCCTTCAACAACATACAATAACTTCACTCTGATGTTTTATATTATGGTCTATAAAAGATTAATTACAAAACAAAATATTACTGATATAAATATTGATCTTAACGGGGCAAATGGAAGTTCTCAAAGTATTCCTAAACCTTCTGGATTTTAATTTCTCTGAGCTAGTTCGATTATATTTTTAGGCATTTAAAATGTACCCACTGGATGAATTATCAATATAGTGTTCAAAGTAATATTCAAAAAAGAAAAGTATTAAATAATGGCTTCGATTGATCTAAAGGATATCCATATAGGATCATTAATATATCAAAGAGTATTAGAACAAAAAATAAATAAATCTCAAATGTGTAATTTTCTCAATCGTTCTGAAGCACAAGTTGATGAGATTTATCAATCCAAGATTTTGAATTCGGAAATCCTCCTCCAATTGAGTAAACTCCTGGAATATGATTTTTTTAGAATTTATTCGGAGCATTTGATATTATATGCTTCTATTGCATGTACCGAATATGTAAAGGATAAAAAAAAATCGTCCGCAATTCCGGTATTTAGAAAAAACATTTACAATATAGGTATCATAATGTTTATCGTAGAATTGGTAGAATCTGGTGAAAAAACTAGAAAACAGATTATCGATGAATATGGAATACCTAAAAGCACACTATATAAGTGGATAATGAAGTACAAAGGATAAATAGACTTAATTTTAAAAAAAATAAGAAATCATTGAAATTGTATTTCGCGATCAGATTACCGACTGGATTGACCGAGAATAACAGGTTAATAATCAGGTTATTGTGTAAACGGTCCCTTGTTGATAAACCGTCTTGAAGCGGTATCTTCCGATTTCTTCAAACGGAAATTTAGCGTAACGGCGGGCTGCCGGAAGCGAGCTGCAGTAACAGACCTTTCCCCATTTTTAAACTTTTCATTTTAAAATAAAATCCATCAAAAGGAAATTATACAAATTATGTCCATAGCAGCTATTCAGGGCTTTGGGAAGAGCAGCAGACAACGAGCTTATTACTTTATGCAAACTTTTTAAATTTCAAAGTTAATTTATGATTAATCTATCTGTTACCTTAAAATATATGTAATCTGTATCTGTTGCAGTATTAATTCAATCCATAATTTTGTAATCTCATTTAACTTACAAACTTTAAAGTTATGGATGCAAAAGATTTCCAATCCCACATTTTAGACAAGAACAAAAAAATATATGTCGCCTATATAAATGAACCACCTTTTTACTGGAGAGAAAAAGATGGGACAGTAAAAGGCGCAGATATTGAGTTGCTTGATACAGTACTTGGGAAATTGGTATATCATCTATCGAATATCATCTTACAACTTTTGAAGCGCTAATACCTGGTGTGCAGACAGGGAGATGGGATATCAATGTACCAATTTTTATAACTGCTGAACGGGCGAAAGAAGTTGATTTTAGCGTTCCTGTATGGGCATTGGGCGATGGGCTGGTTGTAAAGCATGGAAACCCTAAAAAACTGGTAAGTTATGAAGCTGTCGCAATGAGAATTGATGCCAAATTAGGGCTTATTCCCGGCCAAGTTCAATTTGATAAGGCAAAATCAGCAGGTGTTATCGACAACCAAATCACAATGTTTAAAAATCAAGATGAGTTAATAACCGCATTGCTATCAGGAAAAATTGATGCATTCGCAGCTACAGCAGTTGGAAATAATGCTATCGTCGAAGTGAACCCAGGATTGCACGCAGTTCCTCTTAAGAGCAAAGGTGAGAATGACGTTTCTGTTGGCGCCTTTTCATTTAGCAAGGATAATCAACAACTTAAGCAAAAGGTAAATGAGCAACTTCTTAAATATTTAGGTTCAGAAGGCCACCGCTCGAAAATGGCGAAATACGGAATCTCAGCAGTAGAGATAGATGCTGTTTTAGCGAACAGAGGCACGGAATGAGAACGCATCTTTACAGAATAATAATACTGATGTTATAATTTGAGACTACTTAGCTATAATTAAATACTAAAATGATGGAAATACAAAATAGCACACTTAACGATATAGAAGAAATATTCAGGTTATATAAAATTGCGACTGATTTTCAGAAAACAAGATTTACTGTTCATTGGCCTGAATTTGAAAGAAGACTTGTTGAAACGGAAATAGCAGAAAGCCGTCAGTGGAAAATTGTTATCAATGATCAGATTGCCTGCGTTTGGGCAACCACATTTAGCGACCCAAAAATTTGGGGGGAACGAAACAGTGATCCCGCAGTTTACATTCACCGTATAGCAACAAATCCTGATTTCAGAGGACAGAATCTCGTTCAAAAAATAGTGGAATGGGGTAAACAATATGCATTAACCAACGGCAAAAAGTTTATTCGTCTTGATACGGTTGGAGATAATCCAGGACTAATCTCTTATTATACAAAATGTGGTTTTGATTTTTTGGGATTATCAAAACTCAAAGATACCGCAGGGCTTCCGGCACATTATAATAATGCGACTGTAAGTTTGTTTGAGATGGGAGTATAATATTGTGGTTAAGGTTCAGATAAAAACTTTTTAAAATGATGACGACGATCCTTAAAGCGTAGATTATAAAAATTATTGTTCAGACCTTGGCGTATTATCGAGAATCATCGTTGCTAACTTATTGTTTTTAAAATACATGGTAATGAATTGCTTCTTTTCATCGATCAGTAATAAATTCTTTTCAGGGACATTTTGCCGGGTAATTTGTGCACCTGCGGGATTCCAGTAATATTTCTCAAAACCTTCTACTATTTTTATGCTGTCCGGCTTACCATACTTGTTAATAGCTTTCTCTTTTGCATCACCTATTTGAAATCCCATGTTTGAGGTAAAATATTTTTTGTCGATTTTTTTCGCACTTTTAAAAAACTCCTTGTAGTAAAGCAGGCGGTTTTCTTCACTTGCGGTGTAATTATTATTGTCGTTGAAATCCATTTTTGAGAATACTTCACCAGGAATATTGTCATTGTCAAAACACGCTGTAAGGATTCTTGAATTATCAGAAAACAAAATAAACATTAATGACTGCTTGATGCTGTCATTGGTAAACCATGCAGTATTTTCAGAACGTAAGTGGGCTGTGATGACTGGTCTGTTCGAAGTTGCTTTTCCAAACATATTGTCTGTAAGGGGATAGTTATCAGCGAAAAATGGTTTTACCATTTCTTCGGGACTTTTTATATCCTCATCTTTTACAGCAACATCCTCATCCTTTTTTTGCTGTTGGCAGGAAAAAAATAATATGGACAGTAAGAGTAGTGTGATTGATGTTTTTCTCATAATAGTAATTATAATTAAATAATTAAAGTTAATAAATCTTAACTCGGTTATCGCTTTCTCCAATTAATAGGGGACAATTGCCTGATGTGGTAATAATTTCTAAAACATTTGCGGGGTAACAAAATAAGCGGCAACAAGCGCCACAATTCCGATTAGAAGCAGTTTAAGATACATCTTTCGGTCGAGCGGTGTTTTGCTGAGCAAACAAGCGATAAGCATCCACAGCATCCATACGGCAATACAGGCAAAAAGTACTAAACCGTAAACAAGGCCTGACAAATCATAGGCTCCGCCACCAGTCTGTCCGCCAGACTGCCCATCATGCAGTACCATAGTCAAGATGCCAAAAGGAACAACAAGAAAAGCTAATCTTAAAATTAATTTTTTATTGGTTTTGTTCATGGACATAATATTATCGGTTACAGATCTGTTGAAATTTGGTAGAGTAAACTTATAAAAAAACTAAGCACCAAACTTAACTTTAACAAACATTTGAAAATCAATGTCTTTTCTTTTATCCAAGAAATTATTAAAATTTTCAAAAATGTATTTGATGTAGGCATATTTCAATGCTGATTTATTTCGATCACAGTCCATCTTTATCTGGGAATTATAATTACATAAATTAGCTGGAAGCAGGGATTTTCTGAAATAGTAGTTTTACATACTTTTGTATTAAGTATTGATTAGCAGTATTTAATTTATTAAAATAACTAAAACTTCATGTTTCTTCTGAAAAAGAAAAATACCATTGAAATTAAGAAACAAGCATATTGTAAGTTCTTGATTTTTGTCAAGCCGAAACCCCTAATTAAAACAGTTCTTTGTACTGCTATCAAAAAATGCAAAATATGATATTTTACCGATGAAGAAAAACAAATTATTTCGATTGTTATTAATGGTATACGGTTGTGTTTTATCAGCACAAGGGGCAGACAATGCTCTTCATGGATATTACGGAGCAGATAATGACAAAACCCTTTATAGCAGCTTTAGCTTTAGCTTTGATGGGAATGGAAAAGTTTTAATAGCGGATATGGATTATGGTGATTTTTTCACAAGAAATGACAGCCTGATTATTTATCCGGATAAAAGCATATTTATTTTCAAAATTAAAAAAGACAAACTCATCGGTATTTCAAATTGGGTAGAGAAAGGAGTATGGAGTCCTAGAAAAGATAGTACATCTATTAATAACAGGCTCAATCCCATAGATGCGAAGAAGAAGGCTGAACTTTTAGCAGAATATTATGACAAGACAAAAAAGTCATCTAAATCCGGTCTTGATTTTGATGCTTTGGTGTCTGGCAAAACCAATGAAATTAATGAGAAACTGTGTCAAAAAGGCTTAGCTAAAGCCTGCATGAACCTTTTTGGGTTGAAGATGATGGAATATACACCAGACCTTCTGAGCGATCCCGGAAAAATTCCTTCAAAAAAATTAAAAGCACATCCGGAATTAATCTTATTATCTGAGAGAATAATAGAGCTTGGAGAACCTGAAGGATACACGGTACTAGGAAGCTATTATTATGTATTGGGATTAAAAGAAAAAGCTTTTAAAACCTGGGATGAAGGCGAAAAAAAAGGAAGCTTAAAATCTGCCCGGACCAAAGCTATGGTGGAAATTCAGGAAGAACTGAATCAGGAAGATCAAAAAAAATAATTATAGAATAGGGTACTAAACAAAACGCTTTATTAAACCTTTAGTATATGCACTTAAAAAAAGTATACTTTTCATTACTATTGGCTGTAACTATTTTAAGCTGCAGTCCCAATGAAAAGACAAGTCAGCAAAATAAGAAAATCACCGATACCGTTCATACCAATCGCACTGTTATAAAAAAACAGAAGGATACTCTTTTAGAAAATAAGGAAGTGCCTATTATTGATTATAAGCTAGTATTGGTTGCTTTTAATAAAACAATAAAAACGGCCAAGTTCAGTAAAGAATTGAATTTTAATTACCAGGATAAGCTAGACGGGACTATTTTTGATTGGGAAAATCCGATTCTGATTGGTGATTTGAATGATGATCATTTGGATGATGCTATTAGGCCCTTTTCTATAGAAGGACGACAGGGTGGTTGGAATGCATACTATGCTATTTTTATCAATAATGGTGGTATTCTTGAATATAAATATTCATTTAATAGAGGGGGTGGTCTCGCGGAAAGGCGGATTGATTTTAAAAGTATAAAAGACGGAATCATAAAGGGTATAGGAGAACCGGGATTCTATTCTGAAGAAGGAAATAGTACTCCGGTAAATTATATGTACCGACCTACTGGCCTTTCAGAAGTAGCTACTGCTTCAGAAGCAAAATGAGAAACGAATGAAAAAATGAAATCTGTCTGCCTTATTTTAATGAATTTATAAAAAAGAAATTTTAGGTCTGCCCAAAACAAACCACTCAGCCAGTTAATTCCAAAGTCAATCAGCGGTATTGGGGTAACAAAAAGCAGCGGTACGAGACTATGAGCGAATTAAAAGTTCCGATAGAATGATCTTAAGAGGAAACGATGCTTATTGTTTAAAAGATGATATGGTTTATACTTTTAATGGAAATAGTATCGAGGAAGCCAATAAGGCAGATTTGCAAACCTATATTTATTCAAATCAAGAACTAACTGGGTTACTATTATTTGATTATACAGATAAAGCATTACCTTATCTGTTAAAAGCAGCCATTGATGATGATCAGGGTTATGCCGTCTGGCAATTAGGCGTCTACGCAGAATCCGGAACAGAAATGGAAATTAATATACCACTTGCTATTAAGCGTTTCGAGGAAGCTGCTCACCTGAATTATAGCGAAGCTTTTCTAAACCTACATAAAATCTATAAGAATCACGAAGACTTCAGAGATAAGCTCCTGGCAGATAAGTATGCTATTAAAGCAATATTAGCAGGTTTGGCAATAGAAGAATAGATCTTTCCCGATCAGCTTTTTAAAAGAATAAATAATAAAAGACAAATGAATTTGGACTTCACCGGACCTTGTATAATGATTACTTTACTATTGAGTACAGCATTCTTTTTTTTAGGCTTAACAGGCTTCACAAATCCTCAGTTGTTTAAAAGAAAGAATTCATTGAAAGTACCTAATAAATTCTTTTTATTGTTGATTTTTTTCCTGATTTCTATCGGTTTTCTTATAACAGCAGTAGGCTTATTCGCAACACAAATTCATAAACACAAATTGGAATAAATATGAAAATAAACAAGTATTATAAGATCTTAACTACTATACTATTATTGATGGGTTGTAATAAAAAAATGGAAAGTAAGGTGGAAGAAAAAACGGTTCCGTTATTTTTTACAATGATCAGTGATATTCCACCATATACAGAAAGTCTGGGTTCAACTTTCATGAAATCTTATAATAATTCAAGTATCAACTCAGCTCAGGAAAATCATGCGGACAGTGCAGAAGTACTCTTAAATTCAGATTCATTAGCAGTCAATAAATTGCCGCCCGTTTATGATAATACAAGTTTTTTCCTTGTACATGATAAAGCTGAGTTGGACAAAATAGATAATATTTCATATGATAAAAAGCGTAATAAAGATAGTATTGCGGCTACTGATTTCAGGCGTGACCTGATCTTAATAGTTACTCAGCCGCCGTCAAATTATTCTTATTATGATATTGTTTCAGAATATAAAACGACCAATGATACTCTTCATCTTTCTTTATCATCCACCAGAAGCACCAGTCCGGAAAGTACTGACATTTTAAAATATGTTTGGCTAACAGGAATCTATAAAGTCCAAAAAAGAGAATATCAGATACTTCAAGTTAAGTTTGGTGATAAGAGTACTTTTTTTAATCTAAATAAATATTAAATCAGATAGCTCCCCAGACAACACGTCTTAGAGATAAAAAATACCTTTATTGGTAGGCTTTAAAAGGATTAAAATGTTTAAGGATTATTTAAGTAACTGCGGATTTAATGGTTCTGATATAACTTTACACGGAACCTACGTGAGAATTGGTAATTGAATTACAATAGAAATACTACTAAATTTAAAAAGATGAATAGATTTTTAATAACAGCTGTGATTATGACACTGGGAACAGTTACTGAGGCTCATGCACAGAAAAAGAACACAGGTAATAAGTCGGCCGTTGAGCAAAATGCCGTAAAAGAATCTAAAGATATTGAAAAAGCGAAAAACTGGATCATTCATGTTGTTGCCAGTACACTCAATAAGGCCAATGGCCTTGCAGAAAATACCAATGAAGAAGCCGAGGGTAAGCATAAAGAAATTTATACTGACAAATATATGGCCTATAAGAATGATGCCATAGAGGTGGGAATGGATTGGAGAATGACCTTGAAAGAGTTTAAGAAGAAATGGGCTAAAGATTTTAACTGTGAATATGCAGGTATTGGTACAGGTTATCTGGTCTCGAACGGTGAGTACGGGTTTATAGAAGTGACCCGTTGTATTTTCAAGAAAAAAATTGGAAATTCTTATCTGTTTGAAACAATAATTACAGATACAGATGCTAAGATTGATTATAAGAGAGAGATTAGAGTAGTTCCTTCCGGAAATGCTTTTTTAATTGAAGATGTACTGGAATATAAATAGCAACATGAATCTTCAAACAAAGGATAAAGATTTGAAGTATATCGGAATAGCTTGTTTTATTATCAGCTTGTTGCTGCCTGTTCCTATTCCTGTATACAATGAAGGGAGTATCAGTTTTAATGATGCTGGAATTTGGTACCTTTTATTGGGTTGGAGTGAGGCTTTTAGCTGGGACGGTATTAGTTGGTGGGCAAATGTTTTTCTTTTATTATCATGGTTTAAGAGAAGAAATCTTACATTGTCTTTGATATTTATTTCTATCGCCGTATTTCTAGCTTTGATTTTTATGGTGAACGCACACGCTTTTCAGGCAAACATGGGAGTTGTAGGAGGTGGGGGAGGTTCATTGGATATAATAAGAATGTTTCCTGGCATTGGCTATGCTTTTTGGCTGGGAAGCCTAATTATTTTCTTATTAAGGTCCCGGGCAAATTTTTTAAAAAACCGGAATATAAACCAGTCAACGAATCCGTAATTTTCATTTGATCAGAACTGGTTTTTGAGTGAAATCCAGCCCTTAATTTTAATATATATCATTATGCCTGTAATTCCTTTTTTAATCATTTTTAAGCTTTTTTATGTAGGGAGCTTTCCTAATAATCAGACTGATATTATTTATTTTGATAAAAACTGGCAGCCTGTTTCCAAAAAAGAGATGGTGTACTATACACTGCCACCCGAGCCTAGCGGAAGCAAGTATTTATTTAAAGATTATTATAAATCCGGAAAACTCTATTTTGAGGCTCTATCTACTTCTAAGACTGAAAAGAAATTTGATGGTGTGGCTAAGTTCTATGCTGAAAATGGACAGCTGATAGAATCGGCAGTACTCAAAAATGGAATCATCAATGGAGAGGTTAATTCTTTTGACGAAAATGGAAAAGTAAAAGGGAAAGCCGTTTATCTTAATAATAAGGAGGTTCATGCTCTTATGTTTTATTATAAAGGGGATACTGAAGGATCACCAGATTATGATACCGCTTTAAAGACTGTAAGAGAAAAGCTAACGGTTGAAATTATTTTTGACGGAGATATTAAAGGGATTAGAAAGGAAACTTATTTTAAGGATAAAATCGTGAAAAGTTATGATGCTGAAGGTAAACTGATCGGTACAGCTAAATTAAACAAGGCTGATCCTAATGGAAATGTGCTGGATTATTTAGAGGAGGCTGACAAACCCATTGAAGGAACTGTTGTAGATTATCTCTATAATCCTATGAGAGTTAATACAATAACTCATTTAAAAAAAGAAAAGACAACTAACCACTAATTCAGTAAATAAGAACAACAATAAATTGACAATGGATGGAAATTAAAAAGGTCATATTAACTACGGAAGAAAAAACAGTTGTAAGAAAGATTTTTACAATTAATCTGGTTGGACTGGTTCTTTTACTGACCCCATTTTTATCTATACTATTTTTTCTTTGCTCGGTACGGGCAGTTGAGTATAAAGAAACGGTATTTCTGCTTATGACTTCTTTTCTGGTTTTAACCACATTAGCACTTCCTTTTTTATATGCCAGAGAAAAATTAGTTATCATGCAGAAGGCTTTTAAAATCATTAAAGACAATCAGAAGTTGGTCGTAGTCGGAAAATTGATCAATGTACGGTCCGAAAGCAGGATCCTTGTGTATCAGGTTGATGCAGAAAGTTATGCGCTCAAAGCATTTTTAGGTGTAGGTCTTTATATACAGAAGTATGATACCAATGCACTTGAATTTTATCCCGATCAAGAAGTGGTTATTAACTGCCTGCCAGAAATTCAATTGCTGTTTACGATCGACTATCCAAAATTAGAGCACAACAAAGAGATACACTTGCCTTTAGAGGCCAGCGATATAACTTATCTGAGAAAAAATACATTTAAATTGCTAAAACCTACTCTTGGAATAGTCTTGTTCGATTTGATTATTCTTGCTGTGTTTTACTTCATAGCAGGGAGTTTTAGTGTCTTTATGCTGGTTATTATCTTTAATGCGCTTCCTTTTACACCCAATTTGTATCTTATTTCTAAATCTTTAGTAAGCAGGGAAAAAGTTGTTGTTTCGGGCATTGTAACCGAAATATTTAAAATTGATACCGGATACAAAACCAACGATTTAATTTCCAGGCGTTATTGTGTGAGCTTAGGAGGTAGGCTTTTTAGATGTGCCCGTTTAGAAATGATAGTTTTGGGAGAGCAATATAGCGTAGCTTACACGCTAAACAAAGATGGGAGCATGGGCAGAATGCTAGGCAGACAAAATGTCTAATAAATTACTGCTAAATTCTACAGTCGTAAATTAAAAAATATTGTTTACTGATGTTACTAACGTTAAAATAATATCAAATAGTAATATGGTCGATATGACAAATACTCGTAGAATAATTACTACTGATTATGAATAAAAAAGCCTTAGAATCAAAGATTCTAAGGCTTTTTTATTCCTGAATGATGTGTATTATTTTGTACATACACGAACTAATTAGTTATGAAAGTTTTCATCAACTAATTCACTTATTAAGTAATGAATATCTTCACTATAGATATCAGAATTGATAACTTTTAGTTCCTAACTTAATATATCACAAGGTGCTACACAAACCACCCAGGGGCATCTTTTTTTCCCTGGAGGCGGGCAGCATGTTTCAGAGCAGGTTAATGCTCCGCCATTGATATTTTTCAACTGATCTCTTGAAATTTTCTTACAATTTTTCATAATCAAATAATTTAGGTAAACTTAAAAATTAAGGCTGATTTCCACCACCACATCCGTCATACGGCATGCATTGCCATTTCCCGCTGATTAAACAGAGTTGACCACCCGGACAGTTAATACCACCGCTAATTGCTTTCATTTCCTGTCTTTCGATTTTTTTTAAATTTTTCATAATATTTAGGTTTAGTTCTATCCGAAATTAATAAATTTTCGTCAATTGAAGTGAAATTATCTTAAAAATGTTTATTCGGGATATTTACCATTTCCTGAAAATAGACCTTAGAATATTGATACTGCTGGTATAACAGATGATTGAAGTCAGAAATTTTAAATTTGATCTTGCCGATCTTTGTTTTTCGACATTTTTTCAAAAATTACTGCATTTACTTTTGGGGGATTTACATAGAATAAATACTAAAATCAGTATTATTGTAGTAGAAATAATTGGTGAAATGTTATGGGGCACTGGGAAATTTTTTTATTTTTTTTGATCATCGCTTTCGTGTATTCCTCTGTAGGATTTGGCGGCGGGTCCAGCTATCTGGCTGTTTTGGCGATGTACAGTCTTCCATATCAGGAGATACGTATAACAGCATTAATCTGTAACGTTATCGTGGTAGTAGGTGGTGTTTATATTTATATTAAAAACAAACAGGTTGACTGGAAAAAAATACTCCCCATTACCCTTGTCAGCGTACCTATGGCATATTTAGGAGCCATATTAAAAATCAGTCAGGAAACTTTCTTTTTGATTTTAGGAATCACTTTAGTGATCGCTGCTGTACTATTATGGGTAAAAACAGACGTGAAGAAAGAAGAAAATTCGGTAGAAGCTTCCAAACCTGCAATCCTTAGAAATAGTTTTCTGGGTGGAGGGATAGGATTTTTATCCGGATTGGTAGGAATTGGCGGCGGAATTTTTCTCTCCCCATTACTTAATCTGCTTAAATGGGATACACCCCGGAAAATTGCAGCAACTTCCAGTGTATTTATACTGGTGAATTCAATATCAGGCATTTTTGGACAGGTGTCGAAATTATCTGTGGATATAGATTATTTCAGAATCCTGAGTTTATGCTTGGCTGTATTTATGGGTGGGCAGATAGGCTCCAGAATGTCTCTGAAATGGAATCCTTTAATCATCAAAAGAGTGACAGCAGTTCTTGTTTTGGTGGCGGGGATAAATATTCTAATAAAATACTGGTAAATCCAGGTGAAAAAATTAACAATGAAACTAAAAATATTAGCTTTCGGAATAACGAAAGATATTTTCGGAACCCCAGAAAAAGAAATCGAGGTAGATGAAGGATTGAATGTAAGACAATTAAAGAATATCCTGGAAGAAGATTTTCCGGGGCTTAAAAAGCTGAATTCTTATTTTATTGCCATTGATGAAGAATATGCAGAAGAAGATCAGGTGATAACCAGTACAAACGAAATAGCAATAATTCCTCCTGTAAGTGGAGGATAAAGGTATGATTGATATAAAAATAACAGAAGATCCGCTTTCTATTGTTCACTGTCTTGAAATAGCCCAGGATCTGGGCAGCGGAGGTATTGCAACATTTATAGGAACGGTTCGTAACAAGACCAAAGATAAACCTGTTATCCGTCTTGAATACGAATGCTACCAATCTATGGCAATAAAAGAAATACAAAAAATAGTGGAAAAAGCTATTTCTTTATTTTCCGTGCGGAATGTAGTGGTTCATCACCGTACCGGAATGTTATACCCTGGTGATGCTGCAGTGATCATTATTGTAAGTGACGGACATAGAGATGCTGTTTTTGATGCCTGCCGTTATATTATTGATACCGTAAAACAGAAAGTTCCCATCTGGAAAAAAGAAGTTTTTGAAGATGGGGATGAATGGGTTTCTGCCCATCCATAATTTTGAAAAATAAAATTTCGTATATTTACTCTACAAGTCCTTTATGGAGATAAAAGCCAATACATCGGAAAATAAATCAGTACAGAAGATTGAGATTATCAAAGTTAAGGACAACAACAGTTTTCCCTATGCTGATGATATTTCTGTAGAAGAGCCTTTGGAAATAAGGGTTTCCTATCATGCTGAAGACCGGAAAGAAAGCAAAAATATATCTGTGACGATGCGAACACCAGGTAATGATAGTGAACTTGCCGTGGGTTTTCTATTTACGGAAGGTATTATTACCAGCGGTGAACAAATCAAAAATGTAAGTCATTCTCAGGCAGAATGTTCCAGGAACCGCGAAAATATTGTGATTGTTGAACTTGCAGACGGTTGCATTCCTCAATTAATGAAAGCCGACAGAAATTTTTATACGACTTCCAGTTGTGGCGTGTGTGGAAAAGGCTCTATTGAATCAATACGAACGGTGAGTTCTTTTCAAAATCTTAAAAAAGATCATCAGAAAATAACGCTTGACACCTTGTATCAATTGCCCGAAAAACTACAGTCTTTTCAAAATAACTTCAGTGCAACAGGGGGAATACATGCCTCGGGTATTTTTGATTTAGAAGGGAATCTGCTTGCTTTACGGGAAGATGTCGGAAGGCATAATGCATTGGACAAACTTATTGGACATGCTTTGTTCACCCATATGCTTCCACTTCAGCATAAAATCCTGGTCTTAAGCGGCAGAGCCAGTTTTGAACTGATTCAGAAGGCAGCAATGACCGGCATTTCTATAGTTGCAGCAATCGGAGCTCCATCCAGTCTTGCGATAGATTTAGCAAAAGAGTTTGATATTACCTTATTAGGTTTTTTAAGAGATAACCGTTTTAATATATATCATAAAAGCAGTAGCCTTGAGATTATCCAAGAGTAATCTGCATACATGTCAAAAGAATAAACAGATGAAAATAAGAATAAAAGATAACTCAATAAGATTTCGTCTGACGCAGTCAGAAGTTGCAGAATTAGGAGAAAATGGAATAGTTTCCAGCTTTACCCAGTTTGTGGAGAGACCGTTTATTTACGTAATAGAAAGAACGGATGATGAAGTATTGTCTGCCGAATTTATTGAAAATAGAATGGTGATGAAAATGCCTAAGCGAATGGTTGATGAGTTTGTGTCAACAGACAGAGTAGGCTTTGACGGACAAACGGGGGAGGTAAAACTGCTTGTAGAAAAGGATTTTGTGTGTATTGATAATACGCTGGAGGATCAAAGTGACAACTACCCGAATCCCAGTCTTAAATGTTAATCATCTCAAAATATCAGGATCATGGAAGAAATTGATAAAAATAAAATAGAAGAAGAAATAAATAACGAACCCAGTGCCGAAAACCCTTATGAATTACTTGATCTGAAGCTTACCCATGTTGAAACATCAGCTGCAGGAATTCCTGCTGTGATGGCTGCTTTTAGTGATTTATTAGAAGAAAAAACGCCTGTCAGGGGAATACGGGCTTTATTTAAAATGAATCAGATGGGAGGTTTCGATTGTCCCAGCTGTGCATGGCCGGATCCTGATGATGAACGTTCAGTACTGGGTGAATATTGCGAAAATGGAGCAAAGGCACTGGCAGAAGAAGCAACCACTAAAAAAGTTACCCCTGAATTTTTTAAACAAAACTCGGTCTATGATCTTGCTAAATTAGATGATTATCAGATTGGTAAAATGGGAAGGCTTACAGATCCAATGTATTTACCGGAAGGAGCCACCCATTATCAGCCGATCAGCTGGGATCATGCCTTCAAAAAAATAGCAGAACATCTCAATGCTCTGGAATCTCCGGACGAAGCAGCTTTTTATACCTCCGGACGAACGAGTAACGAAGCATCATTCGTGTATCAGTTATTTGCAAAAGAGTTTGGAACCAATAATATGCCCGATTGTTCCAATATGTGCCATGAGACCTCAGGATCTGCATTGCGTCCAACGATTGGGATTGGTAAAGGAACGGTAACCCTGGAAGACTTTTACGAAGCCGAGCTTATTATAATCATAGGACAAAACCCCGGGACCAATGCTCCGAGAATGATGAGCGCCCTGGCCAAAGGAAAAGCAAACGGAGCTAAAATAATTGCTGTTAATCCGCTGCCGGAAGCCGGTTTGATGGGTTTTGTTAATCCACAAAGTGTTAAAGATATCCTTAAACGAGGCGTCCAGCTTGCAGACCTTTATCTGCCCGTAAAGATTAATGGTGATATGGCATTGCTGAAAGCCCTTGAACTCATATTAATTGAATTAGAAAGGAAAAACCCGGGTACAGTATTCGATGATCAGTTTATTAAAGAAAAAACGGTAGGATATACTGATTTCCTGAAACAGTTTGATCATTATAACCTGGACGAATTGGCCACGCTTTCAGGAGTTGCTAAAGAAGATCTTTATAAGGCAGCAGAAATGATAGCTTCCAGAAAAAGAATCATTGTGAGCTGGGGAATGGGACTTACCCAACAACCGAATGGTGTAGATATGATCCGTGAAATTCTCAATATACTCTTACTAAAGGGAAGTATAGGAAAACCCGGATCAGGCGTTTGCCCAGTCCGTGGTCATAGCAATGTACAAGGAAACAGAACTATGATGATTGATGAAAAACCCACAGACGAACAGCTTGACCGTCTCGAAAAATTCTATGGGTTTAAAGTGCCAAGAAAACATGGTTATGATGTCGTAAGAGCTATCAAAGCGATTCATGAAGAAAAAATAAAAGTGATGTTTTGTATGGGAGGTAACTTCGTGTCAGCAACGCCGGATACGACCTATACAGCACACGCATTACGAAAACTGAATTTATTGGTATCAGTTTCCACCAAATTGAATAGAGGACACCTTGTCCATGGAAAGGAAGCACTTATCCTGCCAACCTACGGACGAAGCGATAAAGATATCGTGAATGGTGAAATACAAATTGTAACCACAGAAAACTCCATGGGAGTGGTGCAGGATTCAAAAGGAATGCTGGATGCCTTATCAGATAATCTGGTGAATGAAACCCAAATCGTTTGCCGCATGGCAATGGCTACTTTAGGTGAAAGATCTGTGATCAACTGGCAGCGTTACCATGATAGTTATGATGCAGTACGGGATGACATTGAGCAATGTATTCCGGGGTTTGAAAATTATAATGTTCGTGTTCGTCAAAAAGGAGGTTTCTATCTTCCCAATGCTGCACGGGATAAACAATATTTCTCTAAGGAACTGGGAGGGCGTGCTCCATTTACATTAACAGAAATACCGGATAATAAGCTGGCCGATGATGAATATATGATGGCTACCACCCGTACCCATGACCAGTTTAATACCACGATTTACGGATTAGATGACCGGTATCGGGGTGTTAAGAATGAGCGCCGTGTAGTCTTTATGAACCAAAAAGATATTGATAAAGCTGGATTTAAAGCCGGAGATAAAGTAGATCTTTATAATTATGATGACGGGATAGAAAGAGTAGCCCCTCTGTTTATTATTGTTTCCTATAAGATCCCGGAAAAAAATACAGTCACTTATTTCCCGGAAACCAATGTATTGGTATCAGTGAATAATGTAGTGAAAGACAGCAATATGCCGGCTTCCAAATATGTGAAGATCAAAATAAAAAAACATGATCCGGAAGTGTACAAAAAAGTGGACGAAATGCTCTATAAAGGAGCTGTTCAACGTCTATAATTTAGAAAACAATACATGAAAAAAATATTTTTATTAACCTTATTTTTAGCTTCAGGGATTGCTTTTGCCCAGTCTTCATATAAATTAAAGGTCGGTGGTGAAGTGCAGCAACCATTGGAACTTTCTTTATCAGATCTTTCAAAAATGCCCAGAAAAGAAGCATCATTAAAAGATAAAGAAGGAAATGTGCATACGTATATGGGGGTAGCTGTTTCAGATATTCTTGCAAAAGCCGGAGTACCTTCAGGGAAAGAACTTCATGGAGAAAATTTTTCAAAATATCTGCTTGTAAAGTGTACAGACGGATACCGGGTTTTATTTTCATTGGCAGAGCTTGACGCTTCTGTTGCAGATAAAAATGTCATTATCGCAGATACGGTAGACGGCAAACCATTATTGGAGAAAAAAGGTCCGCTTCGTATTATTGCGGAGGGCGAGAAAAAGCCTGCCCGCAGCTCTTACCAGGTAGAATCACTAATAATAGGACACGTTAAAGATTAATTTCCAGACACGATTATAGAAATCATATGATTATAAGAAAAAAAGAACACTGGTTCAAAATGCTTTTTGTCTGGCATGGATCTGTATTACCACGGCTGTTACCACGCCTTATATTACTTTTTGTATTATCTTTGGGAGTAGCCTATCTTCATGGGATTATTTTTTCGTTTAAAATTCCGCTTAATCCGGCACCATTAACGTTGTTTGGTTTTGTGCTGGCTTTATTTTTAGGATTCCGTAATAATGTAAGTTATGACAGATTCTGGGAAGGACGAAAATTATGGGGTGCATTACTGAACGTTGCAAGATCACTGACACGTCAGGCACTGACTTTGAAAAGTATAAAAAATGACTCTTCCGTTCCTGAATTTATTCAGATGCTTAGCTCTTTTATATTTGCCCTGAAACATCAGCTTAGGAAAACAGATCCTTATGATGATTTAAAGCAAAGACTGGATGAAGAGAAGTTGGAACTGGTCATGAAAGCAAAATATAAACCTATTGTCCTTATGCGATTGATGGCAGAATGGGTTCAGAAAGCAAAAGACGAAGGTGAAATTGACACCATACAGCAGGCCCGTTTTGATGAAAATTTAGATAAACTTGCAGATATAGTAGGCGGATGTGAAAGAATTGTTTCTACTCCCATTCCTTACAGTTACCGGGTTTTATTACATCGTACAGTTTATATTTACTGTGCGCTGCTGCCTTTTGGATTAGTTGATACGCTGGATTGGTTCATGCCGTTTATTGTGATATTTGTAGCCTATACATTCGTGGCCTTTGAAGCCATCGCAGATGAAATTGAAGATCCGTTTGGTACAGAAGCGAATGATTTGGCATTGAACAGTATGTGTCATATGATTGATGAAACCATCCATGAACTGGCCGGAGAGCAGATTACTACTTCACAAAAACCTATTCAAAATATTATAGACTGATTATGGATGGAGTTTTCCGATACCGCCTTTCAGGGAAAATACTTCTTTTTCCGGAAAGGTTTTTTTAATTTTTCTGGCAGCTTCTGCACTGCGTTTTCCGGACTGGCAATAGACTACAATAGGTTGGGATACAGCAGAAATAATCTGAAAATGATCATGTAGATTTTCCACGGGGATATTGTCCCCGCCTATATTAAAGTCCTGATGTTCCTGTGCTGTTCGTACATCTATAATTTTAAAATTTTCCCGATTTTCTTTAAAATATTCAAAGGTTATTAAAGGAATAGTTTGTTGCAGCTCTGTAATTGGAGCTGAGGTTTTTCTTAGCTTGATAATTTGAGTTCTGCCGCTCATCACATTCATCATCCATAATTTTCCGGCTAAAATATCTTCAGAACCGGTTACATATTTGATGGCTTCATTGGCCTGCATACAACCGACGATTCCGGCAAGGGTAGGGATCACTCCACCTTCTCTGCAGTTGGGAACCTGTGATTCTTCAACATTAGGAAATACATCACGGTAATTCGTTGAATACGAACCATCTTTCTGTAACATATTCCAAACACTTACCTGACCTTCATACTGATAAATAGCCCCGTAGATTAAAGGTTTTCCAGCCAAAACACAGGCATCATTCAGTAAACATTTCGTTTCAAAATTATCCGTTCCTTCAATAATCAGATCAAATTCTGAAATCAAATCCATTACATTAGAAGAAGAAAGCCTCAAACGATAAGGCTGAACCGAAACAGAAGGATTTTGTTGCTCTAATTTTTTAGCAGCAACATCTACTTTAAACAATCCAACGTCATCCGGAGTATACAAAATCTGCCGGTGCAGATTGCTTAGAGAAACAATATCATCATCGGCAATACCAATCGTACCTATGCCGGAAGAGGCAAGATACTGCGCTGAAGGGCAGCCGAGACCTCCCATACCAACAATCAGAACTCTGGCATTTTGAAGTAATTCCTGGGAAGAAATACCAAACTCCGGTAAAACCATCTGGCATTGATAGCGTTCAAACGGGTCACTCATACTTGTTTCTTTTTATTGCCACGGGCTCACGAAAGTCTTCAGTAAATGAATTCGTGCATTAATGGCATTTTTTATTGTTTTTTCAAAAATTTATGAGCTTTTTCAGCCTCTTCAGGAGTATTCACATTCATTAAAGCATCAGGATTATGCGGTTCTAAAATAAGGGTGTCACTATTGATTAAAACCTTTCTGGGGCAGGTATTTCCTATTCCTAAAAAATTCAGCAGAAGAGGATAGCTTTTGGGTTCCCAGATCGTAATTAAAGGTTCAGGTAGACCATCAAAAGGGCTTTTGTAGGTAGTCGCCACTTTTTCAGGATCTCGTGATTCTAATAAAATCTGCAATGATTTTTCATCCAGTAAAGGCATATCACAGGCAACAACCAGCCATGCTTTATTCCTCTGAGAGCGCAGCGCGGAAAGAATCCCTCCAAAAGGGCCCATATTCAGAAAGGTGTCAGTAAGTGCATTGTATTCTTCATCGAAGTCTTCCAGCTGATCCTGTCGGCAAGAAATAAAAACTTCATCACAAAATGAAGCGAGCAGATCTGCTGCAAAATAGCGCTGTTCTTTTCCATGCCAATGAAGCAGGTCTTTTGCCGTTCCCATTCTTCTGCTTTTCCCGCCCGCCAGTACCAAACCGTTAATGGAAGGAATGCTGTTATGCTCTTCTGAAATCATTTTTTCCACCGGATTTTTCGATTAATTTAATTTCTTTAATGATAATGTCATGGCTCATGGCTTTACACATGTCATAAATAGTTAATGCTGCTATAGAAGCGCCAGTAAGCGCTTCCATTTCAATTCCTGTTTTAGCCTCCACTTCTGCCGTGCAGTAAATTTCAATTTCATGGCTGTCGGTCAGTTCAATATCTATTTCACAGTTTTCAAGACCTATCGGATGACAAAGCGGAATGAGTTCGCCCGTTTTTTTTGCAGCCATTATTCCCGCAATAATAGCGGTTTGAAAAACAGATCCTTTTGGGGTTTTAAAATCACCTTCTTTTAGCTTTTGTAAAATATTTTCGGGAAGTTCTACGGTTGCTTTAGCGATAGCTTTACGATGGGTAACAGCTTTTCCGCTTACATTAACAATGGTAGGTTCCAGTTTTTTATTGAGATGAGAAAAATCTTTCATAAATTCTTTAAAAATTATATTTCCATATGGTATACACTTCTCCTTTTCTGAAACGAGCCTGTTCCATAGGCAGTTCTATAAAAGCATGGGTGTCAGCAAGATGTGAAAAATCACCGGACCCGTTAGTGTCAACTGATTCTGCAGTTAGCTGCCCGGATGAATTTACACTGAGTTTTACCTGTGCAAAATACTGAAGCGGAAAAGGAAAATCAATATCATTCTGTAAAACAGCAAACCGGAATCCGGATTCAGGAATTTCCAGTGATTTTTCCAGCCAGGGAATAAAATACCGGTGTAAACACATAAATACAGAGACTGGATTTCCGGGAAAGGCAAAAACAAGTTTCTGATGCTGGCTTTTACCAAACCAGAAAGGTTTTCCCGGCCTTTGTTTTATCTTATGAAAAAGTTTCTTAATTCCCAGTTCTTCACATACTTTGGGTAAATAATCAAATTTTCCCATAGAAACTCCGCCACTCATAAGAAGTACGTCGTATTCATTTATACAACGGGAAATTTCTTTTTTTATGTCTTCATAATCATCGTTCAGGTGAAGAATATCTGCATGAATTTTATATTTTTCCAATACAGCCTGAATGGTGATTCCGTTAGAACGTCTTAGCTGAAATGGAGTAGGAACAGATTCTGCGCTTACCATTTCGTCTCCTGTAGAAATAATGACAATTTTTGGAAGTTTTTTTACGGATAAAACGGTTTTTCCAATAGATGAAGCAATACCGATAATGGCAGGAGTAATGATCTGGTTAGCTTTGATCAGAATGTCTCCCATTTTTTTATCTCTTGCCTTCAGATGAATGTTCTGGCCTTTTTTAATATCAATATTGACGCTGGCGATGCCGTTTTCTATTGAGATGTCTTCATACCGGATAACCGCATCTACCGAAGGGTCCAATGCCGCTCCGGTCATGATTTCGATACATTCATTTTCTGAATCTATAGATAAGGAGGGTTCACCAGCAGATTGGACGGCTTTAATAGCAAAAGAACAAATCCCTTTCTCATAAGCAGCATATCTGATCGCAATACCATCTACAGTAGGCCTGTCAAAAGGTGGTAAATCCCGGTCTGCAAAAAGGTCTTCTGCCAGCACTCTTCCCAATGCAGCCTCATAAGAAATTGGTTCATTACCAAAATCCTGATATTGAGACATGATGATATCTTCTGCCTGTTGTACGGTGATCATTTCCATTTTATCCTCCTATTGTAGCCATTGATTGATGAATTTGTGACTCGGTTAAACTCAGTTTTTGAGCTTCCCATCCGTCTTTGGATTTGTTTTGTATACAGTTGATAATACTGTTTTTGAGTTCTTCATCTGTTTTCCCGGAACGCATTTCATCTTTCAAATTAATTCCTGTGCCTTCATACAGACAACTTCTGAGTACGCCTGAAGGAGTAATCCGTATCCTGTTGCAGTCTCCGCAAAATGAACGGGTGTACGCTGCAATAATCCCTATATTACCCATAAATCCATGAATTCTATAGTTATATGACGTGGAACTTTTAGGATCTGCTGTTTTTTCTATTTGAGGAAAATGTTCACTGATGTGTTTATAGATTTGAGGGTAGCTCCATTTTAGTGAAATATCACCGTCATTTCCATTAAAAGGCATTTCTTCGATGAAGCGTACATCAATCGGAAGTTGTTTAGTGAGAAATATCAGCGGAATGATATCTTCAATATTTTGATGTTCCATTACCACAGTGTTGACTTTTACTTTGATGTCATGTTCCAATAATGCTTCCAGTGTTTTCATTACGGTATTAAAGCTTTTTCTGCGGGTAATTTTAAAAAAGCGTTCTTCATCCAAAGTATCAAGGCTGAGATTGACAGATTTTACGCCAAACTCTTTGAGTTGTGGAATATACTGCTCAGTAAGAAGCCCGTTGGTCGTTAAACTGAGGTCAGTAATCCCTTCCAAACGGGATAAGTTGCCGATAAGATCAATGATATTTTTTCTTACAAAAGGTTCTCCGCCCGTTATTCTGATTTTATCGACCCCCAATTCTGCAAAAACAGAACATATTCTGAGCATTTCTTCATCAGTCATTAATTCTTTCTGTTTAATCCACGTAAGACCGTTTTCCGGCATACAGTAGGTACAGCGGAGATTACACCGGTCTACAACAGCCAGTCTTAGGTAATTTATTGTTCTTCCGAATTTGTCTGTCAGCATTTTAAGAAAGTGTCTTATACAAATATACTGATTGTTTTTCGTGAAGCATATCAATTTTGTATTTAGGAGTAAACAGTAACATTCTTCATTATTTTTGATAGTTAGAGCAGAATCAGTTATATGTACTTAATTTTTTGAAGATTTACTGATTTTGTATAATCTTGTTTTTCCGTCAAAAACTGGCACAGTTCTGGACTAATATAAGCATAAAATTATGCCACTAACCCAGAAGGATTTTAAATAAAAGGATTATGGCACATAATTTAAATTTCAATATATCTTTTCTAAGAAAGCATTATGAAAAGTTTTTTCTTACGTATTGATCTTGTATTTTATAATATTTATATTTTTAAAATGCATTTCACTATTATATTTGATGGTTTAAAATGCAAAAATACTTAAATGTTTTGCCCTAAAAATGTGTGATTTTTATCATTATAAGGTGTTATTGAACAAATCACTTATTAATATGTGATTTTTTTCTTTTTATAAATCAATACTTTATGAAATATTAATATAAATTTATTCAAACGAATTTGATTAGATATATTTTTTTGTATTACCTTAGCAACAAACACCAGGGTAAAAAACAAATTATTTCTTATTAGACATTTATACTTATGTCACTTTCTATATAAGATTTCATTGGTTTAAATATTCCTTTTTTAATGTAGATTTAGCACGATTAAATGTGACTGAAGGGGCGAAGCCGTATAATAAACGAATTATGTATAGGAGTTTCATTAAAGGATGGTATGTAATTTATACCAAATCTCGTTACGAGAAAAAAACCTCACAAAAATTAGCAGAACAAAACTTTAAAGTTTATCTGCCACTTAATAAAATATTCTCACAATGGAGTGATCGTAAAAAGAACATAGAAAAACCACTTTTCACCTCTTATATTTTTGTTTATTTGAACACAATAAAAGATTATTTAAAAGCCCTAACAATAGAAGGTGTTGTTTTATTTATTAAGTTTAATGGTGGGTTAGTCAGGGTTCCTGATGAAGAAATTAATAGAGTTAAGATATTTCTTAATGAGTTCTCAGAAGTTGAAATTAAAAATACTCAAGATTTAAAGATAGGAGAGAAAAGGAAAATAACCTCTGGGCCTTTCGAGAACTATGATTGTGAAATTATAAAAGTAGATAATAAGCAGAAGATCTGTGTAAGAATAGATTCATTACAACAGAGTCTTTTAGCTGAAATACATTCTTATCATTTAATATAATGACTGATATTCAAATTTTATCCAATATTTTTTGGCAAAACAAGATTAAACACAAGGAAAAAGCTGTTTTTTCAAAGGGAGATATTAAAAGTATCAAAAAAGAAATTTCAAAAGAAAGATTAGAAAATTTTATAAATATTTCAAGAAATAATCCTTTATCAAAATTTTCAATAGTTTCTTCAGTTTTTTCTTTCCTACTTAATAAATATTTTGAAAATTATCACAATGTAATTAAAATATATCCATCCCATTTAATTGGCTTGGAAGATTTTTTGTTGTTGGAGATTGAGATAGGTACAACAATGTTTAAAGAGCTTTTAGAGAACACTGCTTCTGAAGTTAAGGAAGTTTTTTCTCATAAAGATCACAATTCTTCAAAATTTAATTTAGAATCTTTTTCTGAATTTTCAATTCAATTTTGTCAAAAAACAGAAACTTTAATAGATGACCTGTCTTTATTATATGAAGAGTTAGAAGACAATATAATTTTCACGGTTTTTTATAATGAAAATTATCATAATTATGTTATTGAAAGTCTATTAAAAAATTTCATAGATATACTTTTGAATTATAAAGACCTCCTCAATAAGCATAGTAAAGAGTATTCTCTTATTGATAATAAAGAGCGTCATCAATTACTTTTAGAGTTTAATAATACTTCTTTTGAGTATCCAAAAGAAAAAACTATAGTTCAACTATTTGAAGAACAGGTAGAAAATACACCTAATAACATAGCAGTTGTTTTTGAAAATAGAAAACTAACTTATAAACAACTTAATGAGAAAGTAAATCAAGTTGCTCATTATATAAAGAATAATCATTTGATAGGGCATGGGCATGTTATTGCAACTCTATTGCCTAAATCAGAAGACCTATTGATTTCTTTGTTAGCAATTAAAAAATTAGGGTGCATTTATTTACCAATTGATATTAATTACCCTAAAGATAGAATTGATTATATCTTAGAAGATAGTGATGCGAAATTATTGTTAAGCAAAAAAAATAGTATTCAAGCATTAGCTATTCATCAGCCGTATGTTTCTTTAGAATCTGACGAAGTTCAATTAGAGCAAATATATAATCTTAATATAACAATACATCCCAATGATATTGCTTATTTGATTTATACATCTGGATCTACAGGTCAACCAAAAGGCGTTTTGGTTGAACATCATAGTAATATCAATATGTCTTTAGACCAAATAAGGGCATTTGGAGTTACTTCGGAAGACAATATCGTGTGGTTTGCTTCTGTTGCATTTGATGCTTCCATTTCTGAAATCATGATGAGTTTGTACTCTGGCGCAACCTTATGCATTCCTAGAGAAGAAGAGCAAAAAGATAAAGATCAGTTTATTTTATTTTTGGAAAAAACACAATCTACTATTGTTACTTTTCCACCAAGTTATCTGGAATTATTATCAGGTGGAGATTTTAAGAATCTAAAGACAATTATTACAGCGGGAGAATCTGCAAATCCTGTCAAAGCGAAAGAAATAGTTGGACTTGGAATAAACTATTACAATGCTTATGGGCCGACAGAATATTCTGTATGTACAAGTATTTTCAAACTGAAAGATCGTGATGATTACTTAACGATCCCTATCGGGCGTCCTATATCTAATACTCGGGTTTATATTCTGGATGAGGATTTGAGGGTAGTACCAGTTGGGGTTAGTGGCAAATTATATGTATCTGGAGCTGGCTTATCTCGTGGCTATTTGAAAAGACCTG